>DATASA010000126.1:0-19818 GCA_036269435.1 Acidimicrobiales bacterium | reverse complement strand
AACCTGGGCGACATCTCGCCTCGCGCCGTGGAGGCGCTGCGGACGGCGGACGTGATCGCCTGCGAGGACACCCGGCGCACCCGGGCCCTGCTGTCGCACCTGGGCATCCCCGGAGGCGGGCGGCTGCTGGCCGTCCACGACCACAACGAGGCGGGCGAGGTCGCCCGCGTCGTCGACCTGCTCGATCGTGGCGAGACCGTTGCGGTCGTGACCGATGCGGGGATGCCCGGCATCTCCGACCCGGGCGAACGGCTGGTCGCCGCCGCGGCCGCGGCGGGGCACGTCGTCGAGACCGTGCCCGGCCCGTCGGCGGTCCTGGTCGCCCTGGTGGTCAGCGGGCTGCCGACCGCCCGCTTCTGCTTCGAGGGCTTCCTGCCCCGCAAGGGCCCGGCTCGCACGGCGCGGCTCGCCGCGCTGGCCACAGAGCAACGGACGACGGTGCTCTTCGAGGCGCCGCACCGGGTCCGCCAGGCCGTCGCCGACCTGGCCGCCGCCCTTGGCGGGCTCCGTCGGGTGGCCGTCGCCAGGGAGCTGACCAAGCTGCACGAAGAGGTGTGGCGGGGCACGCTGGCCGGAGCAGTCGACCACCTGGCCGAGACCGAGCCGAGGGGCGAGTACGTGCTCGTGCTCGACGGCGCCCCGCCGCCGGGCCCGGCGGGCGAGGCCGACGTGGAAGCCGCGCTCCGGGCCCGGCTCGCGGCCGGCACCGACAAGCGCTCCGCGATCGCCGAGGTGACGGCCCAGCTCGGCGTGCCCAAGCGGGCCGTCTACGACATCGCCCTGCGGGTCTACTCGGGCACGTAGTGGCGGGTCCCGTCGGACGGGTCCAGCCACACCCGCATGATCCGGTCCGAAGACGGATCGCGGAACACCTCGTCGGTGCGGGTCCAGTTTCCGGCGGGGACGCTGGCCTCGCCGTGACGTCGGAGGTTCATCCACCCCACGACCGCGACGACGGCGACCCCCGCCAGGACAACGAGGGCGATCACTTGGCGCCGACGATCACCGCCGTGCCGTAGGCCACGATCTCGGTGAGCGACTGGCCGATCTCCGACGAGTCGAAGCGCATGCCGACCACCGCGTTGGCACCCATGATCCGGGCGTTCTCCACCATGCGGTCCATGGCGTGGCGACGGCTGTCCTCCAGCAGCTCGGTGTACTGGTGCACCTCGCCGCCGGCGATCGACTTGAAAGCGGCGCCGATGCCCTTGATCGCCCCCATGCTGCGCACGATGAGGCCGAAGCAGCTGCCGATGTAGCGCTCGGTCCGCCACTCGGGAAAGTCGAACGCGGTCGTCACCGGGATGCTCTCGGGGATGGACCCGGCCGACCGGCCCTGGGATTCCGTCTGGAAGTCGCTCATGGGCCCGAGGGTACGCCCGCGCCATGCCTTGAAACAGGGGGAGGTACGAAGTGGGCGGTCGGTACTGTACGGCGGTGCCCCGCTTCTACCTGACGACGCCGATCTACTACGTCAATGACGCGCCGCACATCGGCCACGCCTACACGACCGTCACGGCCGACGCCGTGTGCCGCTGGCACCGCCTGCTCGGCGAGGACGTCCTGTTCCTGACCGGCACCGACGAGTACGGCCTGAAGAACCAGCAGGCGGCCGAGGCCCAGGGCGTGCACCCCCAGGAGCTGGCCGACCGCAACAGCCGGCGCTTCCGGGACGCGTGGGATCTGCTCGACATCGCCTACGACGACTTCATCCGCACCACCCAGGACCGCCACCGGGTCGCCGTCCAGAAGTTCCTGCAGGCGGTGTACGACAACGGCGACATCGAGCAGGACACGTACGAGGGCCTCTACTGCGTGTCGTGCGAGGCGTACTACACCGAGGACGAGCTGGTGGACGGCAACTGCCCGATCCACGGGCGACCGGTCCAGCGCATGCAGGAGACGAACTGGTTCTTCCGGTTGTCCCGGTACGAGCAGCGCCTGCTCGACTGGTACGAGTCGCACCCGGATGCGGTGATCCCCGCGACCCGTCGCAACGAGGTCCTGGGGTTCATCCGCTCGGGCCTGCAGGACATCTCCATCAGCCGCAGCGCCTTCGACTGGGGCGTGCCCCTGCCCTGGGATCCGGCCCACGTGGCCTGGGTCTGGTTCGACGCGCTGCCGAACTACCTGACCGCGGCCGGCTACGGCGACGACCCCGAGAGGTTCGCCACGTGGTGGCCGGCGGACTACCACCTCATCGGCAAGGACATCATCCGGTTCCACGCCGTCTACTGGCCGGCCATGCTGATGGCCGCCGGGCTGGAGCCGCCCCGCTGCGTCGCCGCCCACGGGTGGCTGCTGGTCAAGGGCGAGAAGATGAGCAAGACGCGGCTCAACCAGATCGCGCCGCGGGAGCTGGTCGACGACCTCGGGGTCGACGCCGTCCGCTACCACTTCCTGCGGGAGGTGTCGTTCGGCCCGGACGGCGACTTCTCCTACGAGGCCATGGTCGCCCGCTACAACTCCGACCTGGCCAACAACCTCGGCAACCTGCTCTCACGGGTGGCCACCGTGGTGGGCAGCAAGTGCGGCGGCGTCGGCCCCCCGCCGCAGGCCGACAGCCCGCTGGCCCCCGTCGCCGAGCGGGTCTACGCCGACGCGGCCGCGGCGTGGGACCGGCTGTCGCCGTCCGACGCGCTGGAGGCGACGTGGCAGCTCATCCGGGAGGCGAACGCCTACCTGGAAGCGAACGAACCGTGGAAGGCCGAGCCCGGCCCCGGCGTCGACGCCGTGCTCGGCGCCGCGCTGGAGTGCCTTCGCATCGTCGCCGTGCTGGCGTACCCCGCCGTCCCCGCGGCCGCGGCCGAGGTCTGGCGCCGGCTCGGCCTGGGCGGCTCGCCCGCCGACCAGCGCCTCCCCGCCGCCGCGGCGTGGGGCGGGTACCCGGGTGGCGTCCCGGTCGAGAAGGGCACGCCCCTCTTCCCCCGGCGCTGAGCCCGCTCGGACTTCGGCCGCCGGACTTCTTTGCCAAGCCTTTGCCTTTCCTGATCCCGCGGTTTGGGCCCCGTTCCGTACCGTGGGCACATGCCCAGCGATCCCTCGCTCCTCCATCATCGGACCATCACCAGGGCCGTCGCCGTGCTCGGTCTCCTCGGCGTCGCCTTGATCCACCTCCTCGACCTCCAGAGCAAGTTCCACGAGACGCCGTACCTCGGCTGGGCCTACGTCGGGCTGATCGTCGGGACACTCGCCACCGCCGCCGTCCTGATCCGCCACGACAGCCGTCGGGCATGGGTGGCCGCTCTGGTGCTCGCCGGGGCGACGTTCCTCGGCTACGCCCTGAGCCGTACCACGGGCCTTCCCTCGGCGACCGACGACATCGGCAACTGGCTGGAGCCGCTGGGACTGGCCTCGCTGTTCGTCGAGAGCTGCGTCGTGCTCCTCAGCGGGTACGCCCTGCGCACTCCGGAGACGGCGATCCTCGTCCGGGCCGAGAGCCGGCCCCTGGCGCGACCGGCCTGATCGCGGGTGCCGGTATCTTGGCCGAGATGCCGCGGGTGCTCGTCGTCGAGGATGACGAGCCCATCGCCGAGCCCCTCGTGCGGGCGCTGCGCCGGGACGGCCACGACGCGCAGTGGGCGCGTACCGGCGCCGAAGCCCTCGAGGCCGCCCAAGCGGGGCCGTTCGACCTCGTGCTCCTCGACCTCGGCCTGCCCGACATCGACGGGATCGACGTCTGCCAGCGCCTCCGCCAGGGCGACCGTGACGTCGCCATCCTGATGCTCACCGCCCGCAGCGAGGAGCTCGACGCCATCGTCGGCCTCGACGCCGGCGCCGACGACTACGTCACCAAGCCGTTCCGGGTCGGCGAGCTGCTGGCCCGGGTCCGGGCCCAGCTCCGGCGGCGGGGCGAGGCCGCGGTCGCCGCCCAGGACGTCCGGGTCGACCCCGGCGCCCGGCGGGCGTGGCTGGCCGACGGCGAGCTGGAGCTCACGGCCAAGGAGTTCGACCTGCTGGCCCTCCTGGTTCAAGAGGCGGGCACCGTCGTCCCCCGGGAGCGGATCATGGAGCGGGTCTGGGACGAGCACTGGTTCGGGTCGACCAAGACGCTGGACGTCCACGTCTCCGCGCTGCGCCGCAAGCTGAGCGACGACCCGGCGTCGCCGCGGTACATCTCGACGGTGCGCAGCGTGGGCTTCCGGTTCGAGCTGGAGTAGGCGTGCGCCGGCGCATCGTGTTCGCCACCCTCGGGGTGGCCATCACCGGGATCCTGGTACTCGGCATCCCCCTGGGCATCGCCGCCCGCCAGGTGGTGCGCAACGACGCCCTCCGCCACCTCGACCGCCAGGCCGACGCCATCGGCTTCGCCATCGACGACGACATCGAGGCCGGGCGCCCGGTGGCCCTCGCCGCCGTCGAGCACTTCGCCGACGCCGGCCAGTACGTCGAGGTCACCGATCCGCTCGGCCGGCGCACGGTCGTCGGCCGCCCGGTGGCCGGCCCGGCGCTGACCACCACCAACCGCCTGATCGACGGTGTCATCGTCCGCGTCAGCGAGCCGGTGACGGCAACCGACCGGCAGGTGTTCAAGGCGCTCGCCGTGGTCGCCGCCTTCGCGCTGGCCGGGGTCTTGGCCGCGACCGTCCTCGCCCTGCTCCTGGCCCGGCGGCTCATCCGGCCCCTGGACGACCTGGCCACCGCGTCGCGACGCCTGGGCGCGGGCGACTTCTCCGTCCACGTCGGTCGCCACGGCCTGCCCGAGACCGACGCCGTCGCCGACGCGCTGAACGAGAGCGCCGAGCGGATCGAGGGGCTGGTCGAGGCCGAGCGTCAGTTCTCGGCCAACGCCTCCCACCAGCTACGGACGCCGCTGACCGCCCTGCGCCTGCGCATCGAGGAGCTGGCCTCCCACGACGATCCCGCCGTGCGGGAGGAGGCCACAGCCGCGCTGGCCCAGGCCGACCGGCTGGAGAGCACGGTGGACGAGCTCCTCGCCCTGGCACGGGGCCGACCGGCGGGCGACGCCGAGCCGGCCGACCTCCAGGCCCTCGTCGCCACCAAGGCCGCCGGATGGATCCCCACCTTCGAGCGGGAGTCGCGCCACCTGGTGGCCGTGCAGGGGCCGCCGGTGTGGGCCGACGCCTCCGTCGCCGCCCTCGCCCAGGCGGTGGACGCCCTGCTGGAGAACGCCCTCCGCCACGGCGGGGGGACGGTCAGCATCGACGCCCGGTCCTACCGGGACCACGCCGAGGTGCGGGTGGCCGACGAGGGCGACGGCATCGCCCCCGGGCAGGAGGAGGTCATCTTCGCCCGCCACGTGTCGCTCCAGGGCGGGACGGGCGTCGGCCTGGCCCTGGCCCGGGCCCTCGTCGACGCCCAGGGCGGTCGGGTCGACCTCGTGCAGGCCCGGCCGGCGGTGTTCCGGATCCTGCTCCCGACCGGTGGGAACGGAGCCGGCGGTGACTAGCCGCATCGAGGCGCGACCGCCGGTGGCCGTGCAGCCCCACGCCGAGGCCGCCGACGGGGCGGCCACCGACGTCGCCGTCCTCGTCGCCGCCAACGTCCTGGTGGCCGTCGGGCTGTGGCTGCGCGACGGCGGCCTGCACACCAGCAGCGGGCCGGGCGGCGTCCTCACCGGCGTCGGGCAGTTGACCGGGCTGCTGGCGACCGACGCCGTGCTCGTCGAGCTGCTGCTGATGTCCCGCATGCCGATCCTCGAACGCCGGCTCGGCTTCGACGGCCTGGCCCGCTGGCACCGGTGGAACGGCTTCGCCTCGACGTGGCTGATCGTCCTCCACGTCGTCGCCGTCACCCTCGGCTACGCCGAGGCTGGGCGGGTGGGCCTGCCCCACCAGTTCGGCGACTTCATCCGGCACTACCCCGACGTCCTCATGGCCACCGTCGGCACCGTCCTGCTCATCGCCGTCGCGGTCACGTCGGTCCGCGCCGCCCGGGCCCGCCTGCGCCGCGAGAGCTGGTACGTCGTCCACCTGTACGCCTACCTGGCCGTCGCCCTGACCTTCGCCCACCAGCTGGCCGTCGGGAGCGACTTCGTCGACGACCGGCTGGCCCGGATCTGGTGGGTCGCCCTCTACGTCGTGGTCGGCGGCTCGATCCTCGTGTGGCGGGTGGGTTGGCCGCTGTGGTTCAACGCCCGCCACCAGTTGCGCGTCGCCGACGTCGTGGCCGAGGGGCCCGGCGTGGTGTCGGTCTACGTCACCGGCCGCGACCTCGACCGCGTCCCGGCCGAGGCGGGCCAGTTCTTCCTGTGGCGGATCCTCACCCGGGACCTGTGGTCGCAGGCCCACCCCTTCTCGCTGTCCGCCGCGCCGCACGGGCGGTCCCTGCGCATCACCGTCAAGGACCTCGGCGACTTCACCCGCGCCCTGGCCCACGTGCGCCCGGGCACGCGGGTGTTCGCCGAGGGGCCCTACGGGACGTTCACCGCCCGCCGCCAGACCCGCCCGCGGGCCCTGCTCATCGCCGGCGGGATCGGGATCACCCCGCTGCGGGCCCTGCTCGAGACCATCCCTGCCGGTCCCGGCGACCTCACGCTGGTCTACCGGGTCCAGCGCTCGGAGGACTTCGTCTTCCGCGACGAGATCGACCGGCTGGTGCAGAAGCGGGGGATCGTCCTGTACCCCATCGCCGGGACCGACATCGGCGACGACCAGACCGACCGTCTGGGCATCCCGGCCCTCCAGCGCCTCGTGCCGGACGTGGCCGACCGCGACATCTACCTGTGCGGGCCGCCCGCGCTCCTCGACGCCCTGCACCGCCGCCTCCGCCACCTCGGCGTCCCCCGCCACCAGATCCACTCCGAACGCTTCACGTACTGAGGTGCCCCTATGCGCCGCACGCTCTCCGTCCTGCTCGCCACCGTCGCCGGCCTGGTCCTGCTGGCCAACTTCCACACCTCGCCGGCCCTCACGGCGCCGGCCGCCGCCGGCGGCACCGCCCCGACGCCCACCACCGCCCAGCCCGCGGCCGGTGGCCCGCCGTTCGGGCGGGGCGGCGACGGCGGGCCGTTCACCGTCCCCACGACGGCCGCACCGGCGACCACCGCGCCGCCGACAACGGCAACGCCTGCTGCGGGCGACGCCGACCGGGTCGTCGACGGTCCGGTCGAGGAGAACCGCTACGGCCCGGTCCAGGTGCGGGTGACGCTGTCCGGCAACCGGATCGTCGACGTGCAGGCCCTGGAGCTGCCCACCGACCGCTCCCGGTCCTACCAGATCAGCCAGACGGCGGGACCGATCCTGCGCCAGGAGACCCTGGCCGCGCAGAACGCCCAGATCCACACCGTCTCCGGCGCGACCTACACCAGCACCGGCTACCGCCAATCGCTCCAGGCCGCCCTGGACCAGGCCGGCCACCGGTGAGCTGAACAGGCCCGCAAGGCTCCGCGGTCGCGCCGACCCCCGGCGCTACCGTCCGGAGCGTGTTCGCCGAGCTCGCCGGGCAGCGCTTCTCGACCCTGCTGGCCGACCCGCCGTGGCGGTTCCTGAACCGCACCGGCAAGGTCGCTCCGGAGCACCGCCGGCTGTCCCGGTACGACACCATGACGTCGGCCGAGATCGCGGCCCTGCCCGTGGCCGACCTGGCCGCCGACCGCAGCCATTGCTACCTGTGGGTCCCCAACGCCCTCGTCGCCGACGGCCTCCAGGTGCTGGCGCAGTGGGGTTTCACCTACAAGTCGATGCTGGTCTGGCACAAGGTCCGCCGCGACGGCGGCTCCGACGGGCGTGGGGTCGGCTTCTACTTCCGCAACGTCACCGAGCCGGTGCTCTTCGGCGTCAGGGGCCGCCTGCGGACGCTCGACCCCGGCCGGCGCCAGGTCAACCTTCTCGCCACCCGCAAGCGCGAGCACTCCCGCAAGCCGGAGGAGCTGTACGACATCGTCGAGGCCTGCTCGCCCGGGCCGTACCTGGAGCTGTTCGCCCGGTACCCCCGTCTGGGGTGGGCGCAGTGGGGCGCCGAGGCGGCGCCGGCCACCCGTCCCCGCGGGAGGCGGTACCCGGCCTACGGTTGACCCTTCATGTGGGCCGACAGCCACTGCCATCTCCAGTACGAGGGAATGCCGGCAGAGGCTCTGGCCGCGGCGGCCGCCGCCGGGGTCGGACGTGTCATCTGCGTCGGCACCGACGCCCCGTACTCGGCGGCCGGCATCCAGGTCGCCCGCGCCCACCCCGGGACCGTGTGGGCGACGGTCGGACTGCATCCGCACGACGCGTCGCAAGGCGTCGACACCGTCGTCGACCTCCTGGCCGAGCCGGAGGTGGTCGGGGTGGGCGAGTGCGGGCTCGACTACCACTACGACCACTCGCCGCGACACGTCCAGCGGGCCGCGTTCGCTACCCAGGTCGGCCTGGCCAACGACCGTGACCTGGCCCTGGTGATCCACACCCGCGAGGCGTGGGACGACACCTTCGACATCCTCGCCGCCGAAGGGGTACCGGCACGGACGGTGTTCCACTGCTTCACCGGCGGCCCTGGCGAAGCGCGGCGGGCGCTCGACACCGGGGCCAGCCTGTCGTTCAGCGGGATCATCACCTTCAAGACCGCGGGCGACGTGCGCGCCGCCGCGGCGCTGGCGCCGCTCGACCGCATCCTGGTCGAGACCGACGCGCCCTACCTGACCCCCGTTCCTCACCGGGGGACGCCGAACGAACCGGCCTTCGTCGCGCTCGTCGGAGCGGCGGTCGCCGAGGCCAAGGGAGTGCCGGTGGAGGACGTCGAGGTGGCGACGTGGGCCAACACGGCCGCCCTCTTCGGACTGCCGGTCGCCCGAGAAGCTTGAACCCGGGGTCGAGGCCCCCTAGGGTTCCCCCGTCCTGGAACGAGCCGGGACGCAGCAGTCGGCGGCCGGGGAAGCAGGAAACCACTGACGCCGACAACGGGAAGAACGCGGCCACTGTGCGCCGCCTGGCTGTGCACGACGATGGTGGCGGGCGGAGCGTTGTACGTCCGCCACCCTGGCCGCCACCCGGCGACCGCCGTCCGGGTCGCGTCGGGAGGGAGCTACCGGCCGTCCGCGGCGGCCGGCCAACCGCTTCGTCTCGCCGGCGCGGCGTCCGCCTACGACCTGGTCACCGACCTACGCCACGGCACGATCCCGTCGACGACCGCGCCCGCGCCCGCGACTCAGACGACCGACCCCAAGCGGGCCGCGGCCACAGCGACCACCCCGACCACGACGGTCGCCGCGGCCGTTCCGGCGGGGTCGACGTCGCCGTTCCCGTCACCGACGGCACCGGCACCTCCGACCACCACGCCGCTCACGCCGCTGCTGCAGGCGATCGTGCCGGCCGCGGCGGCGGTGCTGGGCCTGGCCTCGTGGTTCGACGCCCCCCCGGGCACCTGCGCCCACCGGGATCTGCCGCTCGGGACCATCGTGAAGGTCACCCGGGTCGCCACCGGGGCGTCGACCACCTGCCGGGTCAGCGACCGGGGCCCGTCGACGGCCACGAACCGGGTCATCGACCTCTCGCAGGGAACGTTCGCCGAGCTGGCCAGCACCGACGCCGGGGTCATCGAAGTACGGATCGAGTGGTAGGCGTCCCGGCATAGCGTGCCGGCGTGACGCTCAGCGGCGGTGAGGTCCGCCGGCTCCTGGCCGAGCACGACCTGTCGCCCAGCCGGGCCCGGGGACAGAACTTCGTCGTCGACCCCAACACCGTCCGCCGGGTGGCCCGCCTGGCCGAGGTCGGTCCCGGCGACCGGGTGGTGGAGATCGGCGCCGGCCTGGGCTCGTTGACCCTTGCGCTGGCCGAGACGGGCGCGTCGGTCACGGCCATCGAGGTCGACCGCGGCCTCGTCCCGGTCCTGCGGGGAGTGGTGGAGCCGGCGGGCGTCACCGTCGTCGAGGGCGACGCCCTTCGCCTGGACTGGGGCGCCCTGCTGGGCGGGGGCGACGTGCCCTGGGTCCTCGTCGCCAACCTGCCGTACAACGTGGCCACACCGCTGATCGCCGACCTTCTCGACGGCGTACCGGCCATCGCCCGCATGCTGGTGATGGTGCAGCGGGAGGTCGGCGAGCGCCTGGCCGCCGGCCCGGGCGACGAGGCGTACGGGGCGGTGTCGGTCAAGGTCGCCTACTGGGCCACGGCCAGGGTCGTCGGTCGGGTGCCGCCCACGGTTTTCCATCCGGTGCCCAAGGTCGAGTCGGCCCTGGTACGCATCGACCGCCGCCCGGAACCGGCTGTGGGGCCCGAGGTCGACCGGTCCTGGCTGTTCCGCCTGGTGGCGGCCGGGTTCGGGCAGCGGCGCAAGATGCTGCGCCGGTCGCTGGCCGACCTGGTGCCGCCCGACGCGTTCGCCGTCGCCGGCATCCGTCCGGAGGCCCGAGCGGAGGAGCTGTCGGTGCTCGACTGGGGGAAACTGGCCGCGTGCACGTCGAACGGGCCCCGGCCAAGCTGACCCTGTCGCTGCGGGTGACGGGCGTCCGGTCGGACGGCTACCACCTGATCGACGCCGAGATGGTCACGCTCGACTTCGCCGACGTGTTGGAGTTCTCCGAGGGCGACGGGTTGGACGTGACCGGTCCGTTCGCCGCGGGCGTTCCGACGGGCGACGACAACCTCGTGCGACGGGCGCTGGCGGCGACCGGCCGGCGGGCGGCGGTGCGCCTCGACAAGCGGGTGCCGGCGGGCGCCGGCCTGGGCGGGGGGTCGGCGGACGCCGCGGCCGTCCTGCGCTGGGCCGGCTGCCTGGACGCGGCGGTGGCGGCACGCCTCGGTGCCGACGTCGCCTTCTGCGTCGTCGGCGGCCGGGCGCGGGTGTCGGGCGTCGGTGAGGTCGTCGAGCCGCTGGCCGGCGTGGACCGGACCTTCACGCTGCTCGTCCCGCCCGTGCACGTCGACACCGCGTCGGTCTACCGGGCGTGGGACGCGCTCGGCGGCCCACCGGCGCCCGTCGGGTCGGTCAACGACCTGGAGGCCGCCGCCCTGGCGGTCGCCCCGGCGTTGACCGCGTGGCGCGGCCGGCTGGCCCGGGCGTCCGGGCGCAGACCACAACTGGCGGGGAGCGGGGGAAGCTGGTTCGTGGAGGGTGACTACCCCGGTGAGGACCGGATCGTCGCCCGTACGGTGGCCGCCGCCATCCAGGGATCCTGACCGGGCGCTACCGCCCGGCGCGCCGCTGCCAGCGGGTGGCCTTGAGCATCTTCTTGTGCTTCTTCTTCCGCATCCGCTTGCGGCGCTTCTTGATCAGAGATCCCATGGGCGGCGACAACATAGCGGGTAACGGTCCGAGGCGGGAGCGGGCGGGTCGTTTCGTGGGTTCCTATTGCGCTTCAGTGCTTGACATGTCGCCTTGGATCGAACCGGCGTTCGATTGGTGCAGGGTTCGGGACGGCGCAACGTGCGGGCCGGGGCCGGGCTGCTTGTGCGTCACCGTCCGTCGGAGCACGGACATGAACGCCCGAACCGCGAGGTGGTTCGATGGCATCGCAATTGCCGGCCGATAGGTTGGTCGTCCGATCGGGAGTGGTGTAATAGGCAGCACAGGGTCCTTTGGCGTCCCTAGTGAGGGTTCGAATCCTTCCTCCCGAGCCACCCCCGTCCAACCCTTGGCCGTCGTCGCGGGGTAGAACAGACGTATGCGGCTTCGTCCCCTGTCTGCGGTGGTCATGGCGGCGGGAGAGGGGACACGGATGCGGTCGGCGCTGCCGAAGCCGCTGCACCCGTTGTGCGGCCGGCCGATGCTGCTGCACGTGCTGGACGCCCTCAGCGAGCTGCTGGTCGACCGGGCCGTCGTGGTCGTCGGCCACGGAGCCGAGCGGGTCACCAAGACGCTGCAGGAGTACGGGCCGCCCGATCTGATCATCGACTTCGTGGAGCAGCACGTGCAGCGGGGCACCGGGGACGCCACCTCGGTGGCCCTGACCGCCTTCCCCGACGACGACAGCGATGACGAGGACATCGTCGTCCTGCCAGGTGACACTCCCCTGGTCCGGCCGTCGACCCTCGGCACGCTGGTGCACGCCCATCGCGAGGCGAACGCGGCGGCGACGCTGCTCACCGCCCGCCTTCCCGATACGAGCGGCATGGGCCGGGTGGTGCGGACGAAGGACGGTCGCGTCAGCCGCATCGTCGAGGAGCTCGACGCCACCGAGGCCGAGCTCGAGATCGACGAGGTGGGGACGTCGATCTACTGCTTCCGCCGGAGCCTGCTGGCCCCGGCCCTGCGCCGGCTGTCGCCCGAGAACGCCCAGGGCGAGTACTACCTCACCGACGTGGTGAGCGTCCTTCACGACGCCGGCCACAAGGTCGTGGCCATCGAGGCCGAGGACCCGGCCGAGGCTGTGGGGGTCAACGACCGGGCCCAGCTGGCCGGCGCCGAGGCCGAGCTGCGCCGGCGGATCAACCACCGGTGGATGCAGGTGGGCGTGACCATGGTGGACCCGGCCCAGACCTACGTCGACGCCGCGGTCAAGCTGGCCGCCGACGTCACCCTGTTCCCGAGCACGATCCTCCAGGGCCGCACGGTGATCGGCGAGGGGGCCAAGCTCGGCCCGCACGTCCGCCTGGTCGACTGCGCCGTCGGCGAGGGAGCCAGCCTGGAGCAGACCGTCGGCTACGACGCCGTCGTCGGCCCGTCCGCCATCGTCGGCCCGTTCGCCGTCCTCCAGCCCGGCAGCCATATACCCGCGGGCTCGACGACCGGGTCGTTCTACACTGCGACGGCAGGCGACGACGAGGGTGTGTAGCGGCAGAACATGGAGCTAGTCACCAAGAAGCGGCTGCACCTGTTCTCCGGACGCTCGAACCCGACGCTCGCCGCAGCCATCGCCGGCCACCTCGGCGTGGAGTTGGGTGACGCCAACCTCTCGGAATTCGCCAGTGGGGAGATGCACTGCCGGTTCTCGGAGTCGATCCGCGGATCCGACGTCTTCCTCATCCAGAGCCACAGCGGCCCGGTGAACGACTCGATCATGGAGCAGCTGATCATGGTCGACGCGGCCAAGCGGGCCTCGGCCAAGCGGATCACCGCCGTCTGCCCCTTCTACGGATACGCCCGTCAGGACCGCAAGGCCTCCGAGCGGGAGCCCATCACGGCCAAGCTGGTCGCCGACATGCTCACCGTGGCCGGCGCCGACCGGATGGTCAGCGTCGACCTTCACTCGGGCCAGATCCAGGGCTTCTTCGACATGCCGGTCGACCACCTGACGGCCATGCCGGTCCTGACCGACTGGGTCGGCAAGAACCTGGGGAGCGACATCGTCGTCGTGTCCCCGGACGCCGGGCGGTTCAAGGTGGCGGAACGCTTCGCCCAGAACCTCGACGCCGACGTCGGCTCCGTCGCCAAGCGCCGGCCCCGCGGCCTCGCCAACCAGGTCGAGGCCCTCGACGTCATGGGCGACGTGAGGGGCCGGGTGTGCGTGCTCGTCGACGACATGATCGACACCGCGGGCACGATCTGCGCCGCCGCCGACCAGCTCGTGGCCCACGGCGCCACCGAGGTCTACGCCATGGCCACCCACGGCGTCCTCTCGGACCCGGCGCTGGACCGGCTCAAGAACTCGGTGATCAGCCGGGTGGTGATCACCGACACCTTTCCGCTGGCCGACGACCGCCACATGGACAAGATCGAGGTCCTGTCAGTGGCCAGCATCATCGCCGAGGCCCTGCTGGCCGTCTTCGAGGACCGGTCGGTGTCGGAGATCTTCGGCGGCGACAACCAGACCTGAGGCCGGACGCCGGGCAGACCTGAGGCCGGACGCCGGGCAGACCTGAGGCCGGTCCCGGCCGACCTCCCGGCCCGGCCGCCTACACTGCGTCGTCATGGATGAGGTTTCTCTGGTTGCGGACGTCGGGCGGACCAAGGGCAGCGCCGAGGCCCGGCGGTTGCGCACCACCGGCAAGGTCCCCGGCGTGCTGTACGGCCACGGCATCGACCCGCTGCCCCTGGCCGTCGGCAGCCGCGAGCTGCGGGCCGCGCTCACGTCGGACTCCGGGCTCAACGCCTTGATCTCGCTGGACGTCGGCGGCAGCCGGCACCTGGCCATGGCCCGCCAGCTCCAGCGTCATCCGGTCCGACGCACGATCGACCACGTCGACTTCGTGATCGTGCGGCGCGACGAGATCGTGTCGGCCGAGGTCAACGTCCACCTCGTCGGTGAGGCCCAGGAGGTCGATCGGGCCGACGGCCTCGTGGAGCAGCAGCTGTTCAGCCTCGTCGTCCACGCCACGCCCGGGAACATCCCGAACTCCATCGAGGTCGACATCTCGTCGCTGTCGATCGGGGAGGCCATCCGCGTGGGCGACCTCGAGCTACCCGAAGGGGTCACCACCGAGGTCGACCCCGAGGACACCGTCGTCGCCGGCCAGGCGTCGCGCACCGCGGCGGAGGTCGAGGAGGAGACGGCCGAGGCCGGCGGCGCCGAGGAGCCCGGCGGAGCCGCCGGTTCCGAGGCGCAAGAAGGCTGAGCCCTGCAGCGGGAACGGACGGGCGAGTCCGCCCACCTGCTCGCCATAGGACTCGGCAACCCTGGCGACGAGTACGAAGGCACCCGTCACAACCTCGGTGCTGACGTCATCGCCATGCTGGCGTCGCGGCACAACGCGCCGCTGAAGCGCGGCAAGGAACGGGCGCTCGTGGCCGAGGCCCGCATCGACGGCAAGCTGCTGGCCCTGGCCTTCCCCCAGACGTTCGTCAACCTGTCCGGCGAGTCGGCGGCCCGCCTGGTCCGCCGCTACGGGGTCGAGGGCGACCTCAGCCGCGTCGTGGTCGTGCACGACGAGCTCGACCTGCCCGCCGGTCGCCTCAAGATCAAAGAGGGCGGCGGCACCGCGGGCCACAACGGCCTGGAGTCGATCCGGGCCCACCTCCATTCGGGCGCGTTCCTGCGGGTGCGGATCGGGATCGGCAAGCCCCCCGGCCGCCAGGCCGGTGCCGACTTCGTGCTCAAGCCGGTCCGCAAGGCCGAGCAGGCCGACCTGGACATCGCCGTGGTCGAGGCGGCCGAGGCGGTGGAGACGATCTTCACCGAGGGCGTCGCCGTGGCCATGAACCGCTTCAACTGACCGTCGGCGGTGGGCAGCCGGTGTGCCCCCGCCGCAACGGTCCGGCCTCGACCGGGCGGGAGTCGCCCCTCACATGGCGCATGAGGGCGATGGCCCGCACCGCGGTCCCCGCCCCCAGCGCCCGGTAGGCCTCGAAGCGCTGGTCGGTGTAGAGCTGGTCGGCGGTCCCGTCGGTCGGAAACGTCGGATGGGTCTCCCGCCACGACCGGACGTCGGCGGGGACGTCGGCGACCACGCCCAGCTTGGCGAACACGATGCAGCCGGGGTCGTTCTCGTGCCCGGCGTAGGAGAAGGTGCCGACCACGCAGTCGGTGGCGTTGAACTCGCTCTCCGGCGGCGGGGCCATCCGGGTCGGGTCGATCCGGATGCGCACGCCGAGCTCCGTCCGGGCGATGGCGACCGCGTCGGCCACGGTGGTGAACTGGTCGACCCGGTCGCCGGCGGCGTCGAAGCAGTAGATCAGTCGGCACCCGCGACGGATCAGCTCGACCAAGCCGAGGTTCTCGTAGTGGCCGCCGTCGGTGACGTAGACGAACCGCGACGTCGACCGGTAGAACCCGAACAGCTCCCGGAACAGCAGCGAGGGCCGTGGCAGCCACGGGTAGCCGGCGAAGTCGGGCGTGGGTGGCGACAGGTCGGCCAGCGCGGACTCCAGGGCCCGCCGGCGACGTTCGGTCTCCATGCGGGCGGCCTGCACCTCGGCCTCCCGGTCCGGGCCGTCGCCCGGTTCCGCCCGGACCCGTGCCTCGGCCGCTTCGGCGTCGGCCAGGCGGGCGCGGGCGCCGTCCACGTCGGGCGACGAACCGCCGGGCGACGGGTCGGCCGGTAGGCGCGGGAGGGGCTGTTCCTGCGCCCACGCCACCACCCGGGTCGGGTTCGGCAACCAGACGCCGAGGCGGACGTTGGTCAAAGCGAGGAGGAACCGGTACGCCGGCTTGGTCATCTTGCCCATCACCGGCGACACCGCGGCGCCGGACGCCGCGGTGGCCGCGGGCACGGTGAAGTCCCGCGCGTAGTGGGGGCCGAGCAACGTCGCCAGGGTCGGGGTGGGGACGCGTCCGAGGATGCCGGCGTCGACCTCCTGACGGGAGAAGGTGAACGTCGACACGCCTCGTCCCGGCGGCGTCAGCCCGTACGTGTTCAGGTTGGCGGCGGCACAGATCACGAGGCGGGGGGTGTCGAGCAGGCTGGTCAGGGCGATGCGGTCGTCGAAGGGGATGGCCTCTGCCATCACGCCGCCTTCCGAGCTGCACGTCCGCCGCAGGACGAACGCCGTCTGCAGGCGACGCTTGTAATACGGCTGCAGGGACCAGCGGTTGGCGTCGCCCACGCCTTGCACCAGCACAAGGACGGTGATGGCCAGGAGCCACCCGCCGAACTGCCCCGGGTCGAGCCGCGGCTCCACCATCGAGCCCATGGCCAGGGCGAGGAACGCCGCACCCAGGGCAAGCGGGCCGACGACGCCGCCGACCACCGTCATCAACAGCCGGAGGACACCGTCGCCCGCCTTGGCCGCCCCCGCCTTGATGCGCCGGGCGATACGGCCCAGACCGAGCGACGTCCCGCTGTCGGTCTCCCCGGTCGGCGGCTTGGGGCCGGACCGGCGCAGCAGCGCCACCATGGTCAGCAGCGACGACAGCGCGCCGAGGATGGCCGCGCCCGCGGGCAGGCGGTCGAGCGCGCTGGCGTGGTAGGTCGTGTCGGTGAACAGGCGGGCGGCCAGCCAGGGCAGGGCGTAGAGGAACGCGGCGCAGAGCAGGGCCAGCCCGAGCATCCGGAACGACCACGCTTCGAGGCGGCCTGCGGCCCGATCCTTGGGCCGCAGGAGCAGGTCGACGAGCCCGAGGCCGACCGCCAGGCCGCCCGCGATCGCCACCGGCCACACGGCCCAGTCGAACGTGTCGAACGTGACCTTGCGCTTGGTGGGCCGGCCGGCGGCGTCGGCGGGCCGCGGCGGACAGGCGGCCGGAGGCCCGGCGCTCACGACGGTCGTCGTCGTCGCGCCTTCGACCTGGCGACAGTCGAAACGGAGGTTCGGCCCGACGAGCCATCCGTAGGGCCGGGCCAGGATGAACAGGACCGCGACGATGAACCCGACGTTCACGGCCAGGCCGCGGACCAGTCGCCACAGGGCGACCGCCGTCCCGGCCAGCCCGGGGAACAGGTAGGTCGTGCGGTTCCGGAGGTACTCCTCCTCGACGGAGCCGGGAGCGAAGGGGGGCACCGTGCCGAGCAGCTCGCGGTCGCTGAAGGCGGCGGTGACGGCGTGGGCGGTGGCGATGTAGGAACCGCCGGACACGGAAGCCAGCACGTCGGCCCGGCCCAGCTCGCCGGACGCCTGCAGTTCCTGGAGCGCCCCCAGGTTGTAGGCGGCCGAGCGGATGCCGCCCCCGGAGAAGCACACGCCGGTCAACCCCGCGGGCACGGCCCGCGCCGGCGGAGGGACCTCGGGCTCGGACGGCCGGTCACCGACGACCCAGCAGCGGAGGCGCCGCCACCCCGATGGTGGTGTGACCCCCCGCTGACGGCGCGCCCACTCCAGCGCGTCGGTCACGGCCGCGGCCTGGGGCGACCTCCGGTTGGTGAGCCCGCCGGCCCAGGCCAGGAGGGCGCACAGCGCGAACGAGGCGGGCACGGCGATGAGTGCGAGCTTGGCCGCGGTCGCGTACCGCAGCCACCGCTCGGTTCCCCGGTCGCCGTGCAAGAGGGCGAAGGCGTTCATGTTCTCGAGCACATCCGCCGCCGCAGCCAGATAGGCCAGCCCCGCCAGCCTCCGGCCTACCGAGCGGTAGCGCACCAGGTCCCGCGTCGGGAGCACGCAGCCCAGCGACGTGACGATCAGGTAGAGCGGGACGAACACGAGGGAGTCGAACCAGAGGCCGTGACGGACGGCGGAGGGGTACGCGGCGCCGGCTCCTGGGTCGGCGACGAACGAGCGCATGTCGGGGAACCAGACCCCGAACGCCGCGAGCGCGGCGACAACGGCGGCGACAAGGCCGAAGACCACCACCCACCGCCGCCAGTACCGCCGCACGGGCCCGATCTAACAAATCGTCCGGCCGATGACAAGGAGTGCTTGACCTGGCCCCAAGGGCCACCTTTTAGGCTCGTCCCATGACGATGACATCCGCGGACAACGACACCTGCAGCTGCGGCTGCGCCACCAACACCGACGTGATCGCCGGCAATGCCGCATGTGGATGCGGCGGCGACGGCTGCGGCGAGGCCCGACCGAAGAGCCGCGACGAGGAGATCGCCGACCTGCTGACCCTGCGCCAGTCGGTCGACAAGCGGCTCACCGAACTGGGCGGCTGACCGAGTCTTCGCGGGGCGCCGGCGGCTGGCCCACCGGCCCCCGGTGCCCCGCGGTGGGGGTGGCCCTTCGCGGCCATCCGCACCGCGGCGGAGGCCCGGGCCGAGCGGCAGCGGCGATGGACCTCGAGGCGGTAGCCGAGGATGCCACCACCGCCCTTGAGGTCGCCGCTCGCCGGAAGGATGGAAGTCCTCCGGCGGTACCCTCGAAGCATCACCCTGGCGTCCCTGCCCCCTCTTCTCCGCCGCCATCCGGCTCTCGCCGGCCTGGCCGGCGCGTCCTCGGCCGTTCTGGCCGTGCCCGAGGCGGCACGCGCCTTCACCGTGGCCGGGCTGGCCACGCTGACCGACCGCCACCCGGTCGTGGTAGCCGTCCCGACCAGCACCGACGCCGAGCGCCTGGCCCACGACCTGCGGGCGTTCCTGGGCGCCGACCAGGTCGACCTGTTCCCGGCGTGGGAGACGCTGCCGTTCGAGCGGGTGAGCCCGAGCGTCGAGGCGATGGGTCGCCGGCTGCGGACGATGTGGCGGCTGCGCCAGCCGTTGCGGATGCCGCGGGTCCTCGTCGCCCCCGTGCGGTCGCTGGTCCAGCGCCTCGGCCCCCATGTCGAGGACGTCGAGCCGGTGGTCGTCCGGGCGGGCGACCAGGTCGACCCCATGGACCTCGTCGAGCGCCTGGTCCTGGCCGGCTACCGGCGTGAGGCCCAGGTCGAGCACCGGGGCGAGGTCGCCCGGCGGGGCTCCATCGTCGACGTGTTCCCGTCGACCGCCGACGTCCCTGTGCGGGTCGACCTCTGGGGCGACGAGGTCGACCGGCTCACCACGTTCTCCGTCAGCGATCAGCGCTCGACGGGCGATATCGAGTGCGCCGAGATCTTCGGTTGCCGCGAGCTGCTGCCGACCGACGACGTACGGGCCCGGGCCGCCAGCCTCATCCGCTCGGAGCCATGGGGCCGGGAGCAGTGGGAGCGCCTGGCCGAGGGGGCGACCTTCGACGGCATGGAGTCGTGGCTGCCGTGGCTGACCCAGCGGGAGCACGTCCTGTTCGACCTCGTCCCCCGCGACGCCCTCGTCCTGCTGGTCGAGCCCCGGCGCATGCGCGACCGGGCCAAGGACCTGCTGGAGGAGGAGGCCGCGCTGGCCACCAGCCTGGCCCAGACGTGGGGTGCCGGCACCGGGGGTGATCGCGAGTGGCCCCGGCTGCACCTGCCGTTCGACCGGCTGCTAGCCCACACGTCGGCGCCGGCGTGGACCGTCATCCCCGTCGCCGAGGGCCCCGACACCGCGGTCATCGAGGCCCGGGGGTGGGACCCGGTGTTCGGCGACGCCAACCGCCTGTCCCGCCAGGTCGCCGATCTGCTGGCCCGCGGCTACCGGGTCGTGGTCGCCGCCGAGGGTGAAGGCTCGGCGGCCCGCCTGGCCGAGATGCTGCGGGACAACGGCGTGTCCCTCCCGGTCCTGAGCGACGATGCGACCGGGAGCGGCAGCGGGATCCTCGTCGAGCCGCTGGAGCGGGGCTTCGTCCTGCCCGACATCG
>DATASA010000125.1:0-25389 GCA_036269435.1 Acidimicrobiales bacterium | reverse complement strand
GGCGCCGCCGTTCATGGTCATCGCCACCCAGAACCCGGTGGAGCACGAGGGCACCTATCCCCTGCCGGAGAGCCAGCTCGACCGGTTCCTCATGCGCATCGCCATGGGGTACCCGGCCCGGGCGGCCGAGATCGCCATCCTCGACACCCACGCCCGCAGCGCCCCGCCCATGGCCCGCATCGGCCCGGTGGCCACCGCCGCCGAAGTGGCCGACATGGTGGCGATGGCCCACGCCGTGCACGTGGCGGCACCGCTGAAGGGCTACATCGTCGACGTGGCCGCGGCCAGCCGTCGCCATCCCAGCCTGGCCCTGGGCGTCTCCCCGCGCGCCGCCCTCGGCCTCCTGCGGGCCGCTCGGGCCCGGGCCGCGTCGCTCGGGCGGGAGTACGTCGTGCCCGACGACCTCAAGGGCCTGGCCGGGCCCGTGCTGGAGCACCGCCTGGCCCTCAGTCCGGAGGCCCAGCTGCGCGGGGCGACCCGGGCCGGCGTCCTGCGTGACGTCCTGGCCAGCGTGGCCATCCCGTCGGTCAGGTAATGGCCGCGTGCTGACCCGGCGCGGCTGGGGCCTGACGGTCGGGGCGGTCGGCCTGCTGGTGGCCGGCCGCCTGCTCGGCCTGGTCGAGCTGTACGTGCTGGCCGCCGGGGCGTGGGCGTTGATGGGCACCGCCCTCGCCTACCTTGCCCTCAACGGCGCCGACGTCTCGGCCTCGCGGTCCCTGCACCCGGCGCGGCTGCAGGCGGGCGAGGAGAGCCGGGTCGAGCTGCAGGTGGCCAACCGGGAGCGACGGCCGACGGCCGTCCTCGAGCTGCGGGACCCGGTCGACGGGGGCCCCCGACGGGCCCGGCTCCTGCTGGCACCGCTGCGGCCCGGGAGCGAGGAACGGGTCAGCTACCGGATCCCGACGGAGCGTCGCGGCGTCCTGTCGGTCGGCCCGCTGGAGGCGCGCCGCTTCGACCCGCTGTCGCTGGCCAACCGGGTGCGCACCGTCGCGGGCAGCACCGAGCTGGTGGTCCACCCCGCGGTCGAGCCCCTCCTCTCCCTGCCCCACGCGCCCGGCGACGACCGCCGCGGTGGCTCCCGTCGGGCCTCGGCCATCGGCGCCAGCGGCGACGACTTCTACGCCCTCCGCCCCTGGGCCGTCGGCGACGACCTGCGCCGCGTGCACTGGCCGTCGACCGCCCGCCGCGACGAGCTGATGGTCCGCCAGCACGACGTCCCCTGGCAGGGCCGGGCGACGGTGGTCCTCGACGTGCGAGCCGGCCATCACGACGAGAACTCCATCGAGCAGGCCGTCTCCGCCGCGGCGAGCATCGCCGCCGCCTCCGGCCGGGGCGGCGCCCTGGTCCGGCTGGTCACCACCGACGGTGCCGACAGCGGCTTCGGCACCGGCCCGGCCCACCTCGAGGCCATCCTGGACCGGCTGGCCCGCGTCCAGCCCTTCGCCGGCGAGCTGCCGGGCCTCCCCGAGCTCGACGGGGCCGTCGCCCTGATCGTTCCCGCCGACGTCCCGCCCGCGGACGTCACCCGACTGGCCCGCCTGGCCGCCAGCCGGGGGTCGCTCACGGTGGTGGCCGTGCAGCGCACCGGGCTCGGGCCCCCGCAGGTGGCACCCGGCCGCACCGTGCTGGTCGGGCCGGACCAGGCGCTGGCCCCGGCGTGGAACCGAGCCATGGCCACAGCCGGCGGCGTGCGCGGCGACGCGGGGTGGGCCGGATGAGGCCCGAGGCGCAGGGCGACGACGCGGCGGTCGTCCCGGGGTGGCCGGCGGAGGCGGGCCTGGTGGCGATGTCGGTCGCCGCCGCCCTCGGGCTGGCCCGGCTGTTCGCCGACGGCTCGTTCGTCGCACCGGTCCTGCTGGCCGTCGGGGTGAGCCACGGCCTGGCCATGACCTGCCGGCGCCGTTGGGTCGGCCCGCTGGCCACGACCGCGGTGTCGGTCGTCGGGCTGGCGCTGTTCGTGACCTGGGTGATCGAGCCACACGTGTCGCTCGTGCCCGGCCCGGCCGTCCTCCACGCCGCCGTCGCCGACCTGCGCGACGCCTGGGGCCGGTTCAGCGAGGTGGTGGCGCCGACGCCCGTGACCCGGGGATTCCTGCTCGGGGCCGTCCTCGGCTCCTGGATCAGCGCCTTCGTGGCCGACGTGTTCGCGTTCAGGGCCCGCACGCGGGTCGAGGCCATCGTCCCGTCCTTCACCGTGTTCCTGTTCGGGGCGCTGCTGGGGGCCGACCGCAACCGGCTCAGCGCGGCGATGCTCTACCTGGCATCCGTCCTGCTGTTCGTCGTCCTGGCCGAGGTGTCCGCCAGTCCCCGACCCCGTCCGTGGGTCGCCGGCCGCCGCCAGGCCGGAGAAGCCGCGTTGCTGCGCTCCGGCCTGGGCATGGCCGTCGTCGCCATCGTGCTGGCCCTCGTCGTCGGCCCCAACCTGCCCGGCGCCTACGGCAAGGGGATCCTGGGCGTCCGCGACCGCAACCAGGGCTCGAACGGCACCCGCGTGACCCTCAGCCCTCTGGTCGACATCCGCGGCCGGCTCATCGGCCAGTCCGACGTCGAGCTGTTCACCGTGGCCACGGACACGCCGAGCTACTGGCGGATCACCGCGCTCGACCGCTTCGACGGGACCATCTGGTCCTCGCTCAGCAATTACCGCCCCGCCGGCAGCCGCCTCCCGACGCTGGCGCCCGACGCCTCCCGGGGCGGCACGGCGACGTCCCGGCAGGACTTCGTGATCGGCGCCCTGTCGTCCATCTGGCTGCCCGCCGCCTTCCGGCCCGAGAAGCTGAGCCCCTCCGGCAACGTCCGCTTCGATCCCGACTCGGCCAGCCTGGCCACCGACAAGGCCACGTCCGACGGGCTCCACTACTCGGTCGAGTCGTCGCTGCCCCGCCTGACCGCCGCGGAGCTGGGCGCGGTCACCACCCCCGCGCCGCCCGACATCGACGCCCGCTACCTGGCCCTGCCGGCCAACCTTCCCCGCCAGATCCGCGACACCGCGGTGCGGGTGGCCGGCAGCGCGACCACCCCGTACCTGCAGGCCAAGGCCCTCCAGGACTGGTTCCGGAGCAACTTCACCTACAACATCAACGTGCCCGCCGGCCACGACGGCTCGGCCATGGTCCAGTTCCTGAACAGCAAGCAGGGCTATTGCGAGCAGTTCGCCGGGACCTACGCGGCGATGGCCCGGATGCTGGGGCTCCCGGCCCGGGTGGCCGTCGGTTTCACCTCGGGCACCAAGGGAGCCGACGGGCTCTACCACGTGACCGGCAAGGAGGCGCACGCCTGGCCCGAGGTCTACCTGAGCGGCTACGGCTGGGTGGCGTTCGAGCCGACGCCGGGCCGCGGCCTTCCCGGTGCCGAGGACTACACCGACGTGCCCGCGGCCCAGGCCACCGACACCCCGGCGGCCACCGCCCCCGACAACACTGCCGCCGCCCCCGACGTCACCCAGCCCGCCCCCGACGTGGTGGCCCCGCCGGTGACCGTGCCGGTGACCCCGTCGCAGACCGGTCCCCGGGTGGTCGTCGTCGGGCTGCTCGTCGCCCTGCTGGCGCTCTACGTCGTCGGGGTCCCCCTGGCCAAGGGGCGACGGCGACGGATGCGGCGCGCCGGGGCGACGTCGGCCGTCGACCGGGTGCTCGTGGCCTGGGAGGAGTCGGCCGAGCACATGACGGCAGCCGGGCTGACCCGGCGCCCGGACGAGACCGCCCCCGAGTACGCCCACCGCGTCGGTCGGTCCGCGGGACCGGCCGGCGCCGCCCTCGTCCGGCTGGCCGACGACACGTCGGCCGCGTCCTGGTCCGCCGGAGGCGTTGCCGTGGCGGTCGCCGTACGGGCCGAGGCCGAGGCGGCGAACATCGCCACCGAGATGCAGGCCCAGTCGACCTGGCGCGACCGGCTCGTGCACCTGTTCGACCCCCGGCCCCTGCTCCCCCGCTCCCGCCGGCCGGCCCGACGGGGCCGGGACGTCGACCGGGCCGCCTGACCGGCCCGTCCCACCGCCGTGAGGCGGCGCCTACTCCTCGCGCTTGAAGCGCTTCTTCAGCCGTTTGCCCACGTCGCCGAAGTGCTCCTTGACCTGACCGGTCTTGATGTTGCCGGTCACCTGCTTCCAGCCGGCCTTGCCCATCTTGCGCAGGTTGCGCTCGAACACGAAGGCGCAGGCCAGCATGATGGCGAAGCCGAGGAAGCCCAGCAGGAGCGACGTGGCGAAGGCGCCGACCAGCAGGATGAAGCCGCCCAGGAATCCCAGGGCCGCCCACTTGAGGTTGCGGCCGGCGTGGCGGTACAGCGTGGTCTTGCCCACGCCGCGCGCGAAGGCGGGGTCGCTCTCGTAGAACTGCTGCTCGATTTCGTGGAGGATTCGCTGCTCGTCCTCTGAAAGCGGCACGTCCTACCCCTTCAATGACCCGGTCCGCTAGCTGGTGACGCTATCTTCGCACAGCCCGGCACGCTCAACAACGCGCTGGCAGGCGGCCCGTACGTGACGGCGGCCGAGCCTCGCCGCACCCCAGCGGTTCTCAGGAGGCGGCGCCGTCGGGGCCCCACTGCTGGTCGCCCTTGCGCTTGACGGCGAGGCCGTCGGGGCCCCGCAGCAGCGTCGCCGGCCCGACGGCGCGGTCGCCGAAGCGCCGCCGCACCTCGTCCACCGCCCGGGCGACGGCCGGCTCGGCCCCCTCGGCGCCGCCGCCCGACCCGCCGGTCAGGTCCTCCAGGCGCAGCTGCTCCGCCGGCTTCGGCACCAGGTTCGAGACGCTGACGCCGAGCAGTCGCACCCCGGGCGACGGATCCACGCCGGCCAGGAGCTCGTGGGCTACCCGGGCCACCGCCGGGCCGCTGTCGACCGGGGCGGGAACGGTGCGCGAGCGGGTGATGGTCTGGAAGCTGGCGAAGCGGACCTTGAGGGTGACGGTGCGGCCTGCCGTCGCCGTGGCCCGCAGGCGGGCGGCGACGGCATCCGACATGCGCAGCGCCTCGTCGTGCAGCGGGGCCAGCGTGTAGTGGTCGGTGGCGTAGGTCTCCTCGTGGCCGATCGACTTCACCGCCCGATCCGGCTCGACGGCCCGATCGTCGCGGGCCCAGGCGAGGGCGTGGAGGTGGCGGCCCGCCGCCTCCCCGAGCGCCCCGATCACCGTCGACTGCGGCATGGCGGCCAGGTCGCCCACGGTGCGGACGCCGAAGCGGTCCAGCCGCCGGCGGGTGGCCGGTCCCACCCCCCAGAGCGCCTCGACCGGCAGCGGGTGCAGGAAGGCCAGCTCCCCGCCGGGCTCGACCACCACGACCCCGAGGCCGGGGACCGGAGGCGAGCCCGGTGGGCCGGCGCTGGGCTTGGCCGCCTCGGACGCCAGCTTGGCCAGGAACTTGCTGGACGCCACCCCGACCGAGCACCACAGCCCGGTGTCGGCGAAGACCCGGGACCGGATGGCGGCTGCGATCTCCGGGCCCCGGCCCAGCAGCCGGCGGGCGCCCCGCACGTCGAGGAACGCCTCGTCCAGGGCGATCCCCTCGACGAGGGGCGTGAACGACTTCAGCACCACGTGGAGCCGGCGGCTGTGCTCCTGGTACAGCTCGTAGCGTCCGGCGACGAACACCGCGTCCGGGCACAGCCGCCGGGCGCGGACGGACGGCATGGCCGAGCGCACTCCATAGGAACGGGCTTCGTACGAGCAGGACGCGACCACGCCCCGGCTCCCGCTGCCTCCGACGATCACCGGCCTGCCGGCCAGCGACGGATCGGCCAGCACCTCCACCGCCGCGAAGAACGCGTCGATGTCGACGTGGAGGATGGCCGGGCCATCGGTGTCGCTTCCGCTGATCCCCGGAAGTGTGCCAGCAGGCGCGCCCTCGAAGCCGCACGCAACGCCGGCGGCCGGCCCTGCAGTGGAACGGACGAGGGTCAGGCGGCCTTGGGGGTCGGGTGCGTCTCGGCGGTCGACCGGCCGTGGTGCACCGGGACGTGCATCCAGACAGGCCGGCGAGGAGCGAGCAGGCGGTCGCGCACGCCCCACCACGTCACCATGGCGAGGGCCTCGCCGATGATGTTGCCCGACATCTTGGACGTGCCCCGGGTGCGGTCGACGAAGGTGATCGGCACCTCGACGATGAGGCCGCCGTTGTTGGCGATCCGGTAGGCCATCTCGATCTGGAAGCCGTAGCCGTCGGCGTGGACCGTACCGAGGTCGACCCGGCGCAGGGCGTCGGCCCGGTAGGCCCGGAAGCCGGAGGTGGCGTCCCGCACGGCCAGGCCGAGGACGAGGTCGGCGTAGCGGTTGCCGGCGCGGGACAGCCACCGGCGGTGACGGGGCCAGCCGGGGACGGCGCCGCCGGGCACGTAGCGGGACCCGAGGGCCAGGTCGGCGCCCTCATCGACGGCCCGCAGGAGCACGGGGAGCCGGGCGGGGTCGTGGGAGAGGTCGCTGTCCATCTCGACAAGGACGTCGTAGCCCCGGGCCAGGCCCTCGGCGAAGCCGGCGCGGTAGGCGCTGCCCAGGCCGGATTTGGTGGCCCGGATCATCACGTCGACGCCACCAAGCTCGTGGCCGACGGCCTTGGCCAGCAACGCAGTGCCGTCCGGGCTGGAGTCGTCGACGACGAGAATGTCGACGGCCGGCGCCGCGGCCCGCAGCCGGCGGAGGACCTCGGCGATGTTCTCGGCTTCCTGGTAGGTCGGCAGGACCACGAGGGCGCGCACGGCGGGGCCTACGATTCCCGCGTGTCCGAAACGGGAAGCGGTGCGCCCGAACCGGGGACGCCACTCAAGCTGCCGGCGACCGGGCCCACGGCCCTGCCACCGGTCAGGGCGCGGGCTCTCGCCTTCGCCACGATCGTCGTCGCCGGCATGTGCGGGCTCCTCATCGGTGCTGCCCTCGTTCGGATCCAGTGCTCCGGGAGCTGCTCGACCCCCACGGGAATCGGCGCACTGACGGGAGCCGTGCTGAGCGCGGGCGGGGTCTCTGTGGTGGCTGTGCTGGTACTGCGAGCCATGGGTGAGTGGCGAGCTGGCCCTGGAGTCCATCGACGCTGATGGGCAGGGCCAGCACGAAACGAAGGGCCGGTTCCATGGAAGCCTGCGAGACGGTCCGCGGCCGCAGGGGCTGGAGGCGCCGGATGCGGCTGGCGCTCATGCCCTCGAGGTGCGTCTCCTCTCGCATGCCCTAGGTATCGGCCGGCGGGCGCCCGACCTGTAGGGCCCCGCTCAGCCCGGTGAGGCGGAGGCGGGTGCGGCCTGCGGCTCGGTCGCCGGAGGCTCCGGAGAGGGCGACTCGATCGCCGGAGACGGCGACGGAGGGGGCGACGGCGCCGGAGCCTCCGGGGACGGCGACGGCGACGGAGGCGGCGACGGAGGCGGCAGGAAGCGGGCCACTTGGCGGGCCGTGGACTCGGCCACGGCCCGCTCCATGGCGTGGGCCAGCGCCGCCTCCATGGCCACCCCGGCGGTGGGTCGCATGCGCTGCAGGGCGTCGGTCACCGCGCCCAGGCGCTCCGGAGGAAGCCCGGCCTCCACGTACGGCTCCCACACGTTGGTCTCGAACAGGGCGACGAACCGGCCGGCGATACGGGTGGCGTCGGCCGCCAGCCGCTCGTACTCGTCCAGGGCCGCAGCGAGGGGGACGCCGGCGGCGACGAGCTCGGCCCCCACCCGCAGCAGCAGCGGGCTCGGCGCCTCGAACTCGTCGTCGACCGCCACCAGCAGGCCCAGGTCCACCGCCCGGGAGACCAGGCCGAGGTCCGCGACCGCCTCGGGGAACAGCTCCAGGAGCCGGGCGATCGGCACCCGCTCGGGCCTCTCGTCGGTCCACGGCGCGGTCAGGGCCTCCTCGAAGCCGAGCACGTCGGTCAGGCCCCGGCCCTGTTCCCAGGCGTCGAGCAGGCACTGGATGGCGGCGAGTGAGAAGCCCCGCTCCTGGAGGCTGGCGATGTAAGCCAGCCGCGACAGGTGGCCTTCCTCGTAGTAGCCGACCCGGCCCTCCATGCGGGGCGGGGGGAGCAGCCCCCGGGTCTGGTAGGCCCGGATGTTGCGACTGGTCACGCCCGACCGCTGGGCCAGCTCGTCGATGGTCATCGCCTCGCCGTCCATTGCCCGTCAGCGTAGTCGCGAACCTGACACTTGTATCCGTGACATCAATCGATGTAAGGTTCGTCCATGACCGACCCGATGCTGGCGCAGTGATGGTGGGCGTACCGATGGTGGCGCAGGCGTCGTGGGGTTGGGCCGCATGGGCCTGGCTGGTCATTCCCCTCGCCTCCTACGGGCTGATCAGCCTCACCCTCTTCGCCTTCGGTCACAGCAACGAGACCAACCCGCTCAAGTTCTTCTTCGACCAGATCGGCGACACGCTCGAGCGGGTGACCGGCTATCCCGGCTGGTCCATGGCCGGCGCCCTGAGCGGCCTGCTGATGCTGCTCATCGCCATGATCGGCTTCTACTGGGACGTCGCCTGGCACATCGACAACGGCCGCGACAAGCAGCTGTTCACGCCGTCCCACGTCATGATCCTGGTGGGGCTGGGTGGCCTGATCTACGCCGCCGGCATCGCCGTGCTCTTCGCCAGCATCGAGAAGGCCGACGTCGGCCTACGGGTGGGGCCCCTGCGGATCCCGTGGTCGGCGGTCCTGCTCACCACCCTGGGCATCGGCGGCGTGGCCGCCTTCCCCCTGGACGCCTGGTGGCACAGCGTCTACGGGATCGACGTGACCCTGTGGAGCCCCTCGCACATCCAGCTCATCCTCGGTGGCTCGTTGGCGACGATCGCGGTCTGGCTCATGACCTACGAGGCCCGTCCGTACGCCGAGCCGAAACCGCTCGGAACAGGCATCGCAGTGCTGTGCGCCGGCACCGTGCTGGTCGGGATGAGCACCCTGCAGGCCGAGTTCGACTACGGCGTGCCCCAGTTCCAGGTCCTCTACCTGCCCCTGCTCATCATGATCGGCGCCGGCTTCACCCTGCTGGCCGCCCGCATGGCCCTGGGCCGGTGGGGCGCGGTGAAGGTGACGGGCGTCTACCTCGTGCTGCGGGCCTTCATCGCCCTGGCCATCGGCGGCGTGATGCACCACACCGTCCCCCACTTCCCGCTGTACCTCGGCTCCGCCCTGGTGGTGGAGGCGGTGGCATGGTGGCTCGGGACCGAGCGGTCGCTGCGCCTGGCCGTCGTCGCCGGCGCCTTCGTGGGCACGGTCGGCCTGGTCACCGAACTGGTCTGGGTGAACGTGTGGGGCTTCGCGGTCTCGTCACGGCTGCCGCTGTCGCTGGCCGTCAAGATCGCGGTGCTGGGCCCGGTCGCCGCCATCGGCGCCGCCCTGCTCGGCACCGCCCTCGGCGGGGCCCTGGCCCCCGTCCGCCGGGGAATCCCGGCGGTGCTGCTGGCCGTCGCCGGCGTCGCCCTGCTCGGCGTGCTCGCCTTCCCGCTCCCCCGCGACGTCGGCCCGGTCTCGGCCACGGTCAAGCTCCAGCAGGTCGGCAGCCTGGCCAGCGTGGAGGTCACCCTCGACCCGCCCGACGCCGCCAACCGGGCCAGCGCGTTCGCGGTGTCGTCCTGGCAGGGCGGGTCGGAGACCGTCCAGGCCGACCTCAAGCCGGTCGGCAACGGCCGCTACGTCGCGGCCAAGCCCATGCCGGTCACCGGCAAGTGGAAGACCATGGTGAGCCTGCAGCGGGGCAACGAGGTCATGGCCGTCCCCGTCTACCTCCCCGCCGACCCGGCGATCGGCGCCCCGGAGGTGCCGGCGGTGCCGGTGCGGACCGAGCGCTTCGTCCGCAACACCGCCATCCTGCTGCGTGAGGTGCGGCCCGGCCCCGCCAACGCCGCCGTCGCCGCCTACTCCGGCCTGGCCATCCTGAGCGCCATCTGGATCACCCTCATCGTCGTCGGTGCCCGGAAGGTCCCGCCGATGGGCCCGGGCGCCTCCCCGGACGCCCGGCCCCAGGCCCGGTACAGCCCACCGGCGGCGATGGCCAGGCCACCGCTCTCCCCCGCCCGCTAGGCGCCGCAGAGGAGCGGCTGGTATCGACTCCCCAGAACGCTCACAGCCGGGACACAGCTTCGGTGGCGATCATTCCAGCATGAGGAAGACTTCCCCCCTCCGTGCGATGGTCGCCCGGGCCGCGGTGGCCCTGACCATGTCCGCGTTGACCGGAGCGACGGCCGGCCTGGCCCTCGCCCGGTGGCCGGTCGCCGGATCCGCCCAGTAAGACCCCCCACAGGCTTGCGGCGCCGGGTCCTTTGCCGCGCCTCGGGACCGCCGGTAGGGTGAGGCGACCCGCGCCGGCCGGCGACGCACCTGGGGATGTGCGTGCCGGGGCCCAGGAGGCTGATGACCGCACCACCTCGAAGAGGATTCGGCGCCGTAGTGGTGGTGGTCCTGCTCGCCCTGGCGGCGGGCACCGGGCCCGCCGGCGCCGGTCCGATCGAGGACAAGCAAGCCGAGGCTGCCAGCATCGCGGCCAAGCTGGACGCCCAGGCCCAGACCATCGTGGAGCTGGACAAGGAGCACCGGCGGGCCGACCAGCGCCTGGCCGACGCCGAGACGGCGGTGGTGCGGGCCGAGGCCGACGTGGCCGCGGCCGACCAGCGCCAGGCCGAGTCCCGCCGGCTGCTGGCCGTCCACGCCACCGAGGCCTACGTCGGGGGCGGCAGCGTGACGGCCCTGAGCCAGCTGGCCCAGGCCACGGCCGCCGACGCCGGCGCCCGCCGGGCGTACCTCGGCATCGCCACCAGCGACGACCTCCAGGCCCTCGACCGGCTGCGCGCCACCCGCCAGGACCTCCAGGACCGCCAGAAGGCGCTCGTCGCCGCCCGCAAGGCCGCGTCCGACCAGGCCGACGCCTCCACCGCCGACCTGACGCGCTTCCAGCGGGCCGCCGACGCCCAGCGGGCCCTGCTCGTCAAGGTCAACGGCGACATGGTCCAGCTCGTGGCCGCGGCCCAGGCCCAGCGCGACGCCGAGGCGGCCCAGGCCGCCGCGGCGCGCCAGGCGACGGTCGCGACGGCCCCGGCCGGCGCGGGCCCGGCCAGCGAGGCGGCGGCGGCCAAGGCCCCGGCGACCACCGCCGCACCCGGCCCCATCGCCGCGGTGGCCGCGGCCGCGGCCCCGGTGGCCGCGTCCGTTCTGAGCCCGTCGAACGACTCCACGTTCGCCTGCATCCGCCAGCTCGAGTCGGGCGACAACTACAAGGCCCCCGGCGGCGGGGCCTACCAGTTCCAGGACGCGACCTGGCACTCGCTCGGCTACAGCGGGACGGCCAGCGACGCCCCACCGGCGGTCCAGGACGAGGCCGCCCGCAAGCTCCAGGCACGCGACGGCTGGAGCCCGTGGACCACGGCCGCCCTGTGCGGGCGGGTCTGAGCCAGCCGGGCCCGGCTCAACCTCCCAGGCGCAGCCGGCGGAAGCCCTCGGCGTAACGGACGCCGGCGGCCCGGCCCTCGGCCTCGGCCCGGCCCTGCAGGACGGTGCGGAAGAACTCGGCCGAACCCTCCAGCTGGCTGGCGTGGCACAGGAGGGCGTCGACCTTGGTCTGCAGGCTGTCGGCCACGTCCACCCAGACGTTCGGCTCCAACGTTCCCGACAGCAGGACCACCTCCACCGCGTGGGCTGGGCCGGCGTCCGGGAAGTAGTGGGGGTTGCCCGCCGCGGGCGCCACCGCCTCCAACGCCAGCCAGCCGGCGATGCGGTGGTCGGCGTGGTTGAAATAGGTGTCGCCGAAGATGACCGCGGTCGGGTCCGGGCACACCACGACGCTCGGTCGGATGCGGCGGATCGCGGCCACGACGGCGGCCCGCACCGCGGGCGAGTTGACCAGGTCGCCGTCGGGAATGGCCAGCTGCTCCCGGCCGGCCAAACCGAGCACCCGTCCCGCGGCCTCCATCTCCCCCACCCGCCGCCGGGCCAGCTCGTCGGGGTCGCTGGCCGGATCCCTCGACCCCTTCTCCCCCCGGTTGCACACCAGCACGTGGACCTGCGTCCCCGCCGCCGCCCACCGAGCCAGAGTGGCGCCACAGGAGATCTCGGGGTCGTCGGGATGGGCGTAGACGGCCAGGGCCCGGGCAGGCGCGTCCCCGTAGAGGGTCGCCATCAGGGCGCCGCCGCCACGGCCCGCCGAGCCCGTTCCAGCCCGGCGTCGTCCACGTCGTGGTGGGTGACCAGGCGCATGATCCCCGGGGCGATGGTGCCGCCCAGCACGCCGGCGCCGGCCAGGTGCTCGAGCAGGGCGGGGGTGTCGTTGTGGCGCCAGGTGACGATGTTGGTGCGGACGGTGGACGGGTCGCACCCCGCCGCCGGCCAGCGGTCGGCGACCGCCTCGGCCAGCTGCCGGGCCCGGCGGTGGTCGTCGGCCAGCCGCCCGACCATGTGCTCCAGGGCGACGATGCCGGCGGCGGCGATCACCCCGGCCTGGCGCATCCCTCCGCCCAGGCGCTGGCGCTCGCCGCGGGCCGCGGCCATGACGTCGCCCGGCCCGGCCAGCAGCGACCCGACCGGCGCGCACAGGCCCTTGGACAGGCAGCACATCACCGTCGTCGCGCAGGCGGCGTAGGTCGCCGCGGCCACGCCGGTCGCCACCTCGGCGTGAAAGAGCCGGGCACCGTCGAGGTGAACGGGAAGTCCGGCCCCGCCGGCCGCCGCGGCCACCGCCTGCATGCGCTCGAGCGGCCAGGGGGCGCCGTCGGCCGGCATGTGGGTGTTCTCCAGGCACACGAGCCCGGGCCGGACGTGGTGGTGGGCGGCGGCCTCGACCGCCCAGGAGACGTCGGCCGGGTCGATGGTGCCGTCGGCGTCGTCCACCGTGGAGAACTGGACGCCGGCGTTGCGGCCGGCGGCGCCGTTCTCGTACACGACCACGTGCTGGCGGCGACCAGCGACCACGGTCGAGCCGGGGGCCGCGAGCAGGCGCAGGGCCAGCTGGTTCCCCATGGTCCCCGACGGCACGAACAGCGCCGCCTCCTTTCCCACCCTGGCCGCGAAGTCCTCCTCGAGGGCCCGGACCGTCGGATCCTCGCCGTACACGTCGTCGCCGACGTCCGCCGCGGCCATGGCCCGGCGCATCTCCGGCGTGGGCCGGGTGACCGTGTCGGACCGGAGGTCGACCACGCCTTTGTCGCCACCGGGGACCATGCCCGTACCATGGCAGACCTTGGCCACCGACCCCGACACCGACGGTTCTACCCTCCTCGAGCTGGCCGAGCGCGTCGCCCGCCGGGCCGGCGAGCTGTTGCTGGCCGGCGCCGGCGACCTCCGGGTCGACGTCCGCACGAAGTCGAGCGGGACGGACATGGTCAGCGAGATGGACCGGGCGTCGGAGGCGCTCGTCGTCGAGGGGATCCTGGCCGAGCGTCCGGACGACGCCATCCTGGGCGAGGAGGGGGCCAGCCGGAGCGGCACCAGCGGGGTGCGCTGGGTCATCGACCCCCTCGACGGCACCACCAACTACCTGTACCGCCATCCGACGTGGGCCGTGTCGGTCGCCGCCGAGGTCGACGGCCGGGTCGAAGCGGGCGTGGTTGCCGCGCCAGGGCTCCGGGAGACGTTCACCGCGGCCAGGGGCAAGGGGGCGTGGTTGAACGGCGCGCCGATCGCCGTGTCGGGCGCCGCCGGCCTGGCCACCGCCCTGGTCGGCACCGGCTTCGGCTACCTCGCCGACCGCCGGGCCCGGCAGGCCGCCGTCCTTCCGCAGCTGCTGCCGGAGGTACGCGACATCCGCCGCAACGGTGTGGCGTCGCTCGACCTGTGCTGGGTGGCGTGCGGGCGGCTCGACGCGTACTACGAGTACGGCGGCCAGCCGTGGGACGTCGCCGCCGGGCTGCTGGTCGCCACCGAGGCGGGCGCCACCGCCTTCGGGCTCGACGGCGGCCCGCCGGCCCCCGAATCGGTCATGGTGGCGACGCCGGCGGTCGCCGGGCCGCTGATGGTGCTGCTGATCCGCGCCGGCGCCGCCCTGAAGTGAGGCCGTGGCCCCCGCGGCCTGGCAGGGGCCGCGGGCTCAGGCGGGAGCTGCGTCCCACCAGAGGGTGACCACCTCGCCGGCCAGCTCGGGCTCGGCGCCCAGCAGGGCCTCGATCTCGGGGTCCCGCTCGGCGGGCAGGCACAGGTACCTGCGCACGGAGGCGACCCGCACCAGCGTGGGCACCTGCCGGGCGACGCGAGGCGACCGCTCGACGTTGCATCGGATCCCCGCCTCGGCCAGCGCGGCGGCCGCGTCGTCGGCCGTCGGGCCGGACGGCCGCTCGAGGTTCCAGAAGTGGCGCCAGAGGTCGTTGACACCGAAGCGCGGATGCCGTCCGGTCAGCTCCATCACGACCCGCCGGCGGGCGTGGGCGGCCAGCTCGACGGCGAAGGCGCCGATTTCCGGCACGTTGTAGGCCACGTGGTGGCAGACCACGACGTCGGCCACCGGCGCCTTGGCCGCGTCCTCGGGCCAGTGCCCCTGGAGAGCCTCGTGGTCCACGCCGAGCTCGGCCGCCCGCGACGAGAAGGCGGCGAGCAGGTCGGCGCCCTGGTCGAAGCCGACCACCCGACCGGCCGGCGGGACCAGGGCGAGGCCGGCGGCGCCGCCCCCACAGCCGACGTCGAGGACCATCCCCCCGTCGGACAGCGCCTCGCGGGCCCGCCGGCGCGACGGCGTGTCGGGACCGAAGTCGGCGGGGGCGGTGAACAGCCCCGGCGAGAACGTCCACGGCGACTCCGGCGCCACGGCCAGGATCTCGTCGGGAATGGCCCACTCGCCCAGCTCGCTGGCCCAGCGTTCGGCCGCAGGCGTCATGGCCGCGCGACCCTAGCGGCAGCAGGGTGGCGGCAACCGTCTCGTCCGGGGCTACCGGTCGAGCGGCCCGTTCCCGGCCTGGACTGCAGGCCGTGACGCCCGCACGACGATCGTGCCCGCGGCCTTGTCGTGCAGGCCCCGACGGCGCGAGTCGAACAGGAGCGAGCCGATCACGACGAGACTGATCCAGATGCCGATGTAGGGAATCTGGCCGACACCCTCGGCGACGAACCACCGGAGCAGCGACCGACGCCAGCCCGGCACCGACCCGTCGGCCTCCACGACCACCCGGCTCCCGACGGCCAGCTTGCCTGCCGTCTGGCCCCACAGGGCGGTCGGGACGATCGTGTAGACGGCTCCGAACACGAGCAGGGCGGCGGCCCAACCCGGGGAGATCCGCAGGTCCTGGACGCTGTCGAAGTGGACGATTCCGAGCAGGACCGGTACGACCACCACCATGCTCGTCAGCAGCCCGTCGATCAGCACCCCGCCGAGCCGCTGGGCCAGGCTGGCCACGGCGACGGTCGGGCCCTCGACGGGGGCGCCGGCGTCGAGCGGTACCGTCATCCGAAGAAGACCTCTGCCACGCCGTGATACAGATCCGGGTCGACGGTCTTGGCCTTGCCCACCGCGTCGGCCAGCGGCACCAGGACGATGGCGCCTGCCTGGAGGGCGACCATCTGCCCGCTCGCCCCGGCGTGGACGGCATCGATGGCGGCCACGCCGAAGCGGGTGGCCAGGATGCGGTCGAAGGCGGTGGGCGTCCCGCCACGCTGGATGTGGCCGAGGATGGTGACCCGGGTCTCGAACCCGGTGCGCTCCTCGATGCCCCGGGCGACCAGGTTGGCGATGCCGCCGAGGCGGACGTGGCCGAACGCGTCCTTCTCCTCCGACTGCAGCTCCATGGTCCCCTGCAACGGCGTGGCGCCCTCGGCCACCACCACGAGCGACGCGTACCGGCCCCGGTCGTGGCGCCCCCGGAGTCGCTCGCTGACCGCGTCGATGTCGAACGGCTCCTCGGGGATCAGGATCTCGGCCGCCCCTCCGGCGATGCCGGCCTCGGTGGCGATCCAGCCCGCGTGTCGACCCATGACCTCGACGACCATGACCCGGTCGTGCGACTCGGCCGTGGTGTGCAGGCGGTCGATGGCGTCCGACGCGATCTGCACCGCGGTGTCGAACCCGAACGTGACCTCGGTGGCCGACAGGTCGTTGTCGATGGTCTTGGGCACGCCGACGACGACGAGCCCCTCGCCGGCCAGCTTCTCGGCCACGCCTAGCGTGTCGTCGCCCCCGATGGCGATCAGGGCGTCGATGCGCTCCTCGCGGAGGTTGTCGAGCGAGGCCTGGGCCCCGCCTTCCACCTTGTACGGATTGGTTCGCGACGTGCCCAGGATGGTGCCGCCCCGGGGCAGCAGGCCGCGGCAGCGCTCGACGTCGAGCAGCGTGGTCCGACGCTCGAGGACGCCCTTCCATCCGTCGAGGAACCCGACCAGCTCGTCGCCGTACTGGCGCTCCCCTTTTCGCACGACCGCCCGGATGACGGCGTTCAGCCCGGGACAGTCCCCTCCCCCGGTCAACATCCCGACTCGCATGGGTGTCACGCTACCGGGCGTGCCCGCACCCACTCGATCCGTGGTCATCGCCATCGACGCCGGTACGACCGGTGTCCGGGCCCTCGCCGTGGACGACGGCGGGCGGCCTGCGGGCTGGTCCTACCGTGAGCTCTCCCAGCAGTACCCGCGGCCCGGCTGGGTCGAGCACGACCCCGAGGAGATCTGGTCGGCGGTGCAGACGACCCTGGTGGAGCTCCTCTCGGCCCTGGAGCGGCCGGTGGCGGCCATCGGCATCACCAACCAGCGTGAGACGGTCGTGGCCTGGGACAGGCGGACCGGCCAACCGTTGCACCCGGCCATCGTCTGGCAGGACCGGCGCACCGCGGAGCGCTGCGCCCGCCTGGAGGACGACGGCCACCTGGGCCTGGTCCGCGCCGCCACCGGGCTGGTCCTCGACCCCTACTTCTCCGCGTCCAAGCTGGCGTGGATGTTGACCGAGGGTGGCGTGTCGCCCGGGCCCCGGCTGGCCCTGGGCACCGTCGACTCGTGGATCCTGTGGAAGCTCACCGGCGGCGCCACCTTCGCCACCGACCCGTCCAACGCCAGCCGGACCATGCTCTACGACATCCGCTACGGAGCCTGGTCGAGGGAGCTGTGCGACCTGTTCCGGATACCCGTGTTCGCCCTCGCCGAGATGCGGCGCACGAGCGGACGCCTGGGCACGGTCACCGAAGTGCCCGGCCTCGAGGGGGTCCCGGTGAGCGCCCTGGCCGGCGACCAGCAGGCCGCGCTGTTCGGCCAGGCGTGCCTGGAACCGGGGATGGCCAAGAACACCTACGGCACCGGCTCGTTCGTGCTGATGAACGTCGGCGATCGCTGCCCGGAGCCGGCCGAGGGACTGCTCACGACCATCGCCTGGGCGCTTCCCGACGCCGCGCCCGTCTACGCGATGGAGGGCTCGATCTTCGCCACGGGTGCCGCGATCACCTGGCTGCGCGACGGCCTCGGCATCATCGACTCCCCCGCCGACATCGGCCCGCTCGCCGAGTCCGTCCGCGACGCCGAGGGGGTGGCCTTCGTCCCCGCCTTCTCCGGCCTGGGCAGCCCCTGGTGGGACCCCGGCGCCCGGGGCACCATCGTCGGGCTGACCCGGGGCAGCGGCAGGGCCCAGCTGGCCCGCGCCGCCGTCGAGGCGATGGCGTACCAGACCCGCGACGTCGTCGACGCCATGACCTCGGCGACCGGCCACGCCCTCTCCGAGCTGCGGGTCGACGGCGGGGCCTCCGTCCTCGACCTGCTCCTGCAGATCCAGGCCGACCAGCTGCGGGTACCGGTCGCCCGGCCGGTGGTCCGTGAGACCACCGCCCTCGGCGCCGCTTTCCTGGCCGGGCTGGCCGAGGGGGTGTGGTCGTCGCCCGCGGAGGTTGCCGCCCTGTGGCAGCGCGACGCCGAGTTCGCCCCCCGGGCGCCGCGATCGGTCGTCGACAGCCGCCACGCCACCTGGCGGCGGGCCGTCGAACGGGCCCGGGGATGGGCGTGAAACGGAGCCGGGCGCGGGCCCGACTACCCTCCGCCCGTGCGCTGGTTCCGAGTGGGCGTCATGGTGCTGGCGACGTCGGCCGTGGCGTCGGCCTGCGGCGGAGGGGGCAGCAGCAGTTCGAGCGGGGCGCCCGGCGGGGCGACCTCGAGCACCGCCGCACCGACGACGGCAGCCGTGCCGTCGACCGCAGGCGGGACCACCGTCCCAGCCACCGAGCTGACGCTGCACATCACCGACCTGCACCTGGTGAACTCCGAGGACGCCGACAACGGCGTTCGGGTCCTGCTCCCGGCCGGCGTCGCCAACGCCTCCGTCACCCTCAGCGGCCTCCCCACGCCGAACCAGGTCATCTCGGTGTGCCAGGCGAACGCCCTGGACACCCGGTTCACCGCGGCCGCGTGCCGGACGCCCGCCAACGGGGACGCGGTCACCGTGGCCCTCGGCAGCGCGGCGTCGGGGGTCGAGATCGCCCCGGTGGGCGTCACCAACGCGGGCGCGGCCGGCAACGCCATCACCCTGGGCGAGGTCACCATCCGCTACACGGCGTCGACGCGCCAGGTCAGCGCCCGGCTCCCCCAGATCGCCTCGGGCGACGCCGGCGGCCGGCCCACGTTCGCGCTGACCCCCGCCGGGCCGGGCGGGTCGTACCAGGCCATGCTGGCGTGGTCGGTCATCCAGGTCTTCGGCGGCACGGCCAGCACCGGCCGACTCGAGCTGCTCCAGGCCGGCAACGTCGCCGGCCAGGCCGAGAGCAGTGGTCAGCAGGTCCAGCTCACCGGCAACCTCACCGCACCGGTGGGCGACGCGGCCGTGCGCGTGCAGAACGTCGGCTCGGGCGCGATGGTCAGCCCCAAGCTGGTCCTCCTCCTGCCGTAGCGCGCGCCCGCTGGTGGCGGGTCGTCATGCGCAACGGGCTCAGGGGGAGGCGGCGGCGACCGGCTCGGGGATGCGATCGAGGGTCTTGAGCACGTGCTGGGCGATCTTGGCCAGGGCCAGCAACTGGTGGCGCTCCCGGGACCGGAACGGGCGGCCCTGGCGGCCGAGGAGCAGGGCCAGCGACGACCCGGCCAGGGCGGTCCAGGCCACGTCGTCGGGCCCGCACTCGCCCGAGCACACTGCCGCGGACGACTGGCTGCCGGCGACGAAGGCCACCAGCCAGCCCGGCGGCGGCGGCGTGCCGTGCGACGACAGGAGGATCCGTTCGTCGAGATCGACGACGACGGCCCACTCGGCCCCGAAGTCGCGCCGGGCGTGGGCCACGAGCGATGCCAGCAGCTCCGGCTTCGACGCCGCGCCCACGAGCACCGCCGCCGTCTCCAGGGCGTCGAGGCGGGGGTCGGCCAGCTCGGCCGGCGCCGGCCGGACGTCCTCCACGTCGACCCCGTCCACCTGGTCGATCTCGGCCAGCAGCAGCGAGACCAGGCCGGCGTCGGGAAGTTCGACGACCAGCTCGTCGATGGCCCGTCCCGCACCGCGCTCGAGGATGTCGATGCCGACGACGTCGCCACGGACGGCGCCGATGCGGCTGGCCACCTGTCCCAGCGCGCCCGGGCGGTCGGGGACCCACACCCGAACGACGAACGTCTGCATCCCTGCAAGGTAGGAGTCAGGGATGAACGGGAGGTTTCCTGGCCGTCACGTTCTGTGAACGAAATCCCGCGCACGACGTGGGAGGCGGGCCCTTCAGCGGGTCGGCGACGGACTGCGCACGACGGTGAGGGTCATGCCTTCGGCCGCGGCCAGGACCTCCTGTGTCGCCCCGCCGATGACTCCTCGCGCCGCCTCGATCACCGCGTCGAGCTGGTCGTCGGTGCGCCAGGGGTCGTGGTGGAAGATGCAGAGCCGCCGGGCCCCCGACGCCCTCGCCACCCGGGCGGCGTAGTCGACGGTGCAGTGGCCCCAGTCGCCCTTGGCCTCGAACTCCTCCGGCGTGTACTGGCCCTCGTGGATCAGCAGGTCGACACCGTCACAGAGCTCCAGGACGTCGGGGTCGACGAAGTTCGGGTCGGTCGGGGCCTGGTGATCGCTGATGTAGGCGAGCGTCCCTCCGCCCCACGCCACCCGGTAGCCGACGGTCGGCCCGAGGTGGGGGACGGCCCGGACGGTCACGTCGGCGCCCCCGATGGCCAGCTCGTCGCGGCACACCTCGTGGAACCGCAGGTCGCCGACCACCTGGTCGAGGGTGAGGGGGAAGTACGGCGGGTCGACCAGCCGGGCGAAACCCTCCCGCAGGGATCCCTCCTCCTGGGGAGGGCCGTAGACGTCCAGCTGGGTGCCGGCCTCGTGGACCACGGGGAAGAACGCGAGGCCCTGCACGTGGTCGAGGTGGAGGTGGGTCACCAGGGCGGCGGCGCGGAACGGCCGGCCGTCGCGCGTCGCCGGCGCGGTGTCGTAGCGGGGCAGGCCCGTGCCCAGGTCGAGGAAGATCGGCGGCTCACCTTCGACCTCCAGGGCCACCGACGCGGTGTTCCCGCCGTAGCGCCGGTTGGCCGGCGACGGACACGGGAACGAGCCCCGCACGCCGTAGAAGGTGACCCGCATCAACCGGGGGTGAAGGGGGCGGGCCCGGCCGGCGGGAGCGGCCGGGGAGCTGCGACTGACGGCTCCGGACCCACCTTCCAGCGCACCTCAGCCATCGTGTGTCGCCCCTGTCCCGTCTCGCACGGCCCGCGTCCAGCAGTGTGGCACCGCCAGCCTAGGTTTTCCCGGGCGCCGAGGCGCCGTTAGCGCAGCAGCGCCTCGATGCCCATGGCCACGCCGAACAACAGGGCGCTGACGCCGAACGACTGGATGGCCCTGCGGATCCGCCGGTACTTGGACAGGACGATGGTGCTGATGTCGAACACGCGGTCCGACAGGCGGTCCAGGTTGTCGGTCTGGGTGGCGGCGTGGACCAGGGCCGCGCCGAGGTTGGCCCGGATGACCGAGCGATCCGAGGTGTCGAACCCGAACTGGGCGGCATGGCCGAAGTACGCCAGCTTGTCCCGATTGCCGTCGTTGCGGAACCGGGGCAGCAGCGACATGGCCAGCCAGTAGACGCCGGCGCCCGACGCGGCCAGGCTCGCCCACAGCACGACGCGGGCCAGGCCGGAGCTGAGCCGGTCGGGGGACCAGCTGCCGCTCTCGGCGCCGGACAGGACCGCACCCAACGCGATCACCGCGGCGCTGAGCAACCACACCGCTTTGGCCTCGGCCTGGGCCAACTCCTGACGGGCCTCCTGGACCAGGCTCTCGGCCAGGCGGGTGATGGCGTCCCCCTGCGGCGCGAAGGCGGTCGCCGGTGGCTCGACTCCACCGGTCGGATCAGGCGCACCTACCAAACTGTCCATGGCGGGCCGGCTCCCTCCGCTCCCCAACAGCGACCGAGGCTACCTCGCGACCCTCCGGATCGCAGCTACCCCACCAGCTCCGCCTGCAGGCGCCGGGCGTGGCCGGACGCGCCGATCGAGACGAACGCGGCTTCGACGCCGGCCAGGGCCAGCCGGTCGTCGTCGAGGCGGGCCAGCTCCTCCCGGACGAACGGCTCGAACATGCGTGCCCCGGTCTCCTCGATGACGGCCAGGGCGTCCTCGACGTCGCCGCGGACGTCGGCGGGGGCGACGGCCGCGGCCCGCCGCACGTGGGCCCGCGCCAGCAGGACCTGCGCCTCGGTGACGCGCGCCCGTTGCGCCCGCGCCACCGCCACCGCCTCGTCGGCGGCCGCCATCGCCCCGGCGGCGTCACCACCGGTCAGCCGGGCCCGGGCCAGCACGGCCAGGACCGGCGCCTCCTCGAACAACCCGCTCTTGGTCCGCCGCCCCTCGCCGAGCGCCCGTTCGCACATGGCGACCGCTGCGCCGGCGTCGCCGGCGGCGAGGGTCGAGAGCGCCTGCGCCCGCAGCGCGAGGACCAGGCTGGTGACGTTGCCGCTGTCCTCGGCGATGCGGACCGCCTCGGCGGCGACGCCGACGTCGCCGGCCTCCCCGGCCAGCCACGGGAGCTGGGCGAACAGCGAGAGGGCCCAGACGAGCGTCTCCGACTCGTTGCGACGGCGGGCCACCTCGATCGACCGTTCGAGGGCGGCGGACGCCTCGGGCAGCCGGCCCATGCGGGCCAGGATCGACGCCCGGAACTGCAGGGCCCGGGCCAGCACGCCGTGGCCGAGGATCCTGGCGCCCCGGGCCTCGTCGCCGTCGCACACCTCCACCACGCGGTCGGCGGCGGCCAGTGCCTCGGGCAGCGGGCCCACGTAGCTCAGGGTGAAGCACAGTGGGACCGACAGGGCGGCCCGCACCTCGGGGTCCTCCGCCTCCTCGCCCAGGCGGGCCGCGTCACGGCACCGCGCCAGGCCGCCCATGACGTCGCCGGCGAAGGCCAGCGTCGCCCCGTAGGCGATGGTCGACATGCCGAGCAGCCCGACGTCGCCGAGGCGCTGGGCCCGCTCCTGGGCCTCGTCGTAGAGGACGCGGGCGTGCTCGGCGCTGATCCCGATGCGGGCGCCGAACTGCAGCAGGCGGATGCGGGCCCGCACCCCGAGGGCCAGGCTCTCGGGCGTCTCCGGGATCCCGTCGAGCAGGTCGACGGCCGCCTTGAACCGGCGGAGGGCGTCGACGATGTCGCTGCGCAGCGCGAAGCCGGCGGCCCGCACGTCCCAGCGGGCCGCCTCGAGCGGTCGGTCGGCGCGCTGCCAGTGCCACGCCAGGATGGCGGCCGTCTCGTCGAGGCGGTCCGGGATGTGGGCGGCGAGGGCCTCGGCCACGTGGGCGTGGAGCAATCTGCGCCGGGCGGCCAGCAGGGTCCCGTACGCGACCTCCTGGGTCAGGGCCTGCCAGAAGCGGTACTCGGTCGTCGCCGTCGACAGCTCCTCGAGCAGCTGCGCCTCGCACAGGGCCCGCAGGGCCTGCGTCAGGTCGTCGCCCGAGAGATCGGTCACCCGGGCCAGGACCGGCTCGGAGAAGGTCCGTCCGATCACCGAAGCCGTTTGCAGCACCGTCTTCTGCTGGGGGGAGAGACGGTCGATGCGGGCGGCGACGACGGCGTGCACGCTGGGCGGGATCCGCACCTGGTCCAGCGCGCAGGTCAGCCGGTACGCCCCCGGCTTGCCGGTCACGGTGCCGTTGTCCAGCAGCGCCCGCACCACCTCCTGCACGAAGTAGGGGTTGCCTCCGGTTCGCTCGGCCACGAAGCCGGCCAGCGGCGCCAGTGACAGGTCGACGCCGAGCAGGCTGCCCAGCAGCTCGCCGACGGCGTCGGACGCCAGCGGCTGCAGCGACAGTTGGCGGTAGAAGGGCTGGCGCATCCAATCGGTCGTGAACTCGCTGCGGAAGTTGGTCAGAACCAGCGTCCGGCTGCCGGGCAGCGACGCGACCAGCCGCTCGAAGAAGGCCACGCTCTGGGGGTCGAACCACTGCAGGTCCTCCAACAGGAAGACGAACATCCCTTCTGCGCTCCGGCTGGCGGTGATGCGCCCGAGCATCTGGAAGACCCGCCCCATGCGCACCTCGGGGGCGAGCACGGGCGCAGGCGTATCCGGGTCCGGCACCTCGATGAAGTCGAAGAACAGCGGCAGGTCCTCGGCCAGCTCCGGGGCGAGCCCGAGGATGCGCTCCCCGACCTTGGCCCGGATGGCCGCCGGCGTGTCGGTGTCGCCGATGTCGAAGTACTCGCGCACCAACGACAGCACCGGCAGCAGGGGCACGTTGCGCCCGTGGGAGACGCCCGCAGTCCGGCGCACGACGATGCCCCGTTGGGCGACGGAGGCGCAGAACTCCTCGCACAGCCGGGTCTTGCCGACGCCCGCCTCGCCCACGACCCCGACGATCTGGGCCTGGCCCTCGCCGGCCAGCGCCAGCGCGTCCTCCAGGACGGCCAGCTCCCGGTGGCGGCCGACGAGCCCGCCGACGCTCTGGTGCCGCGTGGTCTGGAAGCGGGTCATGGCCCCGTCGAGCACGAAGACCCGGAGCGGGTCCCTCACGCCCTTCACCGCCGTCGGCCCCAGGTCGGTCAGGCGGAACGCCCCCTCGACCAGCCGCGCCGTGTACTCGGTGAGGTAGGCCCGCCCCGGCTCGGCCATCGCCTCCATGCGCTGGGCCAGCCCCACGGTCGGGCCGACCGCGTCGAGGCGGAGGTCGCCGCCCACCCGCCCGACGACGGCCTCGCCCGAGTTGAGGCCCAGGCGGACGTGGAGCTCCAAGCCCCGGGTGAGGCGCAGCTCGGCCGCGTACCGGGGAATGGCCTCCACCAGGTACAGCGCGGCCAGGCACGCTCGGCGGGCATGGTCCTCCAGGGCGATCGGTGCGCCGAAGAGGGCCATGATGCCGTCGCCGGTGAACTTGTCGACCATGCCGTCGTAGCGACGGACGCCGTCGGCCAGCAGCCGGGCGAAGCGGTCCATGATCCCGGCCCATTCCTCGGGGTCGAGGTCGGCCTGCATGTCCATCGACCCCTTGATGTCGGCGAAGAGCACGGTCAGCTGCTTGCGCTCACCCTGCAGCTCATAGCCGGGTGCCGGCGCCGGGGTCATCTGTGCCGGGGCCGGCGCCGTCGGTGCCGACGGTGGCGCCTCCGCACCGGGAAGGGCGGTGCCGCACTGGCCGCAGAACCGCTGCCCGGGATCGGCCGGGGCCCCGCAGTGCGGGCAGGCGAGCACCAGCCGGGCGCCGCAGTTCGTACAGAACTTCTGGCCGTCCCTGGTCTGGGCCCCGCATGCGTCGCAGGTCATCGTCCCCGCCCCCTCGCCGCCCAGGATAAAGAATCTGCGCCCGTCGGGCACGGCGCCGGAGAGCGGACGCCGTTGACGACGGCCAGGCGCTGTGCTAGCAAGCGGCCACCTTGAGCCCGGGAGGGGCGCTGATGAAGCGATTGGCGGCAACTCTGTCTGCGGTCCTGATCTCGGCCGTCGCGCTGCTCGCCGGCGTCGCCGTCCCGCCGGCGACGGCGCAGACGGCCGACGCGGTGACGGTGGCGCGCGGCCTGATCGCGGCCGAGAACGCCCACAACGTCGCCGCCGCGGTCGACTTCTTCGCCCCGGGCGCCATCGTCAGCCTGCCGACCGGCGCGCTGGCCACCCGGGCCGATATCACCGCATGGCAACGGGACCTGGCCGCCGGCAACTTCCACGCCGAGACCACGGCGCCCGTGGCCGTCACGCCCGAGGTGGTCACGTTCTCGGGAACGGTGGCCCTGGACCTGTTCCGCGGCCTGGGCATCGCCTCCCTGGACTCGACCTGGCAGCTCACCGTCCAGCTCGGCAAGGTGACGACGTTCGTCTTCGACTTCACGCCGGCGGCCACCGCCCGGCTTGGCGCAGCCCTCGCCGGCGCCGGCGCAGGGGCCGGCGGCGGGACCGCGACGCCCGCGGCAGCCGGATCGCCGTCCGCGGGCGGGGGGACCGGTACAGGTACGGCCACCGCGGCCCCGGCCACCGCCGCGACCCGCACGCTGGCCCTCACCGGGACCGACGTGCTCGTGCCGTCCACCGCGGGCGCGGCATCGATCCTTGCCGGTGCGGTGTTCTGGCTGGACGAAGGTCGGGCCCACGATGCCAACCTCATCACCAAGGTCCGGAC
>DATASA010000124.1:0-30574 GCA_036269435.1 Acidimicrobiales bacterium | reverse complement strand
GGGGCAAGCGGCTGGCCGATCACCTCACCGCCCGCACCCGTAAGCCGGTCGAGTGCTACCACGGCGGATTGTCCCGGGGAGCGCGCGACCGGATGATCGCCGAGTTCCAGGCCCGCAAGGGCGCCGGCGCCCTCGTCCTGTCGCTGAAGGCGGGCGGGACCGGGCTGAACCTCACCGCGGCCAGCCACGTGGTCCTGTACGACCGCTGGTGGAACCCGGCGGTCGAGGACCAGGCCCGGGACCGGGCGTGGCGGATCGGCCAGGAGCGCACGGTGATCTCGCACCGGCTGGTCTGCCCGGGCACGGTCGACGAGCGGGTGGAGGACGTCGTCGCCGGCAAGCGCCACATCGCCGACCTGGTGCTGCCCAAGTCGAGCACCCTCGCCGACCTCAACCCGGACCAGCTGCGGATCGCCCTCGGCCTGCGCTCGGACCAGCTGCTCACCGCCGATGCCGACGAGGCCGCCGGCGGCGACCGGGAGGAGGCGGCGTGAACCCGGGCACCCCCCGGCGCAACCCGGCCCACAACGGTCAGGCGAGCAACGCCAAGCAGTCCCGCCGCAACGACGCCCGACCGCCCGAAGCCAAGCCGGCCGACTTCTGGCGCATCCCGCCCAAGTCCGCGGCTCCTCCGCCGATCACCCCCGCCGCCGACCCCACCGCGCTGCTGCGCTCGCTGGGCCGCCCCCCGCTCGACCAGAACGGGGCCGATCGCTACCTGGCGGCCGTCGCCGAGCGCGCCGCAGGACTGGCGACGGCCCTGGCCGTCGCCGCCGGGATCTTGGCCCCGGGCCAGGAGGAGTGACCTGGTCTACGACGTGGTCGTCATCGGCGGGGGCCCGGCCGGGCTGAGCGCCGCGACCTGGGCGGCCCGCTACCGGCGGTCGGTCCTCGTGGTCGACAGCGGCGAGTATCGCAACCGCTGGGTCGATTCCTCCCACGGGTTCCTGGGCAGCGACCCCGCCGACCCCATGGCCCTGCTGGAGCGGGCCCGCGCCGACCTGGCCCGCTATCCCGAGATCGCCTTCGCCCGGGGGACGGCGACCGCGGCCCGGCGCGACGACGACGGCCACTTCGTGGTGACCGTCGACGGCGACGACCACGTCGGGCTTCGCCTCGTCCTGGCCATGGGGGTGGTCGACGAGTTCCCCGAGGTCGACGGGTTCTTCGAGCACTACGGCAGCACCGTGTTCCACTGCGCCAGCTGCGATGGCTACGAGACCCAGGGCCGCTCGGTGGTCATCCTGGGATGGGGCCCGCACGTGGTGTCGTTCGCCGTCGGGCTGCTCGACTGGGCCGACGACCTCACCGTCGTGACCGAGGGCCACCCGCTGGAGGCCGACGACCAGCGTCGGGGCCTTCTCGCCCGCCACGGCATCCGCCTGTGCGAGGACGACGCAGTCGAGCTGCTCGGGCCCCGCGGCGACCTCCAGGGCGTGCGCCTGGCGGGCGGCGAGGTGCTCGACGCCGACCTGGTCTTCTTCTCGATCGCCCACCGGCCGCGGCTCGAGCTGGCCGAGCAGCTGGGCTGCGAGGTCGACGGCGACCACTGCCTGCAGGTCGACCGTGACGGCCGCACGTCGGTCGCCGGGTGCTTCGCCGCCGGCGACATCACGCCCGGCTTCCAGCTGGCATCGGTGGCCGCGGGCAAGGGGACGGTGGCCGGCGTCGCAGCCGCCATCTCGCTGCAGGGCGAGCCGGGGGCGCCTACGTCGCCCGCCCCCGCGCCGAACCCCGAGGCGGAGATCGGCGAGCGGTAGCGAGCCCCGCCGGCGATTCAGCCGGCCTTCGGCGGTTCAGCCGGCGAGGACGTCGGCCAGGCCGGTGGCCTTGGACCGCAGCTTCAACTTGGCCAGGGCCCGGCGCTCGATCTGACGGGCGCCCTCGGCGCTGACGCCGCACGCCTGGCCGACCTCGGCCAGGGTGCGGGCCTGGCCCCGGTCGAACCCGTAGCGCAGGCACACGACGCGGCGCTCCTCCTCGCCGAGCGTGCCGAGCAGCGCGGCCACGTGGGCGGGCAGGGAGGCGGCGATGACCTGGTCGATCGGCAGGGCGGCGTCGCGGTCCTGGACGACGTCGGCGAGCGTCATGTCGCCGTCGGCGCCGAGGGGCTCGAACAGCGAGCTCGGATGGGTGGCCAGCCGGAGGGCTTCGGTGACCTTGTCGCAGTTCAGGTTGCACTCGGCGGCCAGCTCGTCCACCCGCGGCGTCCGCCCGAGCTCGGACTCCAGCTGGCCCTGGGCCCGCTGGACCCGGGTCACGGTCTCGCCGGCGTGGACCGGCAGCCGGATCGTGCGCCCGGTGTTGGCGATGGCGCGGGTGATGGCCTGGCGGATCCACCAGGTGGCGTAGGTGGAGAACTTGAAGCCTCGGCTGAAGTCGAACTTGTCCAGGGCGTGCATCAGGCCCAGGTTGCCCTCCTGGACCAGGTCGACGAGCGGGACGCCCGACGACCGGTACCGCTTGGCGATCGACACGACGAGCCGGAGGTTGGCTTCGAGGAACGTCCGGGCCGCCCGCTCGCCGGCCGCGGCGAGGGCCGCGAGCTCGGCCCGCCGGGTCGGTGGCAGGGCGTCGTCCCCGTCGGCGGCGAGCGACCGGGCGGCGGCCCGCCCGGCGTCGATGGTTCGTCCGAGCCGCTGCTCGTCCTCGCGCGTCAGGAGGGCGTACCTGCCGATCTCGTGCAGGTAGAGACGCAGCGTGTCGACCTCGGAAGTCGACGTCGGGGAGGTTGTCGGCATGGTGAGCGCTCCGTATCGTGCATATGGGCGAACATATGAACAACGGCGGGGGCCGCCCTGTTGTTCCTTCCCATCGGCCGCCAGGACGACCCGGGCGGATTACGACCGGCAGTCCACGCAGACGTCGGAGCCGGGGACGAACTGCGACAGCGACTTCTGCATCCGGCACACCGCGCACAGCCGGGTGGCCGGCGCCTTGTCCCGCTTCGGCGCGGCCGGCGGCTTGGCGGCTCGGGGCGCTCGCGGCGCCGACGTCGCCCGCGGGCGGGCGGCAGCCTTCGCCGGTGCCCGCGGCGGGGTGACTGGAGCGGGCGGCGGGACCGGGAACGGCGGGTCGTCCAGGAGGACGCCGGCGTCGAGGAAGGCCTCGTCGACGGTCGGCGGGACGGCGGCGTACCAGTTGTCGATCTCCAGGCGGGTCGGGATGCGACCCTCCATCCGGACGTAGTCGTTCGGCTTGGCGTCCCCGGGCAGGCGGTAGCCGACCACCCACCGTTTCCCGTTGGTCCACCGGGCCAGGTACAGCTCGGGGGCCCGCCACACGCCCGCGGCCACCCGGCCCGGCCCGTGCGACGCGGCGCCGACCGGTGAGGCGTCCTGGGCCTCGCCCAGGACCCGCAGGACGGCGAACCCGGGATCCCCGTTGACCGGATCCAGCAACCGGATGGTGCGCTCGGAAACGTCGAAGGACACGCTGCGGTCGGACCGGAGCTGATCGGCGGCGTCGGCGATGTCGGGGTCCACGAACCCATGTTGCCGCCTCCACCGCTTCATCCCCAACTCCCCGTCGACGCCGAGGGAACTCCCAGCTTCGGAAGCGACGGTGATCGCATGTCGACGATCGCGCCCCCCAGCCCCGAGGCGGCCGCCCCGGTCGAGTCCCACCCGACCGCCCGCCGGCTCCCGGGGCTGGTGCGCGGCCGGGCCGGGGACCCGACCTGGGTCCGGCCGTGCCTGCTCGCCCTCCTGGCCGCGACCGCCGTCCTGTACCTGTGGGGGCTGGGCGCGTCGGGATGGGCCAACGCGTTCTACTCGGCCGCGGCGCAGGCCGGCTCGAAGAGCTGGACCGCCTTCTTCTTCGGATCCTCGGATGCGGCCAACTTCATCACCGTCGACAAGGCGCCCGCCGCCCTGTGGCTGATGGACCTCTCGGCCCGCATCTTCGGAGTGAACGCCTGGAGCATCCTCGTGCCCGAGGCGCTGGCCGGCGTGGCGTCGGTCGGCCTGCTGTACGCCACCGTCCGGCGGGCGGCCCGGCCCGGCGCCGGGCTGCTGGCCGGCGCCGTGCTCGCCCTGACGCCCGTGGCGTCGCTGATGTTCCGGTTCAACAACCCCGACGCGCTGCTCGTCCTGCTGCTCATCGGGTCGGCGTACGCGATGACCCGGGCGGTGGAGAGCGGGCGCACCCGCTGGCTGGTGCTGGCGGGGGCGCTCGTCGGGTTCGGGTTCCTGGCCAAGATGCTCCAGGCCCTGCTGCTCGTGCCCGCCCTCGGGTTGACCTACCTGGTGGCCGGGCCCACGCCGCTGCGCCGGCGCATCGTGCAGCTCCTGGCCGGCGCGGGGGCGATGGTCGCCGGCGCCGGGTGGTGGATCGCCGTCGTGCAGCTCATCCCCGCCTCGAGCCGCCCGTACATCGGCGGGTCCCAGAACAACTCCCTCTGGAACCTGATGTTCGGGTACAACGGCTTCGGCCGGCTGACGGGCGACGAGGTCGGCAGCGTCGGTGGCGGCGGCGGCCAGGGCGGCCGCTGGGGGCTCACCGGCCTGGGGCGGCTGGCCAACGCCGAGTTCGGCAGCCAGATCGCCTGGCTGCTCCCCGCGGCCCTGATCTTCCTCGTCGCCGGGCTGGTCATATCGCGACGCGTGTCGCGGACCAACCGGACACGCGCCGCGCTGCTGCTGTGGGGCGGCTGGCTGGTGGTGACCGCCCTCACGTTCAGCCTGGGCAAGGGGATCATCCACCCCTACTACTCGGTCGCCTTGGCGCCGCCCATCGGCGCCCTCGTGGGCATCGGCGGCTCGCTGCTGTGGGCCCGCCGCCACGACCCCGTGGCCCGCAGCGTCCTGGCCGCGACTCTGGCGGTGTCCGCCCTGTGGAGCGCGACGCTGCTCAGCCGCACCCCGAGGTGGTACCCGGGCCTGCGCACGGGCATCGCCGTCGCCGGGCTCATCCTCTCCGCTGCCCTGCTCGCCGTGCCCCACCTCGGGCGCTGGGGGAGCCGGGCCGTCGCCGCCGGCGCCGTCGTCGTCGCCCTCGCCGGGCCCGGCGCCTACAGCGTGGCGACCGCGGCGACCCCCCACACCGGCGCCATCCCCTCGGCCGGCCCGGCCGGCACCGGCACCGGCCGCTTCGGGCCCGGCGGCAACCCTCCGGGCGGCGCCGCCGGCGCCAACCGCGGTGGGGGCGGGATCGGCGGCCTGCTCAACGGGACGACGCCGTCGGCGGCTCTGGTCACCTACCTGCGCCAGGACAGCGACCGCTACACGTGGGTGGCGGCCACCGTCGGCTCGAACAACGCCGCCGGCTACCAGTTGGGGACCGGCGACCCGGTCATGGCCATCGGCGGGTTCAACGGGACGGATCCTGCGCCGACGCTGGTTCAGTTCCAGGCCGACGTGGCCGCGGGCCGGATCCACTTCTTCCTGGCCAGCGGCGGCGGTGGCTTCGGGGGCGGCGGGCCCGGTGCCGGAACAACGACGACCGTGTCGACCGCCAGCCAGATCACGTCGTGGGTCACCGGCCACTTCACCCCGGCGACCGTCGACGGTGCCACCGTCTACGACCTCACCGCGCCGGTCGCCTCGTGACCGCCGTTCAGGGCGAGTTCGGAGCAAGCGCCGAGGTGGGCCGAAGCTTCACGCCCGACACTGCCCCCATGAGCACCTCACTGCTGCGCTCGGAAGCGGACGAGTCCCGCCTCCCGGCCCCGGCGACCGTCGAGATCGTCGTCCCCGTCCACAACGAGGCGGCGGGCCTGGAGTTGTCGATGCGGCGCCTGCACGGCTACCTCGTCGAGCGGTTCCCGCTGACGTGGGTCGTCACCATCGCCGACAACGCCAGCACGGACGGCACGTGGCCGCTGGCCCGGCGCCTCGCCGAGCGCCTCCCCGGCGTTCGCGCCGTCCACCTCGACGAGAAGGGTCGGGGCCGGGCCTTGCGGGCGGCGTGGCTGCGCAGCCCGTCGCCTGTCGTCGCCTACATGGACGTCGACCTGTCGACCGACCTCGACGCCCTGCTCCCGCTCGTCGCGCCCCTCGTCTCCGGGCACAGCGACGTCGCCATCGGCACGCGCCTGGCACCCGACGCCCGGGTGGTGCGAGGGCCGAAGCGGGAGCTGATCTCGCGGGGGTACAACCTGCTGCTCAAGGCGACCCTCCACAGCGGCTTCTCCGACGCCCAGTGCGGCTTCAAGGCGGTGCGGACCGACGTGGCCCGGACGCTGCTGCCGCTGGTCGAGGACGAGGCCTGGTTCTTCGACACCGAGCTGCTGGTGGTGGCCGAGCGCAACGGCTTCCGCATCCACGAGGTCCCCGTCGACTGGGTCGACGACCCGGACTCCCGGGTCGACCTGGTCGGCACCGCTCGCGCCGACCTGCTCGGCATCTGGCGGATGCTGCGGCGCATCGCCGCCGGCCGGGCCTCGGTCCCTGCTGCCGCTGGCGCCCCCGGCCCGGGACGACCGCGCACGGCCGAGGTCGAGTTGGCCGGGCAGCTGGCCCGATTCGCCTCGATCGGCGTCGTGAGCACGCTGCTCTTCGCCGGGCTGCTGGCCGTGCTGGTGGGATCGCTCGGCATCGTCCTGGCCGACGTGGTGGCGCTCGGAATCTGCTCCGTCGCCAACACCGCCGCCAACCGACGGCTCACGTTCTCGTTGCACGGCCGCCCCGGGCGCACCCGCCAGTACGCGACCAGCCTGGTGGTGGCCGCGCTGCCACTGGCCCTGACGCTGCTGGCCGTCGCCGCCCTGGTCGGCGCCGGCGTGGAGGCCCTGTGGGCGCGGGTCGCCCTGCTTGCCGCCGTGTCGGCCGTCGCCGCCCTGGCCCGCTTCGTGATCCTGCGCCGCTGGGTCTTCCGGCCATGAAGATCGTCCGCTACGGCGCGGTCTCGGTCATCTCGACGACGCTCAGCCTGACCGTCCTCGGCGTCCTGGTGTTCACCGGGACGCTGTCGCCGGGGCGGGCCAACGTGGTGGCGACCGCCATCGGCACCGTGCCGTCGTTCGAGCTGAACCGGCGCTGGGTCTGGGGCCGGACCGGGCGCCGGTCCGTGTGGGCGGAGGTCGGGCCGTTCTGGGCCTTGTCGTTCGCCGGCCTCGGCCTGTCGACCCTGGCCGTCAGCATCGCCGGCCGGTGGGCGGTCGACGCCGGCCTCCACGCCGGCATGCGGGCCCTCGTGGCCCAGGCCGCCAACGTCTGCGCCTTCGGATCCCTGTGGATCGCGCAGTTCGTGATCCTCGACCGGACCGTGTTCGGCCGGCCGTCAGTTCCCGTCGCCGCCCCTCGTGAAGGAGCCCTCCATGTCCACTAGCGCCCCCGACCTCATCGAGGACCTACCGGCCGACCGGGGGACGATTCCTCCGCCCGCACCTCCGACGTCTCGGCCGGGCCGTCTCGCCCGCCTGCGCCGGCCCACCCGTTCGGGATGGATCACCGCGGCGATCGGCGTCTTCACCGCCGGGCTGTACAGCTGGCGGCTCTCCAGCGTCGGCATGGGCAACAGCTACTACGCGGCCGCGGTGAAGGCCATGTCGGTGAACTGGAAGGCCTTCTTCTTCGGCTCCATCGACCCCGGCAACTTCATCACCGTGGACAAGCCGCCGGCCGCTCTGTGGGTCCAGGCCCTGGCCGCCCGCATCTTCGGGTTCAGCTCCTGGAGCATCCTGCTGCCCGAGGCCGCGGCCGGCGTCGGGTCGGTGCTCATCCTCCACCACCTGGTCAAGCGCTGGGCAGGCGACACCGCGGCCCACCTCTCGGCCCTGGCCTTCGCGCTCACGCCCGTCGCCCTGCTCATGTTCCGCTACAACAACCCGGACGCCTTCCTCACCCTGCTGGGACTGGCCGGCGCGTGGGCGGTGTGGTCGGCGTTGGAGAGCGGGCGCACCCGGCCGCTGCTCGTGGCCGGCGCCATCACCGGTCTGGCCTTCCAGGCCAAGATGCTGCAGGCGTTCCTCGTCCTGCCCGCCTTCGGTCTGGTCTACCTGGTCGCCGGGCCGCCCAAGCTCGGCCGGCGCATCGTTCAGCTGTGCCTGGCCGGGCTGACCCTGCTCGTCTCGGCCGGGTGGTGGGTCGCCGTCGTCGCCCTCTGGCCGGCCGCGTCCCGACCGTTCATCGGCAGCACCAGCGACAACTCCATCCTCAGCCTGATCTTCGGCTACAACGGCCTGGCCCGCCTGTTCGGACGGTCCGGCCCGGGCGGCGGGGGTGGAGCGAGCGGCCCTGGTGGCGGTGGCGGTGGGACCGGCTTCGGCGGGTCGCCGAGCTGGTTGCGCATGTTCAACTCGGCCAACGGCGGCCAGATCGCCTGGCTGCTGCCCCTCGCCGCCCTCGGGCTGCTGGCCGGGCTGTGGGCCACCCGCAGGGCCCGGCGGGCCGACCTCGGCCGGGCGGGCTGGATCCTCTGGGGCACGTGGGCCCTCGTCTGCTACGTCGTCTTCAGCAAGGCGCAGGGCATCTACCACCCGTACTACACGGTGCAGCTGGCACCGGCGGCGGCGGCGCTGGCCGGCGGCGGCGGCGTCACCCTCTGGAGGCTCGGCCGGACGAACAGGTGGCTGCGCATGGCGCTGCCCGCCGCCCTGGCGGTGACCGGCGGTTGGGCGGTCAGCCTGCTCGACCGCTCGCCGACGTTCCACGCCTGGCTGCGTCCCGGCATCGTCGCCGGGGTCGCCCTGGCCGCGGCCGGCCTGTGGCTCGCCTGGCAGTTCCGCAACCGGGCGCTGCTCGTGGCCGCCGGTGCCCTGGCCGCGGTCACGATGCTGGCCGGACCGGCGGCCTTCGCGGCAGCCACGGTCTCCAACGCCTCGACCGGATCCATCGTGGCCGCCGGTCCCGGCGGAGGTGCGGGCGGGTTCGGCGGAGGAGGCCCGGGCGGTGGGCGCGCCGGTGGTCCCGGCGCCGAGCAGGCCGACGCCGCGCTCATCGCCTACCTGGAGGCCAACCGCGGCGATGCGACCTACCTGGTGGCTGCCTTCGGCTCCGGCTCGTCCGCCCCGATCATCATCGCCAGCGGCCAGCCCGTCATGACCATCGGCGGCTTCAACGGCGGCGACCCCGCACCGACGCTGGCCCAGTTCGAGGCCCTGGTCGCCCAGGGGAAGGTCCGCTTCGTCCTTCTCGGCGGCCAGGGCGGTGGCCAGGGCGGCCCTGGCGGCAACGGCTCGAGCTCGATCACGTCCTGGGTCACCCAGCACGGCAGCGCGGTACCGGCCGCCAGCTATGGCGGGACCGGCACCGGGAACCTCTACGACCTGGCCGGCGCCAAGTGACCGCCGCATCAACCAACCCCATCGACATGAAGGGACCTGACATGGACCAGCACGTGACCCTCGCCGACGACGAGCTGTGGGGCTCTCCCGCACCCGCGCCGGCGCCCACCTCCGAGGAAGCCAAGACATCGCACGCCCGCCGCTGGGTCGTTGCCGCCTTCGGCACCGTGGCCATCGGGGTGGCCGCAGTCGTCGGCGCCAACCTGGCCAGCTCCAGCACGAAGGGTTTGGCCGCCGCCGGCGCGGGCGGCGCGGGCGGCGCCGGCCGCGGCCCGGGAGGATTCGGCGGCCCCGGCGGCGGGGGAGACTCCGGCACCATCTCCAGCATCGACGGGTCGACGCTCAAGATGACCACCCAGGCCGGGACGACGGTCAACGTCGTGACCTCGGCGTCGACGACGGTCAGCGTCTCGTCGACCGGCGCGCTGACCGACGTCAAGGTCGGCGACAACGTGCGCGTCGCGGGCACGACGTCGGGGACGGCGGTCGCCGCCGACCAGATCACCGACAGCGGAACGACGGCCCTCGCGACCGGCCCGGGCGGCGGGCCCGGGGGCGGTGGCCCGCCCGCCGGAGCCGCGGCCGGCGGCACTCCCCCGAACGGCGCGCAGGCCAATACCGGCGCGCCGACGGGGGCGCCGGCCAACGGCGCAGCCGGCGGATTCCGGGGTGCAGGCGGCGCGCCCAGCTCGGGCGTGGTGAAGTCGGTCACCGGCGGCACGTTCACCGTGGCCACCGCCGACGGCTCCACGCTCACGGTGAGCACGTCGTCGTCCACCCAGGTCACGCTGGTGAAGCCGGGCACGCTGCAGTCGCTCAAGGCGGGTGACGCGATCCAGGTCAACGGCACCACAGCCTCGGACGGGACCATCACCGCCACGAACATCCGCAGCGGCGCCGTCGGGGCCGGCCGCTAGAGAGACCCCCGCGGCCCCGTTCGGAGGCGCCCGGTGCACCACCGCACCGGGCGCCGCGGCGCGTCCGCAGCCGGCCCGCCGGAGGTGTAACACTCCCGAAACCAGACCGCAACGCGCGGTTGACGGATGCCTGACACCCACGAAACGATCGACCCTTACGGTCTCGTTTCATGATCCGAACCCGATTGCGACGACTGAAGCAGCGCGACACGCGCCGCCTGGTGATGACGATCCTGGGAGGCAAGCTCCTCGGCATCGCGTCCCTGCTGGCGATCATCAAGGGCTTCTCCTGGTTCCTGGAGTCGGCCGCCGGCGCCGCGCCGCTGGCGCAGGTCGCGCACGAGGCGAACGACTTCGTGAGCCCGATCAACACCGTCTGGGTGCTGATCACCGCGTTCCTCGTCTTCTTCATGCAGGCCGGGTTCATGGCCCTGGAAGCCGGGTTCGCCCGATCGAGGGAGACGGTCAACATCCTCATGGAGTGCGTGTTCGACACGTGCCTGTGCGGTGTCCTCTACTGGGCCATCGGGTTCGCGTTCCAGTTCGGCGTCGGCAACGGCCTGATCGGGCACTCCAACTTCTTCCTCCACGGGATGACGCCGGCCTACGGGACGACGGGCGTGGCCTTCCTCGCCTTCTTCCTGTTCCAGTTCGCCTTCGCCGACACCGCGTCGACGGTCACGTCCGGCGCCATGGTCGGGCGCACCGGGTTCAAGGGCGACATCCTCTACAGCACCGCCGTCTCCGGGTTCCTGTACCCGATCTTCGGCCACTGGGTGTGGGGGCCGGGCGGCTGGCTCGGCAACACCATGGGCTGGTTCCACGGTGCCACCAACGGCGCCGTGTTCCGTGACTTCGCCGGCTCGACGGTGGTGCACACCGTCGGCGGCGTCATCGCCCTCGCCGGCTGCATCGCCCTGGGTCCCCGCCTCGGCCGCAAGTTCAAGCGGGACGGTGGCGGCCCAATGCCTCCCCACGACCTGACCATCGGCGCTCTCGGCGGCGTGATCCTGTGGTTCGGCTGGTACGGCTTCAACCCCGGTTCCACGCTGTCGGCGATGGACTGGGTGGGGATCGGGCGGGTCGCCGCCAACACCACCCTTGCCGCCTGCTCTGCGGGTCTGGTGGCCGTGTTCTTCGTCTACCCGAGATCGAAGAAGTGGGACCTCGGCATGTCGGTCAACGGGTTCCTCGGCGGCCTCGTCGCCATCACATGCCCGTGCTACTGGGTGTCGCCTGCCGGGGCGCTGATGATCGGCGCCATCGCCGGTGTCGTCGTCCCGCTCGGGATCGACTTCATGGAGCACCGGCGCTGGGACGACCCGATCGGCGCGGTCGCCGTCCACATGTTCTGCGGCATCTGGGGCACCCTCAGCCTCGGCCTGTTCGCCACCGGCCAGTACGGGATCCCGACGGCCGATGGTGCCGACACGACCACGGTGGTCAAGGGCCTGTTCTTCGGCGGCGGCCTCGATCAGCTCAAGGCGCAGATCATCGGCAGCGCCTCGTGCGTCATCGTGGTGGGCGGGGTGGCGTACATGGTGATGCTGCTGGTCAAGAAGATCAGGGGCGAGTGGACGCTGCGTGTGTCCGAGGACGGCGAGATGGAGGGCCTCGACATCCATGAGCACGGCTCCCCGGCGTACCACATGGAGTTCGGCCAGGGCATGACGTACTCGACCCCCGCCGGCCTCCCCGGGACAGGCGCAAAACTGCCCAAGTCGTCGTCGAAGGAAGATGCCCCCGTGTAGGACGTGTCCCCCGGCACGGACGGTCGGGACCTCACCGGTCCCGACCGTCCGTGCGTTCCATCCGCCCTGTGCGCCCGCCCTACCCAGTCGCAAAGAGGAGAAGCCATGCCCCATCTGGTCACCGCCATCATCAAGCCGTTCAAGCTCGAGGAAGTGAAGGAGGCGCTGCGGGGAGCGGGTGTCCTCGGCCTGACCGTCGCCGAAGTGCAGGGCTACGGACGCCAAGGTGGCAAGACGGAATCGTTCCGTGGCTCGGAGTACAAGCTGGACTTCGTGCCGAAGGTGAAGATCGAGGCGCTGGTGGAGTCCAGCCAGGTCGACAAGGTGATCGACGTGATCGCCGCCGCGGCACAGACCGGCAAGATCGGTGACGGCAAGATCTGGGCGTTCGACCTCGACCGGCTCATGCGAATCCGCACGGGCGAGTTCGGTGACGACGCGGTCTGAGCGGATCGCCACCCTTTCCGTATCCGTACATCACCCCGCAGGGGCCGACGTGGAGGCCGACGTGTCGCCGCCCCTCCCGGTGGCCATCCTCCGGTGGCCCGAGGAGGCGGCGAGCATCGACCGGTTGCGGGCGGCCGGCGCCCCCCGCCTGCTCCTCGTCGGCCCGGACATCCCGGCGCCGGTGGGCACCGACTGCACCGAGGACTGGGTCCGCCTCCCGGCCGACGACGGCGACGTGAGAGTGCGGACGCTGGCCCTCGCCGCCCGCGCCGCCCGCCACAACCCGTCGCCCGAGGTGAAGGGCGACGGCCGGGTCGCGTTCCGGGACCGTTGGGTCGCCGTCTCCCAGACCGAGGAGGCGATCGTCGGCCGGCTGGCGGACTCCTTTGGCGAGGTCGTCGACGGGGGCCGCTTGGCCGGCGACCTCGGCCTCACCGACAACGCGGTCCGGGTCCAGGTCATGCGCCTGCGCAAGCGGATCCGCCCGCTGGGCCTGGTCGTGCGCACCGTGCGGGGACGGGGGTACGTGCTCGAGCACGAGTGATCGTGCGAACATGTGTTCGTGCGCAGCGATGCCTCGATCCTGCATGCCGACCTCGACGCCTTCTACGCGTCGGTCGAGCAACGCGACGACCCCCGCCTGCGGGGGCGGCCGGTCATCGTCGGTGGCGGGGTGGTGCTGGCCGCCAGCTACGAGGCCAAGGCGTACGGCGTACGGACGGCCATGGGCGGGTGGCAGGCCCGCAGCCTCTGCCCGGGCGCGGTCGTGGTCGAACCCCGGTTCTCGGCCTACTCGGACGCGAGCAAGGCCGTGTTCGAGGTCTTCGACCACACGACGCCGCTGGTCGAGGGCCTGTCGATCGACGAGGCCTTCCTCGACGTGGGCGGGCTGCGCCGGGTGTCGGGCACGCCGGCCGAGATCGGCGCCCGCCTGCGACGCGAGGTCCTCGACCAGGTCGGGCTGCGGATCACCGTCGGCGTAGCCCGGACGAAGTTCCTGGCCAAGGTGGCCAGCGGCGTGGCCAAGCCGGACGGCCTGCTGGTCGTGCCGCCCGACGGGGAGCTGGCCTTCCTGCACCCGCTCGCGGTGGAGCGGCTGTGGGGGGTGGGGCCGGTCACCGCGGCCAAGCTCCACGCGCGCGGCATCCGGACCGTCGGTGAGGTCGCCCTGCTGGCCGAGCCGGCGCTGATCTCGATGCTCGGGCTCGGGTGGGGCCGTCACCTGCACGCGCTCGCCCTGAACCGCGACCCCCGGCCGGTCCAGGTCGGTCGCCGCCGCCGCTCGATCGGCTCCCAGCGCGCCCTCGGCCGCCGGTCGCCCCGCACCCCCGAGGCGGTCGACGCGGTCGTGCTCGGGCTGGTCGACCGGGTCACCCGGCGCATGCGGGCCGCGGGCCGGGCCGGTCGCACCGTGATGCTGCGCCTGCGCTTCGAGGACTTCTCCAGGGCGACCCGTTCGCACACCCTGCCGCGGGCGACCGCCGACACCCGCACCGTGCTGGCCGCGGTGCGGGTTCTGGTCGAGGGGGCCACGCCGCTGATCCGGCGTCAGGGGCTGAGCCTCGTCGGCATTTCCGTGGGCAACCTCGACGACAGCGGCGACGTCCAGCTCACCCTGCCGTTCGACCATCTGGGCGGCTCGGCTCTGGATGCCGCCATCGACCAGGTGCGCGACCGGTTCGGGTCGACCGCCGTGACCCGGGCCGCCCTGGCGGGTCAGGACCCCGGATGGTCCCCGCCGATGCTGCCCGACTGAACTTCGGCCGACCGAGGTCGGGCCGACCGAGGTTGGGCGGACTGGCGAGCCGCTCAGCCGCCTCCCGCGATCGGGCGGGGCGGCCGGCCCTCGCAGACGTCGCCGAACCGCACGAGGAGCATGCGCCAGCCGCCGTCGCCGCCGACGCCGTGGCGGACACCGCTGCCGCCGTCGCCGTGGCGCTCCAGGTTGCGGTGCTCGAGGCGCACCGCGGTCCGCTCCGGGCCGAGGGCGGTGAACGTCACCTCCACCTCGCTCTGGCGGGCGGCGTCGATGTCGATGGTCCAGTCGCCCTGCACGTGCCAAGCGAGCAGAAAGCGGGTCGGTGGATCGAGGGCGAGCACCGTGCCCCACTGGCATTCGCCGCCGTCGATGTCGACGTCGTAGCAGCGGCCGCCGACCTCTCGTTCGATGCGGAAAGCGACGACGGTGCGGTCGCCGATGTGGTGCTCCCGCGGCCACCAGCTGTCGAAGCGGTCGACGAAGACCTCGAAGCAGGTTTCGGCGGGGGCCGCGACCTCGACGTCGCGGATGACGGGAGACAGGGCGGTGGCGTGGTCAGGCATGGGTCAGGTCCTCTCGTGATGGTCTGCCGGGGCCGTTGTCGATCGGTGGGCTGCTTCTGCGGCCTCGGCGAAGCTCCGCAAGGCCCCGGCCCAGACCCGGTCCAGGTACGTGCGCAGCAGGGTCAGCCCCGCCGGGTCGAGGCGATAGATCCGCCGGGTCCCCGCCGCCGTGTCCTGGACCAGTCCCGCATGGCGCAGCACCCGCAAGTGCAGGGAGACAGCCGGCCGGGACACGGGCAGCTCGGCGGCCAGCTCGCCCACGGCCCGGGGCCGCTCGCTCAACAGGTCGAGGATGGCCCGCCGGGTCCCGTCTCCCAGTGCGTCGAACACGGCGTCGGTGGTCCCCGTCGCCGTTCCGAATTGGTAAGCAGTCACTAACCGTAAGTAGATACCAACGGATGCGTGCCGTCAAGGGGTGGCTTCACAGGGTGCCGGCGAGCCGACTACGTTCCTCGGCCGTGGGTCGTGTCGGAGTCCGGTGCGGTGGCTGAGGAACCTCTTGCGTTCAGCGACCTGCTCGCGGGCTACGGGACGACGACGATCGGCGAAGGGATGGACGTCGAGTCCGTCTCCGCCCTCCTCAAGCTCCGCGCCGAGGACGGGAGCGCGGCGTGGTCCGTGCGCAGCGGCGGCGCGCCGCTGACGGTGGAGGAGCTGCTGGGGGTGCTCGAAGGGCTGACCACCTCCATCCGCCAGACGCTCACCACGGCGTGGAAGCGGGCCACCAACCCCGAACCGCCGTCGGCAAGCACCGGGGACCAGGTGGCTCCGGTGCCGATCCCGTTCAGCGACCTGCTGGCCGGGATGGAGACGGTCGGGGTCGGCGACGAGTACCTGATCGAGTCGGTCTTCGCGGTCATCAAAGCCCGGCGACCCGACGGCGCGCCGGTCTGGTACGTGCGTTCCGCGGAGATGAAGCTCAGCTCCGAGGAGCTGCTCGGTGCCCTCGACGGCTACGCCGCCACCGTCCGCCAGGACCTGGCCACCTCGTGGAAGTGGTGAACGGCCGCTAGCCGGCCTGATGCCGGACGGGCGATCCGAACCGGATGAGGTTGCCGTCCGGATCCAGGTGGGTCCCCTCGTGCTGTCCCCATTCCGTGTCCCGGGGCGCCCCCACCTGAGCGCCGGCGGCCACCCACTCGGCGGCCAGCGCGTCGGCGTCGTCGACCCAGAGGTAGACGGCGCTCGTCGTCGTCCTCGGATCGAGATGGCGCACCGCCGTCAGGTGGAGCTCCACCCCATCGCGGGTGGCGTACCCGTAGCCGCCGCCCGCGTACTCCCGGATCGAGAAGCCGAGCCGTCGGTAATGGACGAACGCTGCCGCCAGGTCGGCGACGGGAAAGATCGGGGCGAGCCTGGCGATCGTGGCCATGCGCCACCATACGCAGCCCCTGCCGGGCGCTCAGCCCGCGGTGGCCGGCCCGGCGGGGCGGTAGACGCAGATGAGCACGCCGGTCGCCGCCGGGGTCACCGAGACCAGCTCGAGAGGCCGGGCCCGGCCGTCGGACGGAAAGATGGTCTTACCCCCGCCCAGCAGGATCGGCTCCAGCATGAGCCAGTACTCGTCGACCAGGTCGTGCTCCACCAGCTGCAGCGCCAGCGACGGGCTGCCCCAGATCTGCACCGCGCCGTCGCCACCGCCGGCCCGGAAGGCGCGAACGGCGTCGATGGCATCGCCGCCGCCACCGAGGAGCGTCGAGTTGGTCCAGCCGGACGCCACCTCGTCCGCCGACCTCGTCCGGGACACCACGTACTTGGGGATGGCGTTCATCTGGTCGGCGTAGGGATCGCCGGCCCGGTCCGGCCACGCCGCAGCCATCCCCTCCCACGTCCGGCGCCCGAACAGCAACGCGTCGGTGTGGGCCATACCCTCGCCGATCACCGCTCCCATCGACTCCGGGTCGAAGAGCGGCATGGACCACCCTCCGTGCCGGAAGCCGCCGTCGGTGTCCTCCTCCTTGCCGCCGGGAGCCTGCACGACGCCGTCGAGGCTGATGAAGTCACTGAGGATGAGTCGCATGTCGGTTTGGACGATGCCCCGCCCGCAGACTCATCGCAAGCCGGGCGACTGGCGGCTCAGCAGGAGGTCGGCGAGACGGCCGATGGCGGCGACCGCGGGGGAGTCGGGGCAGACGTCGATGGGCGACAGGCCCTCGCGCTCCGCCTGGGTGATGTCCGGGTCGAAGGGGATGCGGATGTCGGGGATCAGGCCGGGATGATCGGGCTCGTCGCGGAAGCGGTTCCCGACGACGGCCAGCCGCCGGCCCTCGACCATGGGGAGCAGCCGCCGGGCCGTCATCGCCGAGCGCCATGCCGGCCCGACGACGAGTACGACGTCCTCGGAGAAGGCGTGGTAGCGCTCGAACGGGGTGGTGGGACCGGCCTCCAAGTCGGCGATCACGTCCCAGTCGGGGGCCCGGAAGCCGAGCAGGATCTGCAGCACGGCGGCGACGGACCGACGTGCGAGCTCCTTGTCGGCCGCGCCGATCTTGCCAAGGCCGAGGAAGCGGACGCCGTCGGGCGCGACCGAGGCGAAGCGGTCAACGGCGTCGTCGGGCGTCAGCTCCGACGCCAGCTGCCACCCGTACAGCCCCGAGGGTCCCTGCTCGACCGCTTCGGGCGGCAGGCCGGCGTCGTCCACCGGCAGCCCGAGGCCGAAGGCCAGGCCCGGGCAGGTGTCCAGGTCGGCGGCGAACACCTTGCGCCCGCGCTGGGCCAGGATCCGGGCGAGGGTCGACGAGACGACGGTCTTGCCGGCGCCACCCTTGCCGAGCATGGCGACCCGCAGGCCAAGGCGGCTCCGCGCCTCGGCGACCGCACCCGCCTCGGCGGCCGCCAATGCCGCCGTGGCCTCGGCCTCGACCGCGCCGAGGACGGCGACGTAGCGGTCGAACGCGGCCTCCGCTCCCTGGGACCGTGAACCCCAGCCCTTGTTGGTGCCGGCCTGGCGCAGCAGGCTTCGCGCCTGGCGCTGGACGCCCAGCCACCCGAGCGGGTCGTCGACCCCCGCGGTCAGGGACTCGGCGTCGGCCCGCCGGCGCCCCAGCCCCTCGACCAGCCGGGCCTCGCGCGCCGCCAGCTCCGTCTCGGTGAAGGCCACGGTCAGGCCGGCTGGTGGGCGGCCCACCAGGTGTCCAGGCGGCGACGGGCTTCCTCCTCGCCGAGGGGCCCCTCCTCCAGGCGGAGCTCGTACAGGAACCGCCAGGCCCGGCCGACGTCGGGCCCGGCGCCGATCCCGAGGTGCTCCATGATCTGGTTGCCGTCGAGGTCGGGACGGATGCGGTCGAGCTCCTCGCGCTCGCGCAGCTCGGCGATCCGCTGCTCGAGCAGGTCCATCCGCCGCGAGAGGTCGGCCGCCTTGCGCTGGTTGCGGGTCGTGCAGTCGCAGCGGGTCAGCTCGTTCAGCCGGTCGAGGAGCGGGCCGGCGTCGGTGGCGTAGCGGCGCACGGCGCTGTCGGTCCACAGCTCGTCGCCGTAGCCGTGGAAGCGCAGGTGCAGCTCGACCAGCCGGCGGACCTCGGCGATCTCGTGCTCCGGGTAGCGCAGGGCCCGCATGCGGTCCTCGGCCATGCGGGCGCCGACCACCTCGTGGTGGTGGAAGGAGACACCGCCCTTGCCGTAGGACCGGGTCTTGGGCTTGCCGATGTCGTGGAGCAGTGCAGCCAAGCGGAGGATCTTGTCAGGTCTGGTCTTGTCGACCACGGCGATGGTGTGGGCCAGCACGTCCTTGTGCCGGTGCACCGGGTCCTGTTGGAGGGCGAGCGCGGGAAGCTCGGGCAGGAACTCCTCGGCCAGGCCGGTGTTGACGAGGAACCACAGGCCGTCCGCCGGCGACTCGACGACGAGCAGCTTGTCCAGCTCGTCGCGGATGCGCTCGGCCGACACGATCTCCAGCCGGTGCCGCAGCGACTTCACCGCCGTCACGAGCGCAGCGTCGGGGGCCAGCCAGTAGCCGGTGAGGAAGCGGGCGGCGCGCAGCATGCGCAGGGGATCGTCGCTGAAGGACTCCGTGGGCGACAGCGGCGTCCGCAGCCGGTAGCCGGCCAGGTCGGCCAGTCCGCCGAACGGGTCGATCAGCTCGGCGCCGGCCGGTGCCCCGCCGCCCGACGACGCGAGCAGTTGGAGCGCCATGGCGTTCACGGTGAAATCGCGGCGGGAGAGGTCGGCCTCGACCGCGTCGGCGAACTCGACCTCGGGCTTGCGGGAATCGGGCGTGTAGGCCTCGGCCCGATGGGTGGTGATCTCGTAGCGGCGGCCACCCTTCATCAGCCCGATGGTCCCGAACCGCCGGCCCTGGTCCCAGACGGCGTCGGCCCAGCCGGACACCACCCGCTCGATGTCGTCGGGCCGGGCATCGGTGGTGAAGTCGAGGTCATCGAGGGACTCGAGCGGCTGGCCGAGGATGGCGTCGCGGACGCTTCCGCCGACCAGGTACAGGCGCCAACCGGCGGCGGCGAACCGGTCGGCCAGCGGCGCGGTCTCCTCCAGCAACGGCTGGAGGCGGTCGGGGATCATCGCGTCGAGGCTATGCGGCCCGAGAGGCCCCGGTACGCTGAAAAGCACCGATGACCACCGTCGCCGCCGAGGTGCTTCAGTGGGGCTGGGAACGGGCCCGCACCGGCCCCTGGCGCGGCGACGGGCAGGTCGCCCTGCTCGCCCCGCTCCCGCCGGGCGGTCCTCCGTCGGTCCAGTTCCTGCAGCGCTGCCTGGAGTCGTTGGCGGCCCGCGGCTACACCCGGGTGGTCACCAGCGCCCTGGCGCCGCCCGAGCAGGCCGCCTTCGTGACGCTCGGTTTCGAGGAGTACGAGCGCCTGCACCTCCTGAGCCACGACCTGCTCGACGTCGCCCGTCCGGACAAGGAGGCGTCGAAGCTGCTGCGCCGTGGTCGCACCGACGACTGGCCGTCGGTGCTCGATGTCGACGCCGCCGCGTTCGAGACTTTCTGGCGGCTCGACCGCGGCGGGCTGAAGGAGGCGATCGACGCGACGCCGGTCACCCGCTTCCGGGTGGGCGCCGCCGGGCGCGGCGGCGTGGTCGCATACGCCATCACCGGCAGTAGCCAGAACCAGGGGTACCTCCAGCGCCTGGCCGTCGCGCCGGACCACCGCCGCCGCGGGCTCGGCCGCGCCCTGGGCCTCGACGGCCTGCGCTGGCTGCGCCGGCGCGGCGTGGCCAACGCCGTCGTGAACACCCAGCTCGGCAACGACGCCGCCCTCGCCCTCTACCTGTCGCTCGGCTTCCGCCAGGAGCGGGTGCAGCTCTCGGTGCTCCACCGGCACATCCCGTGAGGGACCGCCTGGCCGCCCTCGCCCTCACCCTGCTGGTCCTGACCGGGACGGCCGCCGTCGGGGCGGCACCCGCGGCAACGGCCGCACAACAGGCGGCGCCGCCCGGCAAGGGGCGGATGACGTTCGTGGCCCAGACGCCGTGGGTGTCGACCGGGGGCGACTTCCAGGTGCGGGTCCAGGTCGACCGCCCGACGGGCGCGTCGAACCTGGAGTTCGACATGACGCTGTTCCCCGCCGTGGCCACCCGATCGGAGTTCGCCGAGACGCTGGCCGACCAGATGAGCGACTCCCCGCTGGTCGCCCTGCAGCCCGTGCTCCTCTCGTCCCTGCGCCCGGATGCGAACGGCGACGTGACCCTCACCGTGCCCATCCGTGACCCGGCCCTGCCCCGCGACCCGACGCGGGTCCTCCTGCCGCCACGCGACGGCGTGTACCCGCTCCGGGTGGAAATGCGCGACCGGCTGACCGGGACGGTCGTCGACCACTTCGTGACCCACCTGCTGGACACGCCCGAGGTGCACGCCACCCCCAAGCTCGGAATGGCACTGGTCCTGCCGGTCCACGCCGGGCCCGCCCTCCAGCCCGACGGCAGCCGCCAGCTCCCGAACGACGACGCGCTGACCGCCATGGCCCAGGGCGTCGACGGGCTCCGCAACACGCCGTTCTCCTTGGCGCCGACGCCGGAGACGGTGACCGCCCTCGCCTCCAGCACCGACCCGAAGGCAAAGGCTCTGCTGGCCTCGGTGAAGACCGCGGCGGTGGACCACCCGGTGCTCACCGGCCCCTACGTCCCCGCCAACCTGGCCGGGCTCAACGCGGCCGGGCTCGACGGCGAGGTCGCGAGCCAGATGGGAAGGGGTGCGGCGACGCTCACCGACGTGCTCAGCGCCCGGCTCGACCCTCGTACCTGGATGGCCCAGGAGGCCCTCGACGGCAACTTCGTCGACATGCTGGCCGGTCGGGGCTACGACCGGATCATCACCAGTGAGGATCTCCTGGCGCCCGTCCCCGACCAGAAGCTCACCCTGACCGGGCCGTTCGTCCTCTCCGGCCGCCAGACGCGGGTGCAGGCGGTGGCCGCCGACTCGGGCCTGGCCGCCCACTTCGACGATGCCGGCAACCAGGCGCTGCTGGGCTACCAGCTGCTGGCGGATCTGTCCGTGATCTACCTCGACCGCCCGGGCGACGACGAGCGGCGGGGGGTGGCCGCCGTCGCTCCCCTCGACTGGCAGCCCAGCCGGCAGTTCCTCGACGTGGTCACCGCCGGGCTGGCCAGCTCGCCGATCCTGGAGCCCATCTCGACGGACGCACTGTTCAGCTCGGTGTCCGACGCCCGCGACGACAGCGGCGCCCTGCTCCTGCGCAAGCCGGCGACCCCCGCGGCGCCTCCGGGGGGCGTTCTCGACATCACGCCCGACCTGCGACTCTCCCGTCGCCAGCTGGACTCGCTGGGGTCGGTGCTGGGCTCGGGCAACACCACGTCGGCGGTGATCGAGGAGCACCTCCTGCTGGCCGAGTCCGCCGATCTCAAGACCAAGCGCCAGCGCGACCTGTACCTGGAGCGGGCCGGGCGTCTGGTCGACGACCAGCTCCACGACATCCAGATGCCGTCGGGACGCTCCATCACCCTGACCGCCCGGACCGGGGAGATTCCCGTCACCTTCCAGAACAACACGGGCAAGCCGGTCAAGGTCGTGGTCAAGATCGAGAGCGACAAGCTGGACTTCCCGCGCGGCACCACGGAGAACCTGGAGCTGACCCGCCTCAACACGACCGAGCGCTTTCCGGTGGTGGCACGGACGTCCGGTGCCTTCCCGATGCGGATCACGCTCGAATCGCCCGACGGCAACCTCGTGGTCGGCCGGACCCGCATCACGATACGGTCAACCGCCGCGTCCGGCGTCAGCCTCGTCGTCGCGCTGGGCGCGGCCACCTTCCTGGCCGTCTGGTGGGGACGCAATGCCATGAAGGGCCGCCGAGCGAGAGGTCTGGTTCCCGAACCCGAGCTATGACAGTCGAACCCGAGTCATGACAATCCGGATCGTCACCGACAGCAGCTGCGACCTGCCCGAGGCGCTGGTCGCCGAACTGGGCATCGACGTCGTGCCCCTCACCATCCGCTTCGGCGACGACGAGCTGGTCGACCGGCGCGACCTCACACCGACGGAGTTCTGGGCCCGCTGCGCCACGTCACCGGTGCTCCCGTCCACCGCCGCCCCCGCCCCCGGCGCGTTCGAGGAGGTGTTCCGGGCCGCGGCTGCGGCCGGCGCCGAGGGCGTGGTGTGCGTGAGCCTGTCGTCGAAGCTCTCGGCCACCGGGGAGTCGGCCCAGGCCGCGTCCCGGGCCGTCGCCGACGTGATCCCGGTGCACGTCGTCGACTCGCTGTCGGTGACCCTGGGGCTCGGCATGATCGCCGTCGAATCGGCCCGGCGGGCGACGGCGGGCGCGGGGCTGGACGAGATCGTCGCCCTGGCCGCGGACATGGCGGCGCGGACCAAGGTGTTCGGCAGCCTCGACACCTTGGAGTACCTGAAGAAGGGCGGCCGGATCGGCGCGGCCCAGGCCCTGCTGGGGTCGATCCTGTCGATCAAGCCGGTCATCGAGGTGGTCGACGGCAAGGTCGAGCCCGGGCCCAAGCAACGGACCCGCTCCCGGTCGCTGCGCTGGCTGGCCGACCAGGTCGCGGCCCAGCCCGGCGCCGAGAACCTGGCGGTGCTCCACGGCGACGCCCCCGACGTGGACGCCCTCCTCGCCCTGCTCGCGCCCCACTTTCCCCGAGAGCGGATCGTCGTCGGCCAGCTGGGGGCGGTGGTCGGCGCCCATACCGGGCCGCGCACCATCGGCGTCGCCTTCCAGACGCCGACCGTCGGGACCTGAGGGGGTCGCGGCCGCAAACCAGACCCCGGGCGGGACCGGTACCGTGTCCGAGGTGGCAGAGGCTCTTCCCGGCGTTCACACCGAGCGTGTCCTCGCCGGCCGTTACCGGCTGAAGCGCCTCATCGCCAAGGGCGGGATGGCCGAGGTCTGGGAGGCGGTCGACGACATCCTCGGTCGGCCGGTCGCCGTCAAGATCCTCCATCCGCATCTCGCCGCCGACGAGTCGTTCCGGGAGCGGTTCCGCCGTGAGGCCATCGCCGCCGCCCGCCTGGCCCACGCCAACGTGGTCGCCACCTACGACACGGGCACCGACGACGGCGTCACGTTCATCGTCATGGAGCTGGTCGAGGGCAAGACGCTGCGCCAGGTCCTCAACGAGCTCGGCCCGATGGCGCCCGGCCGGGCCGTGCACATCGCGGCCCAGGTGGCCGACGCCCTCCAGTACGCCCACAAGGCGGGCATCGTCCACCGCGAAATCAAGCCGGCCAACATCCTCATCTGCCCCGACGGCCGGGTGAAGGTGGCCGACTTCGGCATCGCCAAGGCGGTGGAGGAGTCCGAGCCCGACCGGCCCAGCCCGGCCGAGGCCCTCACCAGCACCGGCTCGATCGTCGGGACCGCCCAGTACCTGTCCCCCGAGCAGGTCGACGGCCGGACGGTCGACGGCCGGACCGACGTCTACGCCCTGGGCGTGGTCCTCTACGAGATGCTGTGCGGCCGGCCGCCGTTCACGGGCGACACGGACATGGCCGTCGCCCTCCAGCACGTGACCTCGACGCCCCTGGCGCCGCGCCAGGTGCGCGGCGGGATCCCGCGCGCCCTGGAGCAGGTGGTCCTGCGGGCCATGGCCAAGGCCCCCGAGGCCCGGTACCAGTCGGCGGCCGAGCTGCAGACCGCCCTGCTGTCGGTCGAGCTCGGCGCCGAGGAGGCGACGAACGTCGTCGCCCCGACCGGCTACGTCCCCCGGCCCGGGGCCGACGCCCACACGCCGCCCCGCGGCATCCCTCCGAGCTTCGCCCAGACCGAGCGGCGATGGATGGTGCCGACGATCGCCATCGTCGCCATCGCCCTGACCCTGGGCGTCGTCGGTATCCTCTTCGCCCGGTCCGACGCCGGCCAGAGCCTGCTCGACAACCTCAAGCCGGCGCAGCAGCCCGCCGCCAGCCAGCAGGCCATCCCCACGCCGACGCCCCTGCCCTTCGACCCGAGCCCCGGCGACGGCGCCGAGCACAACAGCGACCTCGGCAATCTGGTCGACAACGACCCCTCGACCACCTGGAGCACCGAGCAGTACAGCACCGCCAACTTCGGCGGCCTGAAGCCCGGCGTCGGCGTCGTCCTCCAGCTCGACGGCTCCCACAAGCTCAAGCAGCTCACCGTCACGTCGCCGAGCACCGGCTGGTCGGCCGAGGTCGTCGTCGCCGATGCGGCCAAGCCGACCCGGGACGCGTGGGGAGCGGCCGTCGCCGCCAAGAAGGGCATCGGCGCGGGGACGACGACGTTCGACCTCGGCGGCAAGTCCGCCGGCGCGGTGCTGCTGTGGATCACCGACCTCGGCGACGGCACCTCGATCACGATCGCCGACCTGCACCTCGCGGGCTAGCCGCGCCATCGACCCAGGGGGGCGGGACGACGGGGAGCTGGTGGAGGCGGCCCGGGGCGGCGACCGGGGGGCCCTGGACGCCCTGCTACGGCGTCACTACGACCGGTTGTACGCGGTCTGTCGCCGCATGACCGGTGATCCGACGGACGCGGCGGACGCCTGCCAGGAGGCGCTGCTGGCGATCGTGCGGGGCCTGCCCGGCTTCGACGGACGGTCAGCGTTCGCCACGTGGGCCTACCGGGTCGCCACCAACGCCTGCCTGGACGAGTTGCGCCGCCGCCGGCGACGGCCGGAGCCGGGCCTGCCCGAAGGGCGGGACGAGGCCTGGTCGGCGACCGACGACACCGAGGGGGCGGCGACCCGGATCGACCTCGACGTCGCCCTGCAGTCGCTGCCGGCCGACTACCGGGCCGCGGTCGTCCTGCGCGACGTCTGCGGCCTGTCCTACGACGAGATCGCCGTTGCCCTGGTGATCCCCCCGGGGACGGTCCGGTCGCGCATCGCCCGGGGTCGGGCCGCCCTCGTCCCCCTTCTCGCCCCTGGCCGGAACCAGGGACCGCCGGCCGAGCGTCCAACCAGTACATGAGCGAGCACGCGGACGCCGAGGCGCTGAGCGCCTTCGTCGACGGGGAGGCCCCGGAATGGGCCGACCACGTCGCCGGGTGCCCGTCGTGCGCGGCATCGGCCGCCGAGCTCCGGGCGGTGTCGGCCACGGTCGCCGCGGCAGTGGAGCCGCCGTCGGCGGCGGTGCGGGACGCGGCGATCGCCGTCGCCCTGGACGGTGGCCCAGCCCGCCCGGCGGTGGTCGTCCCGATGCGGCCCGGCCGGCGCCCGGTCCAGGCCCGGTGGCTGCTCGGGGCCGTCGCAGCCATGATCCTGGTCGTCGTCGGGGTGGCGGCCGCCCTGGGTGGCTCCGGACGCTCGTCGGGCCGCCAGACCACCGTCGCCGGGCCGGCGTTCGAGTCGGGGAAGGCGGCGGCGGCCGACAACGCCGGGCCCGCCGGCCCGGTCACCGACCTGGGCGACGTCCCGGATGCGGCCACGCTTCGGGCCCGTGCTCTTCCGGCCGTGCCCACGAGCGCCCCCGGCCCCCAAACCCTGGGCGGCGGCCGGGCGGCCTCGTCGGCCAACTCCGGCGCTTCGAGCGACTCGAATGCCACGGGTGGGGCGGTACCCGCACCGCTCCCGGCGGCCCCGACGGCGGGTGTCGCCGGTGGCGCGACCACTGGCAACGCGAGCAATAGCGGCGCGGGCGGCGCGGCGAGCAATAGCGGCGCGGCCAGCGCGGTCGCGCCGAACGCAGTGGGGACGCGACCGTGCGAGGAGCAGGCCCGGGCCCGCCAGCCGTCGCTGGGGCCGGTGGTCTACTTCGCGACGGCTCGCCGCCAGGGGGTGCCCGCGGTCGTGCTCGGCTTCTCCGGGCCCGACCCGGGTTCGGTCACTCTGTTGATGCTGGCGCAGGACGGGTGCGGCGAGCTGCTGCGCTCGGCCGGAGCCTGAAGCCCCCGGCGAGGGCGGCGAGGGCCACCCCGACCCATCCCATCCACCGGACCTCGCCGAGCCGGTGGCCGTTGGCGATCCAGCCGGCCCAGACCATCGACCCGGCGGACAGGACGGCGGTGGCCACCGCACCCACGGCGCTGCCGCCCTTGGCCACGCTCAGCACCGCCTCGGCGACGAACAGTCCGACGAGCACGCCCGAGCCGAGCACGGTGAGGCCGTCGAACCCGTACTCGCCGAGGACGCCGGCGGCGAGAACCGCGACCACGGCGCCGGCCAGGATGCTGAGGGGAGGGCGCACGGCTCCGAGGGTAGGCTCGCGGCATGGCTGACGAGGGCGCGGACTGGACCGTCGACCTGCTCGACCGGCTCGACCACGTCATCGACCTGGTCCGGACGAACACCACGGACCGGCTGGTCAAGGTGGCGCGCCTGCTCGTTTTCGGCATCATCGCCGCCATCGTCGGGTCGATGGCCGCGGTGCTGGCCCTCATCGCCGCGGTCCGGATCCTCGACATCCTCCTGCCCCGCGGCGTCTGGGTCGCCTACGTGCTCCTGGGAGCAATATTCCTGGCGTTCGGACTGTTCCTGTGGTCGAAGCGGACAGCACCCGCGCCGGCGCCCTGAAGACACGATGCGCCGATGAAGACTGGAGACGCGTGACCGAAAGCTCCACCACGACCGACATCCGTGACGTGATCATCATCGGATCGGGGCCGGCCGGGCTCACCGCGGCGATCTACACGGCCCGGGCCAACCTGCGCCCGCTGGTGTTCGAGGGTGCCCCCTCCTCCACCGGCGACCAGCCCGGCGGCCAGCTCATGCTCACCACCGAGGTGGAGAACTATCCGGGTTTCGTCGACGGGATCCAGGGGCCCGAGCTGATGGCCGCCATGCGGGCCCAGGCCGCCCGGTTCGGCGCCGAGTTCGTGACCGAGAAGATCGACCGCGTCGAGCTCGGCGGCCGCCCGGGCCGGGTCTGGGTGGGCGACGACGAGTACCGGGGCCGCGCCGTCATCGTGGCCACCGGCGCCCGGGCCAAGATGCTCGGCCTGGAGTCGGAGCGCCGCCTGCTGGGCCACGGGGTGTCCACGTGCGCCACCTGCGACGGCTTCTTCTTCCGGGGCCACGACATCGCCGTCGTCGGCGGGGGCGACTCGGCTCTGGAGGAGGCCAACTTCCTCACCAAGTTCGCCGACAAGGTCTACGTGATCCACCGCCGCGACACGCTGCGGGCGTCGAAGATCATGCAGGAGCGGGCCTTCAAGAACGAGAAGATCGAGTTCGTCTGGGATTCGGTCCCGGTCGAGCTCCACGGGGAGACCCGTCTGAGCGGCGCCACCATCAAGAACGTCAAGACCGGCGAACTGTCGCAGCTGGACGTGACCGGCATGTTCGTGGCCATCGGCCACCACCCGAACACGAACCTGTTCATGGGCCAGCTGGCCATGGACGACGCGTCCTACCTCCTCACCCACCAGGGCACCCACATGAACGTCGAGGGCGTCTTTGCCGCCGGCGACGTGCAGGACCGCACCTACCGCCAGGCGGTCACCGCCGCCGGCTCCGGGTGCATGGCCGCCATCGACGCCGAGCGGTGGCTCGAGTCCGAGCCCCACGATTCCGAGATCAACGAGACCCCCACCGACTGGTGAGGGTCCCCGACCGGGGCGACGGAATGCGCAGGCTCGCCCAGGCGTTCTACCGACCGACATCCGAGGAGGCACAAGGCTGATGGCAGGCAATCTTCAGGAGCTCACCAACGAGACCTTCGACGAGGAGGTCGGCGCGTCCGACGTCCCCCTGATCGTCGATTTCTGGGCCGAGTGGTGCGGGCCCTGCCGCATGGTCGCCCCCGTCCTCGAGCAGATCGCGGTCGAGAACGCCGGCAAGGTCCGGCTGGCCAAGCTCAACGTCGACGACGCTCCCGCCGTCGCCCAGCGCTTCGGGATCATGAGCATCCCGACCCTCATGGTGTTCCAGGACGGTGTGGCCAAGAAGCGCATCGTCGGGGCCAAGGGCAAGGGCCAGCTCCTCGAGGATCTCGCCGAGTTCCTGTAGGCCGGAGTCCGGCTCGGTCCGGTTCCGCCGGGCCCGGGCGTAGCATGCCCACCCATGCACGCACGGGGATCCGACGCCGCCGAACCGGCTGAGGCCCACGTGACCGCCCGCGACAGCCGTTTCCCGCTCGACGAGGCCGCCCGCCTGCATCGGGAGGCGTCGCAGCGGCTGGCCGCGCTCGACCAGCGCTACACGTCCAGCCGGCGGGCCCTGGTCGAGGCCATCGCCGCGGCCGGCCGCCCGATGACCATGCCCGAGATCCTCGGCGCGGCCACGGGCGTGCCCCAGAGCTCGGCCTACCGCAACCTCACCGTGCTGTGCGAGGCGGGGGTGGCCCGTCGCCTGGCCGGCTCCGACGACCTCGGCCGCTTCGAGCTGGCCGAGGACCTCAGCGGCCACCATCACCACCACCTGGTGTGCTCGGCGTGCGGCGTGGTCGCCGACGTGCCCACGTCGGCCCGGCTGGAGAAGGCTCTCGACGAGGCGGCCCGCCTGGCTGCCGAGGAGACCGGCTTCGCGGTCACCGACCACCGCATCGACCTGGAAGGGCTCTGCCCCGCCTGCCGCTGAGCTCAGCCGACCTCGACCCAGTCCTCGGCCTCGGCCTCCTGGCGGGGATCCCGGAGCCGGAAGTAGCCCCAGAACGCCACCGAGAAGACGGCGAACGCGAAGAACAGGGTGACGACCACCGCGGTGGGCGAGTGGCGGGTGTCGGCCACGTACCCGGTTCCCGGTCGGAGCAGGATGTGCACGAAGGCGAGCTGGGTCAGCACGAACAGCACGAGCCACGCCCGGCGGCTCCATTCCCGAACCTCGCTGCCGGACAAGAACCGCAGCGGGAGCAGGCCGATGACCAGGCTGTCGAGCCCGCACCAGAACACGCCGCCGAGAACCGCCTCCAGGACGAGAAGGCCGAGTGAGGCCCCGGGCTTGCGGGCGGCCGCCGACACCGGCTGCATGGCCAGCCAGGATCCCACGCTGAGGGCGAGGACCAGCAGGGCCGAGAAGGCGACCAGCCGACCCTTCACCGCCCCGGCGATCTGGCGGCGGAAGGTGATGCCGGCGATGAGGCCGTAGAAGTAGCCGGGCAGGAAGTGCACGGCCCGGGACAGGACCACGCAGGCGGCGGCGACCAGCAGCGTGCCGGGAAGGATGACGAGCCGGCCCCAGTCGCCGTGGTGGCGATGGATGTAGGCCAGCGACGGGAGGTCGAAGGCCAGGGTGACGATGCCCATGGCCACGGCGAGCCCCAGGGCGGCGGCGACCGTCGACCGGTCCAGCCGGAACGCCGGGTTCAGCAGCGAGTACAGCAGGCCGCCGACCACGAGGAACCCGAAAAACGGCAGGATCTGGCTCCGGCCGGTCTCGGACCCCAGTTGCTTGGGCTTCAGCCCGAACCAGCCTCGGACCTCGTCGTAGTGCTCCTCGAGGGTCGTGTTGAACAGCTCGCCGGGGAAGGCGATCAGAAGCAGCAGGCCGGCGACCACGGCGGCGCTGGTCAGCATCGACCGCAGGCTGAAGTCGACCTGGCCGGGCTCGGGCAGGGCGGTGATGGGCGCCACCCGGTGGACGTCGGCGTGGACCACCTCGAAGGCGGCCGACTGCATCACCGGCTCGCCTCCGGAGTGGCAGGAGCTGGTGACCTCGTGCTCCCCGGGCCTGGCCTCGCCGGGGACGGCGAGTCCGTCCTCGCTGACTCGGCCGCCGCTCGGGGCGGATGCCCCGATCCGGACGCCGTCGAAGAAGAAGTACACGGTGTCGCAGGTGGCCGGGTAGCCCGTGCCCTCCACCCGCAGTCCCACACCCGGCGGCCCGGACGTCGTGCCCACCGGGGACATGGCCACGAGTGGCGCGGCTTGCTCGGCCGGTGCCGCCGGCGGCGGCGCCGAGGCCACGCTGAGCGGGCCGGCGGGAACGGTGCTCGTCGGGGCGACGGTCGTGGTCGGCGCCGGTGTGGTGGTGGCCGTCACCACCGGCGCGATCGTGGTCGCCGCCGAGGTCGTCGCCGGGGCCTGGAGGGCCTGTGCCGGTTGAGGGGCGGCCGTGGTGACGGGCGCCGCCGCCGTCGGGCTCGTGCCGGCCGGCGCGGTCGGGGCAGGGCTGGTGGTCGTCGGCGGTGACGTGGTCGAGGGGGCGGCGGTCGTCGGCGGCGTGGTCGTCGGTGGCGCGGTGGTGGGCGTCGTGGTCGTCGGCGGCGTCGTGGTCGTCGGGGAAGCGGTGGTCGTCGGCGGCGTCGTGGTCGGCGGCGGAGTGGTCGGCGGCGGCGTCGTGTCGGGTGGGGCCGTGGTGGGCGGCGGGAGCGTGTCGGGCGGCGCGGTGGAGGTGGAGGTGGTGGAGGTGGTCGACGTGGACGAGGTCGTCGTCGAGGGGGTCGAGGTCGAGGTGGTGGTCGTTCCCGGCGGCACCGTGGTGGTCGTCGTCGCGGGCGGGACGGTCGTGGACGTCGTGGTGGTCGTGCCCGACGGGATGGTGGTCGAGGTCGTCGTGGTGGTGGTCGTCGTCGGGACGGTGGTCGTGGTCGTGGGGGTGGTGGTGGCCAGGACCGCCCCCGTGCCGGAGACGGGCACGGAGCGGGGGCTGCC
>DATASA010000123.1:0-2540 GCA_036269435.1 Acidimicrobiales bacterium | reverse complement strand
GCCAGCAGCCGGTCGGCGGCGGCGGCGGCCTGGTCGACGGTGACGCCGGCGCGGTGGGCGTTGGCGATGGCTTCGAGGGCGTGACGGCGGTCGAAGCTCGAGGCGTGGACGGTGAGGCCGCCGGGCCCGAGAAGGTCGTCGGCGAGCGCCTGGGGCGGCGGAGCGAGGGCGGGGTGGCGGCGGGTGAGGCTGTTGATGTGCTCGGTCGTCAGTCCGATCCCGGCGGCGCGGGCCCGCCACCGGGGCACCAGGAGCGGTTCGGGGATCTCGACCTTCGGGTCGCGGGTCGACCAGGCGGCCAGCTGGGCGGAGCGGGGGTCGCTCCGGCCGACCCGATCGAGCTGGGCGGCGATCTCGGCCCGGCGGGTGGAGAACGCCTCCAGCTGGGCTCGGGTGAAGCCTTCGATCTCGGCCCTCCCGTTGCGGACGGGACCCCACCCGACACCGAGTCGCTGCGTCAGCTCCGCCCGGAGCTGGGCCTGGTAGAGGGTGCCGGCCGTCTTGGCCCACCCGTACAGGCGCTGGCCGTGCAACGCCGTCCACCGACCGTCGCCGGCGCGGCCCATGTTGGCCACAACGACGTGAGTGTGTAGCTGCGGGTCGACGGCCCGGGAGGTGTAATGCTGGAACGAGGCGGCGACCAGCTCGGCGGGCAGCTGGCGGGAACCGTCCCGGCCCCGGCGGACCGTGGCCACCTCCACGTCGACCAGGCGCATGGCGGCGTCGACGGCGCGGCGGTGTGCCTCCCGCACCTGGTCGCCCACCGCGGGGTCGGAGAGCACAGCCAGCAGCGAGACGCTCTTCGGTGCCGAGATGGTCAGGTCGTAACCGGGGGTGCGGCCCTTGGTGGCGGCCCGGCCGCCGATCAACATATCCCCCGTCGCCGGGTCGCGGCCCGCCAGGACCCGACGAAAGCCTTCCGGGTCGACGGGGCCCGCCAGCCCGAGGCTGGTGGCGGCCCGGCCGAGCCACCGCCCGCAGACGGCCCCGTCCAGGTAGTACTCGGCGGGGCCGTCGGGCAATGACTTCAGGTAGTAGCCGCTGGTGTCGCCGCCGTTGAGGGCTTGATCTTCAACACCGGAGGCTCAGGCGGCGAGAGCGCGAAGGGCGCGGGACCGGCGGGCCCGGACCGCGGTCGGCGCGCAGCCCAGCTGTTCGGCGGCTTCGACGCAGCTGCGACCGGCGACCCCCGTCGCCCACAGCGCCTGGGCGGCGGGGAGCGACAGCCGACCATTGCGGTAGTTGTCGATCACGATGGCGGCGGCGGTGACCGCGGCCGGGGCGCGGTCCGGCGTCGGGTTGGCGGCGACCTCGTCGAGGTGGCCGAGTGCGGACTGGTGGGTGAGGTGGCGGCGGCGTGACTTGCGGGTCCGGTCCCAGGCCCGGTCGGCGATGGCGGCGGGCGGCCGGGGGCCAGGGGCGGACTTGAGCAGGGCGAGGGTCTCGACGACCAGGTCGGCCTCCATGTCGTCGAGGTCGTCCGGGGCGACGCCGGCTCGGATCCACCGGGCGATCACCACCGCCAGGCGCGGCGCCAGGATCGCCAGCGCCGCCTCGGTCGCCACCGATTCGGAATCGGCATGAGCCATGAGGGCGACGAGGAGTCGGCCGGCCAGGTCGGCGTCGGCCCAGCAGGCGTGGACCAGTTCGCCGATCGACCGGTGCGCCCTCAGCAGCGGGTGGGTCGAGGAGAGGGCGACCCGACTAGCGGCGGGGCTGTTGGCCCAGGCGATCAGGTCATGGGTGGGGCCGTGGGAACGTGTCATGGCGGTCACGATCGACCCCCAACGTCCATAGCAACGTCGACAAAAGCGTCCACCGCAGCGTTGCCAAGGAAAAAATCTTGGCAACCCTCCCAAGCCCCTCTCGACGCGAAAGGGCAGGTAGACAGGGTTACCAGAGCGTTACCAACGCCGGGCAACGCTCAGGCAACGCTGGCGCTACCGGATCAGGCCACGCTGGTACTCCCCGATCGCCCAATCCAACTCGTACGCCTTGACGCCGAGCCGAGACGCGGCGGCGACCACCACGGCCACGAGGTCCTGGTCGTTCAGCGGGCGGCCGAGGACGCCGGCGCCGAGTACGGCGCCCCACAATGCCGGCTTCGCCATCGTCTCATTTATGCGTCGATCATCTCTTTTATGAGACGATACGGTGGTGGATTTCGCCGAGCCGATACAGGCCGTCATTCCCGGCGCTACCGGCCGCGTCCTCGCCGTACTGGCTCAAACGTCGCGGGAGCTCAGCGCCACTGCAATCGCCAAGCTCGCAGGGGTGAGTCCGGCACAAGCAGCTCGGACGCTGCCCCACTTGGCTGAACTCGGCCTCGTAGTGCGTCGTGACGCCCCGCCGGCAACGCTGTACCACTTGGCCTCGGACCACGTCGCGGTGGCCCCACTCGTTGCCCTTGGTCAGGCACCGCTCACCTTCGTTACGCGGCTCGGCGACGAGATCGCTCGACTCAAGCCGGAGCCGGCGTGCGTAGCCGCGTTTGGTTCCTTCGCACGTCACCAAGCACGCGCTGAGAGCGACATCGACCT
>DATASA010000122.1:0-10170 GCA_036269435.1 Acidimicrobiales bacterium | reverse complement strand
GACCACCAGGTAGCCCATCAGCATCCACAGCAGGTAGCCCACGTTCGACGGCTTCAGCGGGTCCAGGTGGATCCCCCGGAAGATCGCCGGCAGCGAGATGAGCACGATCGACGAGTCGAGCGTGGCCATGAAGATGCCCAGCGTGGTGTTGGACAATGCCGTCCACTTGTACCTGTCGTTCTGCGTCGTCTCGTCGGTCGTGACCGGCACGCCGCCACCTCCGTTGCTGTGTCCGCCGCTGTTCACGTCAACGTCAACCCTACCACTGGCGGTTGACGTAAACGTGAGATTTTCGGCGGGCGCGAGCAGGAGGGGCCGAGCCGGTCAGGGGCGGACGACGCCCGCCTCCCCGCGCTCCGCGGCCCGGGCGAAGTCCGGGTGGACGCCCGTCAATGTGACCCACCTGCGGGAGGCGTCGAGGAGGATCCCGACGTCCCGGCGCCACACGACCGTGAGGACGCCCAGCCCGGTTGTGATCAGGCCGGTGCCGATGACAACCCAGATGAGCGGGAAGGGCCCGACGAAGAGGGCCAACGCGAGGGCGGCGAACCCTGCGGCGACGGTCGCCATGCCGGCGCGACGGCGTTGACGCTCGCCGTCCCAGACCGACCGCGCGTACGGCACGAGAACGGTCAGTTGCTCCTCACCGGGAAGGAGGCAGGCGAAGACGAGGAGCGCCACCCAGCCAGGTGGCCCAAGCACAAACAGGAGCCAGAACAGTCCCAACCCCCCGTTCCCCACCGCCCGCGTGGAGCGAACGGTCATGTCCGCCGGCTGGCCGGAGCGAATGCAGACGGACGGCAGGCGACCGAGGATCGCATCGTCCACGAACACGCTCACCGCCGCCATGGCGGCGAGCTTACGCCGAGGGCGGCGAGTACGCCCAGGCTTCGATTTCGACCTTGGCGCCCAGCGGGAGCTCGGCCACGGCAACCGCGGCACGCGCCGGGCGGTGGTCGCCGAACGCCTTGACGTAGGCCTCGTTCATAGGGGCGTAGTCGGACATGTGGCGCAGGAAGACGGTGGTCTTGACCACCGACGCCAAGGAGGCGCCCTGGCCCTCCAGCAGGGTGGCCATGTTGGCCAGGGCCTGGGTCACCTCGCCGTGAATCCCGTCGTGGACGAGGGCGCCGTCCACCAGGCCGAGCTGGCCCGACACGACCAACCAGTCACCGGCCCGCACGACCGGCGTGTAGGGCCCGACGGGGGTGCTCAGCGCAGGCTTGGGTTAGGAGAAGCTCTGGCCGCAGCCGCAGCTGCGGGTGGCGTTCGGGTTGTTGATGGCGAACCTGGCGCCCTGGAGCCCGTCCTTGTAGTCGAGCGACGCGCCCTTCAGAAGCGGCGCGCTGGCCGAGTCGACCACCACCCGCACGCCGTCCTCGTCGGCCAGCGTGTCGTCGGGGGTGAAGTCCTTGTCGAAGTACATCTCGTAGCTGTAGCCGGAGCAGCCGCCGGGCCGGACGGCCACCCGCAGGGCGAGGGCCTCGTCACCCTCGGCCTGGATCAGCTCCTTGACCTTGAGAGATGCGTTGTCGGTGAGGGTGATCAATGTGTCCTCCTGCAGAGGTTTCCTGGGTGCAAGACTACCTGATTGACAGCTCAACCTGGCAGGGATCGCGGTCGGCGAGCGTCCGGAATCGGTCAACGCCTGCGCCGCCGATCGATTCCACGAACCCTTCGACCAGGCCGCGGTGCAGGTGGCAGACCACGTCCGGGTGGGCGGCGGCCAGCTCGGCGTAGGGGCAGTGGGTGAAGGCGATGGTGGCGATGTTGTCGTCGTGCACGATGGCCGGGTCGAACCCGAGCTCGGACAGCATGGTGGTGACCGCCTGGATGCACGAGGTTCGCGGCCGGCGGCCGGCCTGGACCTCGGCCAGGGCCCGACCCTGTTCGGCGCCCACGTCGGCGCTGCGCTCGGGCCCCACACCGGCGGCGGCGGCCACCTCGACGAGCATCCGGGCCATCACCGGGAAGGCGGGCGGCTCGAGGCCGAGCGACGGGGCGTCGGCGGCCAGGGCGTACCGGTGCTGTGGGCGGCCCACCGACCCGCGGTTGTCGGTGTGGACGGCCAGCAGGCCCACCTCCCGCATGCGCTCCAGGTGGGGCCGGACCGTGTTGGCGTGGAGGCCGAGCGTCTCGGCGATCTCGGCGGTGGAGCGGGGCGAGGTGGCCCGGGCCAGCTCCAGGTAGATGGCGTAGCGGGTGTTGTCTCCCAGGGCCTTCAGGACGTCGAGCCGGCCCATCTCCTCCACGGTCTGGCATATTACCGGCCAAGGCCGGTAAAATCCAGGTCGTGCCCCTTCCCACGAGCGACGACGTCCTGGCCACGCTACGGGGCGTGATCGATCCCGAGCTGGGTTCGGACATCGTCGACCTGGGCATGGTCAACCGGATCGAGATCGCCGACGACGGCTTCGTCGACGTCACCGTCGCCCTCACCATCGCCGGCTGCCCGCTGCGGGTGCAGATCCGCGACGACGTGAAGTCCAAGGTGCTCGGCCTGACCGGGGTCACCGGCGTCGGCGTGCACTTCGGCGAGATGGACCAGGCCCAGCGCAGCGCGGTCATGCAGCGGGCCCGCAAGTCGGCCGCCAACCGGGCGCCGGTGACCGAGGTGCCGCTCACCGCCAGGGTGGTGGCGGTCGCCAGCGGCAAGGGCGGCGTGGGCAAGAGCAGCGTGACGGTGAACCTGGCGTCGGCCCTGGCCGCCCGGGGGTTCACCGTCGGCGTGCTCGACGCCGACATCTGGGGCTTCAGCGTCCCCCGCATGCTCGGCATCAACGAGCGGCTGGGCGCGGGCGGCTCCGGGCTCATCCGCCCCCACGAGATCTCCGTCGGTGCCGGCACGCTGAAGGTGGTCAGCATGGGCCTGGTCGTCGACGACGAGGACAAGGCCATCATGTGGCGGGGCCTCATGCTGGCCAAGGCCCTCGAGGAGTTCCTGGTCAAGGTGGCCTGGTGCGACCTCGACTACCTGCTGCTCGACATGCCCCCCGGTACCGGCGACGTCCAGATGGCCCTCGGCCGCATCCTGCCCCAGGCCGAGATCCTGGTCGTGACCACGCCCGCCGTGGCCGCACAGAAGGTAGCCGTGCGGGTCGCCGACATGGCCCGCCGGTCCTACCTGAAGGTGCTCGGCGTCATCGAGAACATGAGCACGTTCACCTGCGACCACGGCCAGGTCTACGCCCTATTCGGCTCCGGCGGCGGCCAGACCCTGGCCACCGATCTGGGCGTGCCGCTGCTGGCGCAGGTCCCGCTCGAGCCCGAGGTCAGCGCGGCCAACGACGCCGGTCGGCCGCTGTCGGTGGCCGCCCCCCGCAGCGCCGCCGGTGCCGCCTTCGCGGCCGCCGCCGACCGGATCGCCGACGACCTGCTTCCGCCGGTCGACATGGCCGGCTGCACCGCCCGGCTGCTGGCCGCGGTGGAAACCGCCCTCGGGCCGGTCAAGACCTGACCCGGCCCCCACAGACGAACCGGTGACACCGAGTGCGACCTTCGACACTGGGTGTCACCGGTTCGGGGTTGGCGTGGTGCGGTTGGCGCCGGTCAGGCGGCCCGGAGGTGCCAGGCGCCGTCGGCGCCGGTGACCCGGCCCTCGGCGGCCAGCTTGAGCAGGTGGGCGTGGACCGTCTGGGCCGCGGCCGGCTGCAGGGCCGAGGCCAGGTCGACATAGATCCGGTCGACGACCTGGTCGACGGTCATCGCGCCCGCCTCCAGGGCGGCGACCACCTCGGCCTCACGGGCCAGGCGGTGGCTCAGGTACCCGGCGAGGCGGGCGGCCGGGTCGTCGATGAGCGCGCCGTGGCCCGGGGCGATCGAGCGCAGGCGGAGGCGCCGGCTGCTCAGTCGCTCGAGCGACGCCAGGTAGGCGGCCATGTCCCCGTCGGGCGGGGCGATCACCACGGTGGAGCCGTCGATCACGGTGTCGCCCGAGAAGAGCATGCGCTCCTCCTCCAGCAGCCAGCACACCGAGTCCGAGCTGTGCCCGGGCGTGCGCAACGCCTCCAGCCTGAACTCGGTGGCCTCGATCCCGAAGCCGTCCTCGACCGCGCCGCAGGCCACGACGTCGGCGCCCGTCCTGGCCGCCAACGCCGCCGCGGCGCCGGCGTGGTCGGAATGCCCGTGGGTGAGGACGATCCAGCGGATGCGGTCCCCGCCGCAGCCGACGATGGCCTCGACGTGCCCGGCGTCGTCGGGACCGGGGTCCACCACCACGATCTCGTCCACGCCCACCAGGTAGGTGTTGCTGCCCGCACCGGTGAGCGGGCCGGGGTTCGGGGCGACGATGCGGCGCACCAGCGGGCTGATGGCCGAGGCGACGCCGGGCGACAGCTCAGCCACGGTAGATCACCCCCGCCCGGCGCGACGCTCGGCGCAGCACCCCGGCGCGCACCGCGGCCCGCACCGGCGGCAGCAGCAGCAGGAGCCCCACCGCGTCGGTGAGGAAGCCGGGAGCAAGCAGCAGGGCGCCGGCGGCCAGGATCATCACGCCGTCCGCCACCTCCCGCCCGGGGACGTGGCCGGACTCCACCTGGCGCTGGAATCGCCGCCAGACGCTCATCCCCTCGCGCTTCATCAGCCAGCCCCCGGATGCGCTGACCAGGAGCAGAAGCAGGATCGTGGACAGCAGGCCGAGGATGTGACCGACCTGGACGATCACGTACAACTCAGCCAGCGGAACGAGGACGAAGAGAACGACGAGCACGCCGACCATGGCTCCCATCGTACCGCCGGGTACTGTCGAGCGATCCCGATGTTCGACGGTTTCAGCTGGTTCCAATCCCCTGGGCGCACGCCGACCCTTTCCGACCTCGACCGCAAGCCCTTTTTCCGGCGCCACTTCTGGCCGCCGAGCGCCCTTGGCATCATCGTCATCTCGCTGGTGATGTCGATGCTCGTAGGGTTCTTGGGCGCGGTCGTCTACACGTCGTCGGACAACGCCAAGATCGCCGCCGTCGACCCCACCGACGCCGAGCACATCGCCCCGACCATCCCGCAGGCCAACGAGGCGGCGTTGTCGACGACGACCACCCTGCCGCAGATCCTGACCGCCGACGGTGTGGCCAAGAAGGCCGCCCCGTCGGTGTGGAGTGTCGCCAGCCTGGACGATGCCGGGCGGCCCATCGAGGGCTCCGGCTTCGTCGCCGGCTCCTTCGGTGGCCAGACGTACCTGCTGACGTCGCTGTCGATCGTGCGGGCCGCGACCCGCATCCCCGGCCCGGACATCACCGTCAGCAACGGCGGCTCGCAGCTCAAGGCCACGCTCTGGACCTGGCAGGAGGAGCGCGACCTGGCCCTGCTGGTCATCGGCCGCTCGGCGCCGTCGCTCTCCTGGGCCGACCAGACGCCGCCTCCCAAGGCGGGCGACAAGGTCTACCTGGTGGGAGGGGCGGGCGGCGCCGCCGTGCCGGGCGTGATCTCCGCCATCTCCCCGGCGAACATCCAGCACAACATCTTCACCGACCCCGGGCGCCAGGGCGCCCCGCTCCTGAACGAGAAGGGCCAGATCCTCGGGATGGCGTCGCTGTCGTTCAATCCGGGGGCGACGAACTCCGACACCGCGTTCTACGCCGTCCCGATCGCCGCCGCGTGCGAGCGGGTCCTCAGCTGCGGCACGGGGAACAACTCCGTGCCGTCGACCGTCCCCGGCGACTCGACCACCGCCTCGTCGACCGTCGGCTCGTCGTCGTCCACGACCACCACGACGACCCATCGCTGAGCTCGGCCGGTCGCCCCGGACTAGGCCGGGAGACCTGCTGTCTCAGGGTCCACGGGTCGTCGTCGGCCCGGGAGCTGTCGTCGTGGCCCGGGGGACGGTGGTCGTGGTGAGGAACGGCAGCAGGGGCTTGATGGTGGTCGTCGGCAGTGGCAGCAGGGACGTGGGCGGTGTCGCCGGGAAGAGGGTCACCGGCGGGTCGACGTAGATCGGCTGCACGTCCTGGGGGCGCAGATCGTCGGGTGCCCGCCGGGCCCCGGCGGCCAGGTCGCCGGCGAGGGGGGCCGGTTTGGGGAAGTCGGCGGGCGGCGCGTTCTTCAGCGCCTGGCCCATGTAGTCCTTCCAGGTCGACGCCGGGATGGTGCCGCCGTAGACCAGGCTCACGCCCTTGATGTTCTTCAGCGAACGGGTGTTGCTGTCGCTGTAGCCCATCCAGATGGCGGTGGAAAGGGCCGGGGTGTAGCCGACGAACCAGGCGTCGTGGTTGTCCTCGGTGCTCCCGGTCTTGCCGGCCGAGCCGTCGGGGCGACCGATGTTGGCGCCGGTGCCCGTCCCGCCGGTGATGACGCCCTTGAGCACGTCGGTCACGTTGTCGGCGACGGCCTCGGACAGCACCCGCTTGCCTTTGCGCTTGGTGTTGTCCTCCAGCACGTTGCCGTGGGCGTCGGTGACCTTGACGATCGGCGTGGCCGAGAACTGCACGCCCCGGGCCGCGAAGACGCTGTACGCGGCGGCCATGTCGAGCGGCGACACCTCAGCCGCGCCGAGGGTCAGGCTGACCCCGTACGGCTCGCCGTTGGGCTGCTTGCCGCTCGGGTCGACCATGGTGATCCCCAGGCGGTGGGCCATCTCCGCGGTGTCCTTGATCCCCACGTCGGTGATGAGCTGGGCGAACACGGTGTTCACGGACTCGGCCGTCGCCGTCCGCAGGGTGATGGCCCCGAAGCCGCCCGTCTCGACGTTGTGGACGACGTAGCCGTCGGGGAACGTGTACGTGGACGGCCCCGAATAGACCCGGCTCGGGCCGATCCCCTCCTCGAAGGCCTTGGCCAGGGTGAACGGCTTGAAGGCGGAGCCGGGCTGTCGCCCGCTGCCGCCGCCGCTGAGGCAGGGTGGGCCGTCGGCCGGCTGGACGTAGTTCTCCGGGCAGTTCCCCAGGGCCAGGTTGACCTGCGACTTGGAGAAGTCCCGGCCGCCGACCATCGCCTTCACGAACCCGGTGGAGGGCTCGACCGTCGCCAGCGCCATCTCGAGCGGGGGCGACGTGCCCGACAGGGCGTTCTTGACCGAGCCCTCGGCCAGGCTCTGCAGCGTCGGGTCGAGTGCGGTCTCCACCTTGAGACCGCCCCGGTAGACGATGTCGGCGCCGTACTTGGTGGTCAGGTACCGGCGGACGTAGTCGACGTAGTAGGGCTGGGTCGACGACTGCAGCTCGAGCGGGTAGACGATCGTCGCCGGGCCGTCGGGCTTGGGCTGGTCGGCGGTCGGCAGGAACAGGTGCTGGGACACCGCCTCGTCGTGCTGGAACACGTTGATGCGGTTCTGCTTGAGCATCTCGTCCAGCACGAAGACCCGGTTGATCTCGGCCTGGGTGGGGTTGGCCCGGGGCTCGAAGTCCGACGGGGCGGAGATGAGCCCGGCGAGAAGCGCGGACTGCGACGCGTTCAGGTCGTGGACCGGCGTCTTGAAGTACGACTCGGCCGCCGCCCCGATGCCGTAGGCCCCGCCGCCGAAATAGACGTTCGACAGGTATCGGTAGAGGATCTCGTCCTTGGTGACCTTGCGGTCGAGCTGGCTGGCCAGCACCGCCTCACGGATCTTGCGGGCCAAGGTGCGCTCGCCCGTCGTGTAGACGTTCTTGACGTACTGCTGGGTGATCGTCGACCCGCCCTGGACGACCCTCTTGCCCCGCAGGTCGGCCCACAGGGCCCGCAGGGCGCCGATCGGGTCGATCCCGCCGTGGGAGTAGAAGCGCTTGTCCTCGACCGACACCACGGCCTGCTTGAGCACCTCGGGGATGTCGGCGGCGGTGACCGGGATGCTCGTGTCGAACTTGCGGAGGATCCCGATCTCGGCCCCGGTGGCGTCGTAGATATGGGTGATGCGCGACTCCACGCCCGGCTTCGGGGTCGGCAGCGGCGGCGCCGGCAGCGGTAGATAGACGATCGAGCCGAGGGCCGTGCCGGCGGTGACGACGGGGATGAGGATGGCGACGACGAGGAAGGTTGCGACGGCTTTCGCGACCCGCACCGGGTCGAGGTTCCAGTCCAAGAGGGCTTTAGCTTCGCGCGCCGGCGGCGAGGACGTCCGCTCGCGGCCCTATCGTCTGGCCGATGGCCCCGCCGCGACCGCCCTCCGTGGACGCACTGGCCCGGCAGCTCGTCGACGTCGGCCTGCCCCACCCGTTGCTGGTCGACGCGGCCCGGGCCGCCATCGCCGCGGGAGACCCGTCTTCGGCCCGGGCCCGGGCCGAAGCGGTCGCCGCGGCCCTGCTCCGCCCGGTGATCAACGCGACCGGCGTCATCCTCCACACCAACCTGGGCCGGGCGCCGCTCGGCGACCGCGGGGCGGAGGCGGCCGGGAGTGCCTCCCCGAGATACTCCAACCTGGAGTTCGACCTGGTCGGTGGCCGGCGGGGGTCCCGCAGCGACCACGCGGCCGGCCTGCTCGCCCGCCTGGTCGGGGCCGAGGCCGCGCTGGTCGTGAACAACGGCGCGTCCGCCCTGCTGCTGATCCTGGCCGCCCTGGCCCGGGACCGGCCGGTGGTGGTGTCACGGGGCGAGCTGGTCGAGATCGGCGGCGGGTTCCGGGTGCCCGAGGTGATGGCCCAGTCGGGGGCGGCGCTGGTCGAGGTCGGGACCACCAACCGCACCCGCCTGAGCGACTACCGGGCCGCGGTGGACGAGTTCGACCCCGCCCTGCTCCTGAAGGTCCACCAGTCGAACTACCGGATGGTCGGGTTCACCGAGGACGTCGGGGTGGCCGCCCTGGCCACGCTCGGGCCGCCGGTGGTCGCCGACATCGGCTCCGGCCTGCTGGACGCGGCGACGCCGTGGTTGGCAGGCGGGCCGCCGGCTTGGCTGGCGGGCGAGCCGGCCGCGCTGCAGACCCTGGCGGCCGGCGCCGGCCTCGTCAGTTTTTCGGGCGACAAGCTCATGGGGGGCCCGCAGGCCGGGATCATCGCCGGCCGGCGGGATCTCGTGGCGGCGTGCGCCCGGCACCCGCTCAACCGTGCCCTGCGGCCGGGTGGGCTGGTCCTGGCCGCCCTCCAGGAGACGGCCCTCGCCTACCTGCGCCGCGATGGCGACGCCATCCCGTTCTGGCGGATGGCCGCGGCCCCGGTCGAAGAGCTCCGGGGCCGGGCCCGCGCCATGCGCGTCGGCACCGTGATCGACACCGTGGCCGTGGCCGGCGGCGGGTCGGTGCCGGGCCAGGAGGTGCCCTCGGCCGGGGTGGCCATCGAGGGCGACCACGCCGCCTGGCTGCGGGCCAATGACCCGCCCATCGTCGCCCGGGTCCACGAAGGCCGGACGATCTGCGACTTCCGCACCGTCGACGAGGCCGACACGATCGTCCTCTTCGACGCCCTCGGCGCGCTCGCCGGCTCCCTCGGCCAGGCCCGCCGCGAACCGTCCTCGCTCTGATGCCCTTGTCGCTGCGGTCCTCCGCTCCGCTTCGGTCCTCGCTCTGATGCCCTGGTCGCTGCGGTCCTCCGCTCCGCTTCGGTCCTCGCTCTGATGCACGTCGTCGCCACCGCCGGGCACGTCGACCACGGCAAGTCGACCCTCGTCCTCGCCCTCACCGGCATGGACCCGGACCGGTTCGCCGAGGAGAAGGCCCGAGGCCTGACCATCGACCTGGGGTTCGCCTGGGCCACGCTCGACTCGGGCCGGGAGCTGGCCTTCATCGACGTCCCCGGCCACGTCAGGTTCCTGAAGAACATGCTGGCCGGGGTGGGTGCGGTCGACGCCTGCATGTTCGTGGTCGCGGCCACCGAGGGGTGGAAACCGCAGTCCGAGGAGCACCTACGCATCCTCCAGTTGCTGGGGGTCGGCCACGGCATCGTCGCCCTGACCAAGGTGGGCCTGGTCGACGACGAGACCCGCGAACTCGCCCACATGGAGATCGAGGACGAGGTGCAGGGCACGTTCCTCGAGGGGGCCGACGTGGTCGACGTCGACGTGCTGGCCGGGATCGGTGTGCAGGATTTGCGGGCCGCGCTCGACCGGCTGCTCGCCGAGACGCCCGCGTCGGTGGACAGCGGCCGCCCGCGCCTGTGGGTGGACCGCGTGTTCGCGGCGCGGGGGTCGGGCACCGTCGTCACCGGGACGCTGGCGGGCGGCAGCCTGGCCGTCGACGACGAGCTGGTCGTCCTCCCGTCGGCCCAGAAGGTGCGCGTCCGCGGGCTGCAGAGCCTCCAGCGCCAGCGTGACCGGGTCGAGCCCGGCAGC
>DATASA010000121.1:0-24937 GCA_036269435.1 Acidimicrobiales bacterium | reverse complement strand
AGGCTGTCGCCCGAGAACTGTCCCGTCAGGGCCTGGAGGTTCATCCGGAAGAAGAAGCTCACCCGAGTCGCGGATCCGGCGACGAAGGGGACCGACTCGAGGATCATGTCCGTGACATGCCCGTGGTCCCCCACACTGACCGAGTTCGGGTCGCTGACCAGGCCCGGCGTGGAGGTCTGCCAAGTCTGGTCAGCCGGCAGGCCGTCGGCGCGGGTCGCGGTCCACCCGGTCGGCAATGTCGGAGGAGTGACCTTGTCGAAGCCCTCGATGAACACCAGGGAGGTGACCGCGTGTGCCGGCTGGACGCCGGCGAGCTGCAGCAGACCGATGTTCGTCACGAGGAGCGCCACTGCTGCCAGTGATCGCCCCGCGCGCTTCCAGAGACCCATCGTCGACATGTGCACCCTTCTCCCCTGGTTCACGGCGGGGTTCCGGCTCGCGGCCTTCCCCCGTCCGTCGATAGTTCTAGAGGAGCCCGAGCCTCACGTCGTCCGTGCTAGCACGGACGGCTGTCCTCGCAGGGCGCGACACATCGCTCAAGTCCGCCGTCGTCGTTGCCGATACCAGCGTGGAGGCCCGACAGGACCTTCTGGAAAGAGGCGTTGTCGGATGGGAATCACGGCGGGATTGCGGGCGGCGGCCGCTGGCGCCCTCCTCGCGTCCGCTTTGGCGCTCGTCGGCGCCGCCCCCCCTGCCGCGGCCGCCGCCGTCGTCAACGTCCCCTCCGACGCGCCGACGATCCAGGGCGCGGTGGACACCGTCGCCGCCGGGGGCACGGTCGTCGTCGCCCCCGGCGTCTACCACGAGCAGGTCGACTTCCACGGCCGCGACCTCGAGCTGCGCAGCTCGGCGGGCCCCATGGCGACGGTCATCGACGCGGGCGGAGCGGCCACGGGCGTCACCATCGACGGTTCGGTCCCCCGGGCGACCGCCCTCCGCGGGTTCACGATCCGTGGGGCGACAGGGGTCGGCTTGGTGATCGCCGGCGGGTCGCCCACCATCGAGGGCAACATCGTCACCGGCAACTCTGGGACGTACGGGGGCGGGCTGACGGTGTTTGGAGGGGGGGCGCTGATCAAGGACAACATCGTCCGGGGCAACACCGCTGCGTTGGGCGGTGGCATCTACGTCGCCGACACCAGCGGGGCCGAGGTCGTCGGCAACACGATAGAGGGCAACACAGCAATGGAAGGCGGGGGCATGGCCACGAACGGGGTCAACGGTCTTGTGATCCTGGACAACGTCTTCCGGCAGAATTCCTCGACAGCGTTCGGCGGGGCCATCTCCACCGCGAACCACGCGAGCCTGATGATCACCCAGAACGTCTTCGTCGACAATGAGTCGGGCGAAGGTGGGGCCCTTGCCTTCACCGTACCGTTTGAGGAGCAGGGGCCGAAGGTCGTCAGCAATACCCTCGTTGGGAACAGGGCGCCGGGGGGGTCGGCGATCCAGTCCGGTGGCGACTACTTCGCGGTCGACAACATCCTCTCAGGACCCGCCGACGAACCGCTCGTGATGTGCGGGGGGACAGGCGGGAGGCTGTTCTACAACGACCTGTACAACGGCACTCCCACCCCAATCATGGACTGCCCGCCGGCGATCGGGCTGGTGGGCAACATCTCCGTGGATCCGAGCCTGGCCTCCGACTTCAGCCTCGAGGCCGGCTCGCCCGCCATCGACGCCGGCCACGACGACCCACTCAGCCCCGTCCTGCAGCCGGTCGACGCGAGGGGGACGCCGAGAGTCGGCGACGGCAACGGCGACGGCACGCCCGTCGTCGACCTCGGGGCGTTCGAGTGGCCCGGCGCCGGCAGCCCGAGTCCGCCGGACGTGCCGGCGTCGTACCATCCGCTGACCCCGGCCCGGCTGCTCGACACCCGCATCGGCGTGGGGGCATCGACGGCCAAGCTCGGCACGGGTGCCACGCTCGCGCTACAGGTGGCCGGCCGGGGCGGGGTGCCGGCTGCCGCCGTCTCGGCTGTGGTCCTGAACGTCACCGTCACCGACGCCACCGGTGCCGGATACGTCACCGCGTGGCCCGCTGGCGACGCCCGTCCACTCGCGTCGAACCTCAACTACAGGCCGGCCCGGACCGTCGCGAACCTGGTCACGGTCAAGGTGGGGGTGGGAGGCGTGGTCGACTTGTACGCGTCGGCCGCGACCCACTTGGTCGCGGACGTCGCCGGGTGGTACGGCTCCTACCTCGACTCCGCTGGCGCGACCTACACGCCACTCCCACCCGTTCGGGTTCTCGACACCCGGACCGGGCTCGGCGCCCCGCCGGCGAAAGTGGGGAACCAGTTGCTCGCGCTGCAGGTCGCCGGGCAGGGCGGCGTCCCGGCCAGCGGCGTCTCCGCCGTCGCCCTCAACGTCACGGTGACGGACCCGAATGCGGAGAGCTTCCTCACGGTGTGGCCGACGGACGTCGGCCGGCCCCTGGCATCGAACCTCAACTACCTGCCGGGCCAGACCGTCCCGAACCTGGTCATCGTCAAGCTGGGCAAGGACGGGAAGGTCGACCTGTTCAACAACGCGGGAACGACGAACATCGTCGCCGACGTCGCCGGGTGGTTCGGCGCCGACTCCGTCGCCCTGCCCGGCACGTACAACCCGGTCCTGCCGGCGCGGATCCTCGACACCCGGACGGGCGTCGGTGCCCCGGCGGCGAAGGTCGGCCCAGGCGCGACACTGTCCTTATCGGTCGACGGCGTGGGTGGCGTTCCCGCCGGAGCGGTGGCCGCGGTCGTGCTCAATGTCACCGTCGCCGATCCCAGCGCGGTGAGCTTCCTGACCGCGTGGCCGGACGGCGACCCCCGTCCCCTCGCCTCGAACCTCAACTACGTGGCGGGGCAGACCGTCCCGAACCTCGTGGTCGTGAAGGTGGGCGTCGGCGGCAAGATCGACCTCTTCAACGATGCCGGCGCCACCGACGTGGTCGTCGACGTGGCCGGCTGGTACGGCAGCTGACATGAGCCGCCACCGCCTCGCCAACCTCCGTCGCTCCGTGGCCGCGGCCATGGCCGTCAGCGTCGTCACCGGCCTCGCCGCCATCGGTCCCGCCCGCGCCCTGGCACCCACCCCCGTGTTCGCGCCGTACCTCAACTACGACGTCGGCCCGGGGAAGTCCGTGGCCGTCGCGGACTTCACCGGTGACGGCCGGAACGACGTCCTCCTCAGCGCCCAGGACTCGGCCGCCGGTGCCGCGACCGACCACGTCTACCTGTTCGTCCAAGGCAGCACTGGCGACTTCGCCCGCGTGGATGCGCTGGAGACGCACCTCGACTCGATGCCCCAAGGCGGGCTGGCCGCCGGCGACCTCGACGGCGACGGCTTGAGCGACGCCGTTCTCGCCACTGGCCATTCCCTCGACCTCTTCCTCCAGCGCGCCGGCCACCTGACGGCGGGACCGTCGATCACGCTGGCCGGGGTCGGGGAGGTCGAGGTGGCCGACGTGGACGGCGATGGGCACCCGGACCTCGTCGCCAGCGGCAGCGGGGGGGTTTCCGTCCTGCACGGCGCGGGCGGAGCAGTCTTCGACGCCCCAGCGGTCCTCACCACCGACGTCCAGAGCGAGGTGCAGGTGGGCGACGTGACGGGTGACGGGCGCGCCGACATCGTGACCTGCAGCGGCCCGGGAGTCCTCGTGTTCGCCGGGGTCGCAGGCGGCAGCTTCGCCCCCGCCGCTGCCTACCAGGGCGATGCGCCGTGCGAGAGTGTCGCCCTGGCCGACGTGAACGGGGACGGCCGCCAGGACGTGTCGTTCATCGGCGGCGGGTCTAGACCGGAATCCCGCCTGGACGTCCTGGCCCAGCAGGCCGACGGGGGCCTGTCACCGGCGGCGACGTACCGGACGTGCGACAACCCTCGTGCCGTGACCGCCGGCGACACGAACGGTGACGGTCGGGCCGACCTTGTCGTCCTGCACGGGAGCGCGCGATCCGTCGGCGTCCACGCGCAGGCGCCGGACCACACCCTCGACCCCGAGCGCCTGTACGGGACCGCCTCCTCGAGTAGCGGCTCGCCGAAGGCGCTAGCCGTCGGTGACGTCAACGGCGACCACCGGCCCGACATCCTGATCGCCGACGTCCTCCACGGGCTCGTCGTCCTCCTCGGCCAGACGGCCGCTCCCTCGACGACGACGTCGTCCTCGATCCTCCCTACCACGACGTCGACGACGGCTCCGCCCGGTCCGGGAACGCCGCTGTTCGACGCCTTCCAATCGTTCGACGTGCACGGCGCCCCACAGTCCGTCGTGTCGGGGGACTTCAACGGCGACGGCCGCACCGATCTGGCCATCGCCACCGTCGGCCACGACCCGGACAACGACAACAAGGTCTTCGTCTTCTATCAGGGCACCGACGGGAACCTGCAACGTGCCGTCCGGTTCGACACCGACATCGTGCCGGGAGCCGATATCGGGCTGCTCGGCGCGGGCGACATCGACGGTGACGGCCACACCGACCTCGTCCTACGTATGCGGGCCGGCATCGACGTGTTCATGCAGCGCGGGGGGACCTTCGCCGACCGCCGGTTCGTCGACCTTCCCACCGCCCAGGGGATGGAAGTAGCCGACATGGACCAGGACGGCAAGGCCGATCTGGTCATGGCCGGGACCGCGGCCGGCATCACCGTGTACCGCAGCATCGGCGCGGGGAACTTCGCACCACCGGTCACCGCCACGACGCAGTACACCACCGAGCTCGCCGTCGGTGACGTCACCGGCGACGGCCGCCCGGATTTGGTCACCACCGCTTGGCCGGTGGGCCCCAACTCGATCGAGGTCTTCCGCCAGCTCCCGGACGGGACCTTCGCGGCTGGCGTGTACACGGACGCGGGGGGCCCGCCGGGGACGATCGCGATCGGCGACTTCAACGGCGACGGCCGGATGGACGTCGCCGTCTCCCACTACATCGACACCGGCATCACGATCCTGCAGATCCGCATCCTCGACCAGCGTCCCGACGGAACCCTCACCTCGGCCGGCGACATCAGCGCCTACAACGCCGGCCCCCTGCGGGCCGCCGACATCGACGGCGACGGGCGTACCGACCTCGTGGCGCTGTACGGCGGCCATGCCGGCATCCTCCTGCAGCAGGGCGACGGAAAGCTGGCGCCCGAGCAGTCGTACGCCATGCCCTCCGAAAACGATTACCCGTCGGCCGGCCTGGTCGTGGCCGACTTCACCGGCGACGGTCGCCCGGACGTGGCCGGGGCCAACGTGACCCAAGGGCTCGACGTGCTGCGCAACGTCGGGCCCGGCGGGGCGTCCACGGGCACGTACCACTCGCTGTCCCCGGCGCGGACCCTCGACACCCGTGACGGGACCGGTGGCGTCGCCGGCCCGATCGGTCCCGGCGCCACGATCGCCGTGGCCATCGCCGGGCGCGGCGGCGTCCCCGCGACCGGCGTGTCCGCGGTCGCCGTCAACGTCACCGCCACCCAGCCGAGCACCGGCGGGTTCCTCACCGTCTTCCCGAGCGGCACCGCCCGGCCCCTCGCGTCCAACCTCAACGTGGGCCCGGGCCAGACCGTCCCCAACCTCGTACTGGCCAAGGTCGGCGCGGACGGCAAGGTGAGCGTCTACAACAACGCCGGCACCACCCACGTCATCTTCGACGTGGTCGGTTGGTACGGGGACGCGACCGCGCCCGTCGGCGGGCGCTACCACTCCCTCGATCCGGCCCGCGTGCTCGACACGCGGAACGGGACCGGCGGCGTCACCGGGCCGGTCGGCAACGCGGCGACGGTCTCGGCTGCCGTGGTGGGCCGCGGCGGCGTGCCGGCGACCGGCGTCTCGGCCGTCGCGCTCAACGTCACGGTCACCCAGCCGAGCGCCGGCGGCTACCTGACCGTCTTCCCCAGTGGCACGACGCCGCCCCTGGCGTCGAACCTGAACTTCGTCGCCGGCCAGACGGTGCCGAACCTGGTCATGGCCAAGGTGGGGCCCGACGGCAAGGTGAGCATCTACAACAACGTCGGCACCACCCACGTCGTCTTCGACGTGGTCGGATGGTACGGCGCCGACGGCGTGGCCACCGGCTCGCAGCTCCACGCCCTGAGCCCGACGCGCATCCTCGACACGAGGGCCGGCACCGGCGCCCCCGCCGGGCCGGTGGGCACCGCAGCGACGCTGCCGGTGGCGGTCACCGGCGTGGCCGGGGTGCCGGCGACCGGCGTGTCGGCGGTCCTGCTCAACGTCACGGTCACCCAGCCGACGGCGGGCGGGTTCCTCAGCGTGTTCCCGAGCGGCACGACCCGTCCTCTGGCGTCGAGCCTGAACTTCGCGCCGGGCCAGACCGTCCCGAACCTGGTGGTGGCCAAGGTGGGCGCCGACGGGAAGGTCGACGTCTACAACGACGCCGGCGCCACGCACGTCATCTTCGACGTCGTCGGCTGGTTCGCCGGCTGAGCGACGCGTCGACGCTGGTCATCCGCCGTGGCTGACGCGGACCTCGGACGCGAGGCCCGTGTCGTCGAACGTCAGCGCCTCGGTGACGAGGATGTCGTGGTGGTTGCGGTAGACGATCGTGAAACCGTCGACCCCGGTGCACACGTCCACGAGCGAGAACCGAAGGTCGCCGGACGACGCCAGCCCGTCCTCGTAATACGACAGGACGGCGTCCTTCCCGTGCAGCACGCCACCCGACCCCGGACGGAGTCGCGCCGCGAGCGGCGAGTACACCACGACGTCGTCACGGAAGTGGGCGACGACCCGTTGCGGATCGTGCGCGTTCCACGCCTCGATCCACTCCGCCGCCGCGGCCTCGGCCTGTGCACGGTCGATCATCGGGAGATCTCCTGTGGAAACTCGGCCGGCTGTCGTGCCGGCGGCGACCGTCGCCGGCAGCATTGTGCCCGGCTCCGCCGCTACGGGTTGGCTCGGGCGGCCAGCGCTGGACCCTGGCCGGCGCAGTCGTAGAGCTGGCCGTCATAGCGGGCCGGGAGGGCGCCGGCCGTCGAGGCCGAGGTCACCGGCGTGCAAACCGCGGCCACGGCGCTCATGATATGCCCGGCCGTGCCCCGGCCTCCCGGGCCGGCCGCCCCTGCTGCTGCGGCGCCACCGCCACCCCGTGCGGATCCCGGCGCGGCACCGGGGCTGCCCGGCGCGAACCCGGACCCGGCACCGGGGGTGGTCGCCTGGCCGTTGCGGAAGCCCCCGGCGCCGCCGGTGGGGAACCGCCCGACGGGCGGCCGGGCGTTCGCACCGCCGGCCGCCGGCGCCCGACGGCCGAGTCCTCCCCCACCGAACCCGCCGCCACCGACTCCTGCGCCGCCGGCCAGGAAGAAGCGGACCTGGCCCTGCTCGACCAGCCGGGCCACCGCGGCCACGGTCGTCGCCGGGTCGGAGCCGCTGAAGCCACCGAGCGCCATGACGGAGAGCCCCTGGTTGGCCACGAGGGCCGACGCCTGCTGCGCGCTCGTCTCGACCAGGTCCCACCGCTCCGAGCCGTGCTGGCTGCGCAGGAACGCGGCGAGAGCCGGGTCGCCGGCGAACTGCTGGGCCTCCGAGCCGAAGGTGCTTCCGGCCGCGCCCTGGCGGGGACCGGCCTGGGGCAGCGTGGAGTTGAGCGACGGCGCCGTCGTCTCGCTCGTCGCCCAGGCGGCCGGGGTCAGGGCCAACCCGGCGAACCCGACGCCGAGGCCGACGGCAACCAGGCGCCGGCGCCACGCCGGTCGGGTCGCGGCCGCGGCCGCGGCCAGCGCGACGGCGGCGGCAGCCGCGACCAGCACGGGCCGGGTCCAGGCGTGGAACACCGGCGTCCGCCGGCTGATCGTCAGCTGCAGGGCCACCGTGGCGACGATCCCTCCGACCGCCACGGCCAGCCATCCGGCGTGGCGGCGGGCCAGGTCGGCGACGGCCACTCCACCGATCCCCACGAGCGCAGCCGACCCGGGCGCCAGCGCGCTGGTGTAGTAGCTGTGGAAAATGCCCTTGGAGTAGCTGAACACGAGAGCGTGGAGGACCATCCAGCCCGCGAACAGCCCGACCCCGGCCAGCAGGACCGGGTTGGCGCGATGGCGCCACGCCGCGACGAGCGCACCGAGGGCGGCGACGGGCAGCAGCCACGCGATCTGACCGCCGACGGCAGGGCTGAACAGGCGGAGCGTGCCCGGTGACCCGCCGAACACCCCGCCCGGCCCGGCGGCGGCGCCTCCGGGACCGGCGCCGCCCCCCTGGTCTTGCCCTGCCGCCCCGCCGAACACGCCGGCCCGCGGGGAACCGTTGGCCGCATTGGGCGGGTTGGCCCCGTTCGGGGTGCGGGCCGTGCCCGCGGCACCGCCCGGCCGGGAGCCGAAGCCGCCCTGGCCCTGGCCGTTGACCCGCCCGAGCCCGTTGTACCCGAAGACCAGGTTGGCCTCGCGGTTGTCCGTGCTGCCGCCGACGTAGGGCCGGGCCGACGCCGGCGTGAGGTCGACCGCCAGCATCCACGGCACCGAGAAGGCCAGGGCGGCGGCGCCGAACAGGGCCAGGCGCCCGATCCGCTGGCGCCACCCGGCCCGCGAGCCGACGGCCACGGCGAGGGCCAGCGCGGGGACGGGGATGGCCGCGGCCAGCATCTTGCTGTTGAAGGCCAGGCCGACGAACGCGCCGGCCCAGACCAGCCACCGCACCCAGCGGGGGTCGTCGAGCGACCGCAGCACCGCCCACGCGGCCAGCAGCAGGAACAGGATCATGAAGGGATCCGGCAGGTTGAGCCGGTCGACGGCGACGTTGATCGGGCTCACGGCCAGGGCCAGGGCGGCGACCGTCCCGGCGGCGACACCGAAGTGGCGGCGCACGATCGACCACAGGACGCCGACCGACGCGGCACCGACGAGGGCGCCGGGCAGCAGCAGGCTCAGGCTGGAGAAGCCGAACAGCCGGGCGCTCAGGGCCTGGGTCCACAGCGCGATCGGCGGCTTGTCGACGGAGATGAACCCGCCGGGGTCGAAGGCGACGAAGAAGAAGTTGCGCCAGCTCGTCGTCATGCTGCGGGTCGCGGCGGCGTAGTAGGAGTTGCCGAGGCCGTTGCGCGACAGGTGCCAGCAGTTCAGGACCAGGGCGACGGCGATCACCCCCGCCAGCGAGGCCGGCGCGGCCCAGCGGTGCCACGGCGCCGACGGCTCGGGTCCCTCGGGGACCGGCGGCTGCGGCGGCGGGACCGGCTCTTCGAGCGGATCCAGGAAGTCGATGGTGGTGGACATCGGTTCGGTTCGGCTCCCGATCAGGTCGAGGAGTTGGGGCGGACGACGGCGACGGGTGGCCGGTGCGGCGACCGGTGCCGGGCCAGGCGCCAGATGCCCCGGAGGTCGTCGACGATGGTCCGCCACAGCACGACGCGTGAGTCGGTGTCCTCGGTCCAGTCGACGGGAACCTCGTGGATGCGTAGGCCGGCCCGCTGCGCCCGGACCAGCAACTCGGTGTCGAAGAACCAAGCCTCGTCCTGTACGTCGGGCAGGAGGGCCCCGGCGGCCCGCCGGCTGACGGCCTTGAACCCGCACTGGGCGTCGCGGAACTCGGCCCGGAGCACGGTGCGGACCAGGAGGTTGTAGACCCGCGACAGGACCTCTCGTCGCGGCCCGCGGACCACTCGGGCCCCTGGCGCCAGGCGGGAGCCGATGGCGACGTCGCTGTGCCCCGACAGGATCGGGGCGACCAGGGGCAGCAGCGCGTCGAGGTCGGTCGAGAGGTCGACGTCGGTGTAGGCGACCACCTCCGCGTCGCTGGCCGACCACGCGACCCGCAGCGCCCGGCCCCGGCCCGGGATGTCGAGGTGGATGGCGGCGACGCCCGGCAGCTCGGCGGCGAGGTCCTGGGCCACGGCGAAGGTGTCGTCGGTACTGCCGTTGTCGGCGATGGTGATCCGCCACGAGAACGGGAAGGACGCGCTCAGGTAGCCGTGGAGGCGATAGATGCTCGCCTCCAGGACGTGGGCCTCGTTGTAGACCGGCACGACGATGTCGACCAGCGGCGTCGCCGGACCGGCCGGCGGCGAGGCGTCGATGGCAGTCAGGGCGGTCACGCCCCCAAGCCTTGACCGCGGATGTGAGAAGAGCCTGAGTCCGCCCGCAAAGGTCTCTGAGAAGTTCCGGGGGAGCGGACCCGGCTACGGCGCCTCCGACAGCAGGACGATCGATCGGCCTTCGACGAGGAGCTGGTCGCCGGCGTCGAACGTCTCCCCGTCGTCCAGCCACTCGGCCTGCGAGGTCGCCATCTCCTTGCGCCAGCGGGTGGCGAAGCGCTTGTCCGGGAGGATGAACTCCACCGGCTCCCAGTGGGCGTTGAACAGCATGAGGAGCGAGTCGTCGACGGTCTGGCGACCCTCGGCGTCGGGCCAGGTGATGCCCCGCCCGTTCAGGAACACGCCCAGTGAGCGGGCGAAATCCTGCTGCCACTGATGGTCGTCCATCTCGGTGCCGGCACAGTCGAACCACACGATGTCCTCGACGCCCGTGCCTCGGATGCGCCGGCCCTGGAACCACCGGCGGCGGCGCAGCACGGGATGGGCCCGGCGAAAGTCCATGAGCCGGCGGGTGAAGCCGAGCAGCGACAGGTTCTCGTCGCGCAGGCTCCAGTCGTACCACGAGAGCTCGTTGTCCTGGCAGTAGGCGTTGTTGTTGCCCCGCTGGGTCCGACCCATCTCGTCGCCCCCGAGCAGCATGGGCACGCCCTGGGAGAGGAACAGCGTGCTCAGGAAGTTCCGGCGTTGGCGGATGCGGATCCGGCGCACCTCCTCATCGTCGGTGTCGCCTTCGGCCCCGCAGTTCCACGAGCGGTTGTGGCTCTCGCCGTCCCGGTTGTCCTCGCCGTTGGCCTCGTTGTGGCGCTCGTTGTAGGAGACCAGGTCGTTCAGCGTGAAGCCGTCGTGGGCGGTGATGAAGTTGATGCTGGCCGACGGCCGGCGCTGGTCGCCCTGGTACAGGTCTGGGCTGCCGCTCAGGCGGTTGGCGAACTCGGCCAGCGCAGCCGGCTCCCCCCGCCAGAAGTCACGCACCGTGTCCCGGTACCGGCCGTTCCACTCCGACCACAGGGGCGGGAAGTTGCCGACCTGGTAGCCACCCTCGCCCACGTCCCACGGCTCGGCGATGAGCTTCACCCGGTTGATGACCGGGTCCTGCTGGATCACGTCGAAGAAGCCCGACAGCCGGTCGACGTCGTGGAGCTCGCGGGCCAGGGTCGACGCCAGGTCGAACCGGAACCCGTCGACGTGCATCTCCGTCACCCAGTACCGCAGGCTGTCCATCAGCAGGTGCAGGACGAAGGGCATCCGCATGTTCAGCGTGTTGCCGGTCCCCGTGTAATCCATGTAGTAGCGGGGGTTGTCGGCCACCAGGCGGTAGTAGTCGTCGTTGTCGATGCCGCGGAACGACAGGGTCGGGCCCATGTGGTTGCCCTCGGCGGTGTGGTTGTAGACGACGTCGAGGATCACCTCGATGTTGGCCTCGTGCAGCGCCTTGACCATGGCCTTGAACTCCCGCACCTGCCCACCGTCGACGCCGCTCGCCGAGTACCCGCTGTAGGGGGCGAAGTAGCCGATCGAGTTGTAGCCCCAGTAGTTGCGCATGCCGCGGTCGACCAGCGGCTGGTCGTGCAGGAAGTGGTGGACGGGCAACAGCTCGATGGCGGTCACGCCGAGCAGGGTCAGGTGCTCGATGGCGTCGGGCGTCGCCAGGCCGGCGTAGGTGCCGCGCAGGGTCTCCGGGATGGTGGGGTGGAGCTTGGTGAAGCCACGGACGTGGGCCTCGTAGATCATCGTCTCGTGCCACGGGGTGCGGGGAGGGCGGTCGCCGCCCCAGTCGAAGTCGTCGTCGACGATCACCCCGCGCGGCACGAACGGCGCGCTGTCGGCGTCGTTGCGACTCAGGTCCGCGTTGCGGTCGGCCCAGTTGTAGCCGTACACCGCCTCGTCCCAGTCGACGTCGCCCGTGATGGCCCGGGCGTACGGGTCGAGCAGGAGCTTGGCCGGGTTGAACCGCTGGCCGTGCTCCGGGTCGTGGGGGCCGTGCACGCGGTAGCCGTAGCGGGTGCCCGGGCCGACGCCCGCGACGTACCCGTGCCAGCAGGCGGCGGTGAACTCGGACAGCCGGAGCCGCTCCTCGACGCCCTCGTCGTCGAACAGGCACAGCTCGACCTGCTCCGCGCTGTCCGTGAACAACGAGAAGTTGGTGCCCCGACCGTCGAACTCGGCCCCCAGTGGGAAGGGCGACCCCGGCCAGACCTGGTGCGACATGACAGGTGAACGTACTCGGGCGCAGCGGCCCTTCCGGTCAGATCAGACCGCCTCGGTCCGGTTGCCGCCCCGGCTACGGGAGGGGGCGGACCTCGACGTACACCTTGATCGTGCCCGGTGCGCCGAGGAGCTCGAGGGCCTTGGGCGCGTTGTCCAGGCCCTGGATGGGATGGGTGAGCAGCCGATCGAGCCACCCGGGCCACCGCGACTGGGCCATGGCCAGGTCTCGCACGCCCGCCTCGAAGTCGGCCCGGCTGGCGTTGACCGTGCCCACCATGACCTTGTTGCCGAGCACGAAGCCGAGGTTCAGCACGTCCGAGGGGACCTCGATCGTGCGGCTGCCGCCGGTGACGCTCGACAGCACCAGCACGCCGTTGCGGCCGAGCACGCCCATGGCCTCGAACACCAGCGGTGAGAAGCCGGTGGCCTCGAACATGAGGTCGAACGGCCCGTGCTCGGCTGCGGCTGCGGCGAGCGTCGTCTCCTGGGTGCTGAGGTACCGGGCGCCGAGAGTCTCGAGGAGCTCGGAGTTCAGGTAGGGACCCGGGTCGCGGCCGAAGACGGTGACGTCGAGGCAACGGATGCGCAGGACCATGGTGGCCAGCAGGCCGATGGTGCCCGCGCCCATCACCGCGGCCCGCTTCGGCATCCACACCTTCACCCGCCGCTGGATCTCGAAGGCCTGGGCGATCCCCTTCTCGACGACCGTGGTCGGCTCCAGGAGCACGCCGATGTCGCGCAGGCCGCCGGGGACGAGGACGAGCCGGCCGACGTCCTCGACGTAGGACTCGGTGAGGAACCCGTGCACCAGGTTGATCCCGTGCTCGTGGTAGCTGTCGTCGGTGGTGAAGTCCGGCATGCCCACCAGGTCGTAGATGCTGTTGCCGGCCTGGCGGACGATGGAGACGACGTAGTCGCCGACGGACAGCTCGGTGACGTTGGGCCCCACCTCGGTGACGATCCCGAAGCCCTCGTGCCCGAGGACGAGATAGTCGTAGCCCGGCGGCGGCGCGCCGTACTCGCCGGCGTTGATCTCCCGGTCGGTGCCGTCGAGCCCGACCCGCAGGATCGACACCTTGACGCCGCGACCTCCGGCGACGTCGTCGAGCGACGGCTCCGGGTGGTCGAGGCGGATCGACGCGCTCTTCGGCGTACGGGGGATGACGGTGAGAGCCTTCAAGGCTTTCCTCCTGTGGCGGCGTGGCGGGCGAGGGCGGTCACAGGCCGTAGGTCTCCAACAACCGCAGCCAGACTTCGCTCAGGGTTGGAAACGACGGCACGGCGTGCCACAGCCGGTCGAGGGGGACCTCGCCGACGATGGCGATGGTGGCCGAGTGCAGCAGCTCGGCGATCCCCGGCCCGGTGAAGGTGGCGCCGACCACGACCCGCCGGGCCTGGTCGACGACCAACTGAGACGTGCCGGCGATCCCGTTGCCCATGGTCGACGCCCCGGCCACCTCGCCCGTCGGCGTGGTAACGGCACGGACGTCGATTCCCTTCGCCCGGGCCTGCGCCTCGGTGAGGCCCACCGCGCAGACCTGGGGATCGGTGAAGGTGACGCGAGGGACGGGCGCGGTGGCGGCCACGCCGCTCTTGCCGAGGATGACGTCACCGGCGAGGCGGGCCTGGTACTTGCCCATGTGGGTCAGCAGGGCCCGCCCGTTGCAGTCGCCGACCGCGTACAGCCATCCTCCGGCGACCCCGGTCGCCCGGAGCTGGTCGTCGACCTCCACGAACTTCCCGGGCGCGAGTCCGACCGTGTCGAGGCCGAGGTCCGCCGTCGACGGGCGTCGGCCGACGGCGACGAGGATCTCGTCGGCGGTGATGGTGCGGCCGTCCGCCAGGGTGCCGGTCACCGGGCCGTCGGCGCCGGCGCGGTGGGCACCGGTCAGCTTCACGCCGGTGATCACCGTCATGCCTTCGGCCTCGAACGCGGCCTTCACCTCCTCGCCGGCGAACGGCTCCTCGTTCGGGAGCAGCCGCTCGGCCGCCTCGACGACGGTGACCTCGTCGGCCCCGAGGCGGCGGAAGGCCTGGGCCATCTCGGCCCCGACGGCCCCGCCACCGAGGACGAGCAGCCGCTTGGGGATCTCCTTGGCACTTGTCACCGAGCGGTTGTCCCACGGCCGGGCGTCGCGCAGGCCGGGAATGGGCGGGATCACGGCCCCGGTCCCGGTGGCCAGGACGACGGCCTTCGCCGCCGTCAGGCGGACGAGCTCGCCGTCGCCCGCGTCGACCTCCACCGCCCGTTCGCCGGCGAGGCGGGCCGTCCCGCGCGCCAGTTGGATGCCCTCGCTGGCCAACCAGCTGAGGGCGCCGGAGTCGTCCCAGTCGCTCGTCATGTAGTCGCGCTGGGCCAGTGCCGCGGTCACGTCGATGGCCGCGGTGACCACCTCTGCCGCGCCGGGCACGCGCTTGGCCGCGGCGATGACGTCGCCCGGGCGCAGCAAGGTCTTCGACGGGATGCAGCCACAGTACGAGCACTCGCCGCCGACCAGCTCCTTCTCCACGAGGAGCACGGACAGGCCGCCGTCGGCGCACCGCCCGGCCACGTTCTCCCCCGCCGGCCCGCCCCCGATCACGATCACATCCACATTGGTCGCTGCGCTCGCCGAGCCCCGTTGGCCCTCCGGCGTGGCCTGCGCTGCGCTCCGGCTGGGCCGGCGGGCCGGCTCGGCGTGCTCGCTCCGGACATCCACACTGGTCGCTGCGCTCTGGTTGCTCACGGGTGGCGTCCTTTGGTGGCGATGAGGTCGGCGACGAGACCGGTCCAGCCGGTCTGGTGGGAGGCGCCGAGCCCCTTGCCGGTGTCGCCGTGGAAGTACTCGTGGAACGGGATCATGTCGTGCAGCGCCGGGTCGGTCTGGAAGCGCTCGATGTCGCCGAAGACCGGCCGGCGGCCGCTGTCGTCGTCGAGGAAGATGGACACCAGGCGCCCGCTCAGGTCGGCGGCGACCTCGGCCAGGGTCATGCGCTGCCCGGAGCCGGCCGGGTGCTCGACGGTGAGGTCGTCGCCGAAGAAGCGGGCGAAGCGGCCCAAAGCCTCGACCAGCAGGTAGTTGACGGGGAACCAGATCGGGCCCCGCCAGTTCGAGTTGCCGCCGAAGAGGCCGCTGGTCGACTCCCCTGGCTCGTAGTCGACGCTGCAGTGCATGCCGCCGATTTCAGCCTCGAAGGGGTGGTCGCGATGGCTCTGGGCGACGGCGCGGAGGCCGTGGGGCGACAGGAACTCGTCCGTCGCCAGCATCGTCGAGAGGATTCTCGTCAGCCGCTCAGGACCCACGATGGAGAGCAGTCGGCCCTCGTGCTCGCCGAGGCGATGGGCGTGCACGACCTTCTCCACGAACTGTGGCTTGTTCCGCTCGAACCACCGGAGGTGCCCGGCGAAGTAGGGCAGGCGGTCCATCGTCGCCTGCCCGAGCGTCGTCGTGGCGCAGAGGGGAAGCAGGCCGACCATGGACCGGACGCGCAGCGGCACCCGCTCACCGGTCGTCGGAGCCAGCACGTCGTAGTAGAAGCCGTCATCCTCGTTCCACAGCCCGCGCTCGTGGATGGCGGTGGCGATGTAGGTGAAGTGCTCGAAGAACTTGGTGGCCATGTCCTCGTACGACTCGTCGTGCGCGGTGAGGACGAGGGCGATCTCGAGCAGGTTGAGGCAGTACATGGCCATCCAGGACGTGCCGTCGGACTGCTCGAGCGCGCCGGCCACGGGCAGCTGGGCCGACCGGTCGATGGGGCCGATGTTGTCGAGGCCGAGGAAGCCGCCCTCGAACACGTTGTTGCCGGCCGCGTCCTTGCGGTTGACCCACCAGGTGAAGTTCAGCAGCAGCTTGTGCAGGATGCGCTCGAGGAAGTGGAAGTCGGTCGAACCGCTGATCTCGAACACCCGCAACGCGGCCCACGCGTGCACGGGCGGGTTCACGTCGCCGAAGTTCCACTCGTAGGCCGGCAACTGGCCGTTCGGGTGCATGTACCACTCCTTGCACATGAGCAGGAGCTGGGCCTTGGCGAAGTCGGGGTCGACGTGGGCCAGGGCGACGCAGTGGAAGGCGAGGTCCCAGGCTGCGAACCACGGGTACTCCCACGTGTCCGGCATGGAGATGACGTCGGCGTTGTTCAAGTGTCGCCACTTCGCGTTGCGGGCGTGCTTTCGCGACTCGGGCGGCGTCGGGCCGGAGGGGTCGCCCTCCAGCCAGCGCTCCACGTCGTAGTGGAAGAACTGCTTGGACCACAGCATGCCGGCGAAGGCCTGGCGCATGACCAGGGCCTCGCCCGGCGAGGCTGCCGGCGGAGTGAGAGCCGCGTAGAACTCGTCGGCCTCCGCCCGGCGTGCCTCCATCGTCGCCGACCACGCCCCGTCGATCTCGGCGCCACCCGCGCTCAGCCGGAGGCGGATCTCGGCCGTCGCCCCGCCGCCGACGGTCAGCCGGTAGCGCAGCGCCGCCTTCGTGCCGGTGCCGTCGGGGTTCACCGTCGCACGGCCGTGCACGACGTGGTCGGCGATCCCATCCTTGGGATAGGGCGACGCGTTGGGCACGCCCCAGAGCCGTTCGGCGTTCGTCTCGTTCTCGCAGAACAACACATCCGGGTCGCCGTCGCCGGCGAACGTCAGCCGCCCGAGGGCGTGGTGGTCGGCGACGATGTGGCCGTCCTTGGCGGTCAGCGCCGGTCGCCGGTCGTCCAGGCCCCACGACCACGTGTTGCGGAACCACAGGATGGGCAGCACGTCGATGGTCGCCTCGTCGGGCCCGGCGTTGCGGACGGAGAGTCGGACGCACAGATCGTCGACGCCGGCCTTGGCGTAGTCCGCCGTGATGTCCCAGTACCGGTCGCCGTCGAGCACGCCTGTGTCGACGAGCTCGTACTCGCCCTCGAACTTGCCCCGTCGCTGGTTCTCGGCGACCAGGTCGCCGTACGGGAACTCGGCCTGGGGGTAGAGGTACCGCCAGCGCATCCACGAGTGCGTCGGCGTGGCGTCGAGATACCACCAGTACTCCTTGGCGTCCTCACCATGGTTGCCCTGGTTGCCGGTCAGGCCGAAGATCCGCTCCTTCAGGATCGGGTCGCGGCCGTTCCAGAACGCGAAGGCGAGGCAGAGCGCCTGGGCGTCGTCGCAGATGCCGCCCAGGCCATCCTCGTTCCAGCGATAGGTCCGTGACGACGCGTGGTCGTGGGGGAAGAAGTCCCACGCCTCCCCGTCAGCGCTGTAGTCCTCGCGAACCGTGCCCCAGGCACGCTCGCTCAGGTACGGGCCCCACCGCTTCCAGCCGGCTGCCTGATCCTCCAGCCGCTCCCGCTCCGTCTCTGCCATGCCCTCTCCGTCTCGCCCGCCGCGCCGACGTTACGCCGAGGCGGCGATCGCCGCCCCTGGCGCTCGACGAGGGCCGGCCTTACGAGGCGCCGGAGGAGGCGGTGGTCACACTCGTGTTGCTGTCGGCGGTGCCGAGGATGGCGGTGTTGACTGCGCTGTCGGTGGTGCCGTCGGGCAGGGTGATGGTCGAGCCGTCGAACGTCATGGTGGACGGGTCGATGCCGAGTTCGACCAGGTAGGCGTTGACGCACGCGCTGACGTCGTCGGAGAAGGTGGGGCTCATCGTCGCCACCGCGGTGGAGATGCAGGCGGTGAGGTCGTCGTCGGGCGTGCTGGCGTGGGCCACGCCGACTTGGAACGGCAACGCCGCGGCGGCGACTGCGGTCGCGGCGACGGCCAGCTTCGCCTTCACGCTCATCCTGGGACAAGTCATCGAGCCTCGGTTCGTTGGGGTGGGGTGCCGGCCCGCTCTGAGCCGGCGCCCTCACCATCCACCGCGGAGATGAGCCTGGCGTGAGGTGAACCTGGGAATACACCGTGAATCACGCGCCGGGGGCGAAGGGTGGTCGTCCTGGGTTTCGCGGCCGACGGGGCGCAGCGGGAACCAGCGCGTGAGCCACCGGTGACGCCGACGGTTGCGTTCAGTCGGACGGGCGGGTGAGCTCCACGGGTGTGACCTGCTCGGGCTCGACTTGAGGAACGGGATCGGGGCCGGGCGGCGAGCCTGGTGGGGTCCGCACGATCGGCCGGCGGGTGCGCTGGCGGGCGGGGCGGAGCGCCTCGACCGGCGGCTCGAGCGTGACGGGCGGCCGGGCCCGGCCGGGCCGCCCCCGGGTCGGTCGTTCCTCGAACACCACGATGACCCCGCCGACCACGTCGCTGATCAGGTTGTACAGGACGGCGAGCAGCACGTTGGCGCCGGTGCCGAGCACGACCAGCAGCGCCCCGCCGAGCACCGACGCGCGAATCACCGTTCCGCCGAGGAGGTGGAAGTTGTCCGAGGCGATCAGGTCGCCGATGAACTTCTCGACGTTGTGGCGCACGCCGGTGGCCGTCGCCGCCGCCCAGAGGACGAGCCCGGCCACGAGGATGACCAGATAGATCGTGGTGAAGAGGAGGACCGAGAACTTGAGCACGGTCCACGGTTCGACTCTCCGTACGACCAGACGGACGCGCCGCCCCTCGACCACAGGACTCCTTCTCATACCCGGATGCACAGTGACGGTAGTCGCTGGCCGGTCGGGCGAGGCGACGACGCCGTCCCGGATCGAGCCCGTGCCGTCCGGCGGCAGGAACCCGGCACGCGCTCACGCACGGTTCGCCACCCGCAGGACGGCGGCACCGGTGAACCGGTCGTGGGCCAGGTCGGTGAGGGCGACGTCGGCCCGCTCCAGCGGATAGGCGACCGTCTCCACCCGGATGCCGATGCGTGCCGCGATCGAGAGGAACTCCTCGCCGTCGGCGCGGGTGTTGGCGGTCACGCTCCGGAGCTGGCGTTCCTGGAAGAGGTGGTCCTCGTAGCGCAGCGTCGGGATGTCGCTGAGGTGGATCCCGGCGACGGCGACGGTGCCGCCGCGATCCAACGCCGCCAGCGCGGCGGGGACGACCTCACCGGCCGGGGCGAACACGACGGCCGAGTCGAGGGGCTCTGCGGGCGGGTCGAACGTGCCGGCCGCCGACGCCGCGCCCAGCTCGAGGGCCAGCGCCTGCGCGTCGGTCGAGCGGGTCATCACGTGCACCGTCGCCCCCTCGGCCAGTGCGACCTGGGCCGCGAGGTGGGCCGACCCGCCGAAGCCGTAGATGCCGAGGCGGCCGCCCGGCGGCAGTGCGGCGCGGCGGAGGGCGCGGAAGCCGATGATCCCAGCGCACAGGAGAGGCGCGGCCTCGTCGTCGTCGAACTGGTCCGGGATGGCGTAGGCGTAACGCTCGTCGACGACGGCGTGCTCGGCGTAGCCGCCGTCGGCGTCCCAACCGGTGAAGCGTGGGTCGACGCAGAGGTTCTCGTCGCCCCGCACGCAGAACCGGCACCGGCCGCAGGTGTGGCGCAGCCATGGGATCCCGACCCGGTCACCGACCTCGAATCTCGACGCCCCCGTACCCAACCCGTCGACCGTCCCGACGACCTCGTGGCCGGGCACGAGGTCGGGGTAATGCGGCGGGAGGTCTCCTTCGGCGAGGTGGAGATCGGTGCGGCACACGCCGCAGGTCAGGACCCGGACCAGCAGCTCGCCGGCGCCGGGGACGGGGACGGGCCGGTCCACGAGGGCGAGGGGGGCGTCGCCGATACTGCCGGGCCGCCGGACCACCCACGCCTTCACGTCGTGGCTCCTGTCCTCTGGCGGCCGGTCACGATGTGTCCGCCTCTACCCGGAAACGCCCTCGGCACTACCAGTCGATCGTCTCGAACTCCGCCCACAGCTTCGCCCCATGGTGTGGATGGACCGAGGTCAGCCAGGCGACCCGACCGGCGAGGTGGGCTCGGAAGTCGGGTTGCCCTTCACGGTTCTGCCCCTCGCCGCCGGTCCGCGCTGCGTTGTGGACGATGGCTTTCAGCGTTTCGTACTCGCTCCGGCGGACGTTCGGTTCCGCATTCACGACCAAGCCGGTCACGAGCTGGCGCTCCCCGGCGGCCCGGCGGCTCGTCTTGTCCGGATTCAGTCGGAAGCCCTCCTCGGCGACGATGCCGGCCACGACGCGGGTCAGTGCGGGGGCGCGGCGCCAAAGACGATGGGGGCCGGAGAAGGTCAGGTCGTCGGCGTAGCGCGAGTAGCGCGCGCCGTTGGCGGCGGCCAGGCCGCTGAGGCGGCGATCGAGCCCGAAGGCGACGAGGTTGGCCAGGGCCGGCGACGTCGGGGCGCCCTGGGGCAGGTGCGCGCCGGCCAGGTGGCGACCCAGCCGGTGGTGGGCGGCCAGGCCCGGCCCGTCGTCGGGCTTGGGCGCGGCGTGCCAGACGCTCCTGGGGACGGCGTTGGTCACCAGTGCGGTGAGGCTGTGGGCGACGGCCTCCGGGTAGCCCGCCGTCCGGAACAGGCCGTAGATCCTGCCGGCGGCGACCGACGAGAAGAACGCCTCCAGGTCGAACCTGAGGACCGCGGCCTGGCCGGCGTGGAGGCGGGCGTGGGTGAGGACCGAGTGGCCCGGCCGGAACCCGTGCGCCGCGGGATGGGGCGGGATCAGGTTCAGGACGTCGCGCAGGAGGCGGCGTTGGAAGAACTTCAGCGTCGGCTTCGGCTCCTCGATCAGTCGGACACCGCCGGCCGCCTTGGCGCTCCATCGGTACCGGTAGTGGCGCAGCCGCTCGTCCGGCACCGTCCGCTCCCAGCTCCGGGCGTCAGCGAACCAGGCCAGCCCGCCGGCGTCGAGGCCCAAGAGCTCCTGCAGGTCCCTTCGCGACGCCAGCTCGGGGACGGGCCACCGGGCCGGGCCCATGGCCGGGTCCGTGGGGAACCAGTGGCGCACCTGGGGGGCAGGTCGGCCGAGGGCACGGTCGCGCGCCAGCGCCTCAGTCAGCACCGGACAGGCCGCGAGGAACGCGGCCAGCGCGCGCGGCGCGTCGGCCGGTGCCTCAGGCCAACCGGAGCGGGCGGCCGACGCGAGGTGGAACACCCACCGCCGCCGGTCGCCCAGGCAGCGATGGCCGCGGCGGGCCATCGCTTCGGGATCCCAGTCGCCGGCCAGGAAGGCCCGCGCCAGTCCGTCGGCGACGACGACGCCGAGGCGCCCCCGGGTCATCGTCCATCAGTGGTGCGGCTGCGGGCCCCGACCTGTCCTGCCGTGCGTGCGCGATTGTGCCTTTGGGGGCACGCGAGCGCATGCGATGCGACGGTGAGGTGACGTTGCTGACCCCGGGGTAGCCCCGGAGCGGTCAGGTCCCGCCCGCAGGCGGTCCTGACGTACTCGAAGTCCCGCAGCCGCACCGCCCGCCACGTTAGAACGGCCACCGCTACTGGCACACCTCGAAGTGGATCGGGTCGTCGACCGGATAGGGATGGCACAGTCCTGCCTTCGAGGCCACCGAGAGAAGGCGGGCGACGAAGTCGGCGGGGACGTCGATGGCCAGCCCCCGCTCGTGCATCGATGTGCCGGGCGCCGCCACCGGGTACGGGTTGTTGGCGCGGTTGGCGTAGAGGGCGGCCTGTTGATCGCTCGACCGGAACCCCGACGTGATCGGGACCGGCTCGCCCAGCAGTTGTTCGGCCCGGGCCAGGGCGGCGCGCATGGCCGGGGCGAGGCCGTCCGCCGACGCCGTCCCGGTGCCGCCGCCGCTGCCGTTGCCACGGTCGCCGCTGCGCCGGGCCCGACCGCTGGCCTCAGCCGGGCCGAGCCGGACGCGGACCAGGGTGTCCAGCCCGACTTCGCTGTAGGACACGAGCTCGGCCCCGTTGGCCTGCGCCAGGGCCACGGCCGCGTCCCGACCCTCGGCCGCGCCTGCGAGTGCGGCGGCGTCAGCCGCGTTGCGGGCGCCGGCGCGGGCCGTGGCTGCGCCGCCGACCCGGGCGAGCAGGACCATGCTGACGCCGGCCAGGACCATGGCCAAGGCGATGAACGGCAGGATGGAGCCCCGTTGGGACTCCGACGACTTCGTGTGCATGTGCCCCTCCCGGGCGCGCGATCGAGCTTCAGGAGGGGAAGGGATGAGGGTTTGGTAGATCGGCGGCGTTCTGGCGCCGCAGACCTACCAAACGCTGCTAGTCGTCGACGTTGAGGACGGGGGCGACGGCGGCGACCGTCTGGCCTTCGTCGAGGTTCATGATGCGCACGCCGGTGGCGTCGCGGCCCTGGGACGAGATGTCGCGGACCGCGGTGCGGATGGTGACGCCGGCCGAGGAGATGAGCAGCAGCTCGTCGTCGAGGCCGACCATGAGGGCGGCCACCACCGCGCCGCGACCCCGGGCCAGCCGGATGCCGATGACGCCCATGGTGCCGCGACCCTTGCGCGGGAAGCGGTCGAGCTTGGTGCGCTTGCCGTGGCCGGTGTCGGTCACGATGAGCAGGTCGGCGCCGTCGCGGGTGACGTCGCAGGAAACCACTTCGTCGCCCTGGCGCAGGCGCATGCCGATGACACCCATGGCCGAGCGGCCGGTGGCCCGCACGTCGTCCTCGAAGAAGCGGATGGTGGTGCCGGCGCTGCTGACCATGAAGATGTCGTCGCCGCCACTGGTCTGCACGACGCGGACCAGCTCGTCGTCGTCGCGCAGGTTGATGGCGATCAGCCCGTCACGCCGGGACGAGTCGTACTCGGTGAAGCGGGTCTTCTTCACCATGCCGCTCTTGGTGGCGAAGAACAGGAAGCGCGACGTCTCGTAGTCGCGGGTGTCGATGATGGCCTGGATGCGCTCGCCCGGCTGGAGCGACAGCAGGTTGGGGATGGCGGTGCCCCGGGCGGTGCGGTCCTTCATCGGGATCTCGTGCGCCCGCAGCCGGTAGACCTTGCCCCGGTTCGAGAAGAACAGCAGGTAGGCGTGGGCCGTGGTGTGGACGATGCGCTCGACGTAGTCGTTGTCGCGCAGCCGGGCGCCGGCCACGCCGCGCCCGCCCCGGCCCTGGGTGCGGAAAGCGTCGGCGGCCACCGTCTTGATGTAGCCGGCGTGGGTCATGGTGACGACGAGCTCTTCGTCGTCGATGAGGTCGAGGTTGTCGAGATCGCCGGGGTCGAAGGTGATCTCGGCCCGGCGGGGCTGGGCGTGCTTGGTGCGGATCTCGCCCATCTCGTCCTTGATGACCTGGCGCAGCCTGCCGGGGTCGGCGAGGATCGCCTCCAGCTCGGCGATGGTCACCCGCAGCGCCTCCAGCTCCTCCTCCATCTGGGCCCGGCCCAGCCGGGTGAGGCGGGACAGGGGCATGTCGAGGATGTGTTCGGCCTGCTCCTCGCTGAACTCGAACGGTGCCGCCATCAGGCCCTGGCGGGCGGCCGCCTTGTCGGCCGAGGCCCGGATCAGGGCGATGATCTGGTCGATCATGTCGAGGGCCTTGATCAGGCCTTCGAGGATGTGGGCCCGGCGCCGGGCCTTGTCCAGGCGGAACTCCGAGCGGCGGGTGATGACCTCGACCTGGTGGTCGATGTAGTAGCTGAGGGCCTGGGCCAGGTTGAGCGTGCGGGGCACGCCGTCGCACAGGGCGACCATGTTCACGCCGAAGTTGGTCTGCAGCGGGGTGTGCTTGAACAGGTTGTTGAGCACGACCGTGGCGTTGGCGTCGCGCTTGAGGTAGATGACGAGCTTGGTGTCCTCGCCCGACGACAGGTTCTTGATGTCGCGAATGCCCTCGATCTGGCGGGAGTCGACCAGCTCCGCCACCTTGGACGCCACCGACGACACGCTCACCTGGTAGGGGAGCTCGGTGACATGGATCTCGCTGCTGGTCCGACCCTCGACGATCTCGGTCTTGGCCCGCATCCGGATGGAGCCCCGGCCGGTGCGGTAGGCGTCCATGATCCCGGCTCTGCCCAGGATGTACGCGCCCGTGGGGAAGTCGGGGCCCTTGACGAACTGCATGAGGTCGTCGGGCGTGGCCTCGGGGTGGTCGATGAGGTGCAGGGTGGCGTCGATGATCTCGGCCAGGTTGTGGGGCGGGATGTTCGTGGCCATGGCCACCGCGATCCCCTGGCTGCCGTTCACCAACAGGTTGGGGAAGCGGCTGGGGAGGACGCTGGGCTCGGTGAAGTCGCCCGAGTAGTTGTCGACGAAGTCGACGGTGTCCTCGTCGATGCCGGCCAGCATGTGCATGGCCAGGGCGCTGAGCCGGGACTCGGTGTAGCGCTCGGCTGCGGCCTCGAACTCCGGCGACCCGTAGTTGCCGTGGAAGTCGATCAGGGGATGGCGCAGGCTGAAGGGCTGGGCCATGCGGACCAGGGCGTCGTAGATGGCCTGGTTGCCGTGGGGGTGGTACTGGCCCATGACGTGGCCGGTGATGCGGGCGCACTTGACCATGGTCCGGTCGGGGCGGAAGCCCTGGTCGAACATGTCCCAGAGGATGCGGCGGTGGACGGGCTTGAGGCCGTCGCGCACGTCGGGGAGGGCACGCGCGGTGATGGTGGACAGCGCGTAGATGAGGTACGACTGCTCCATCTCGGTCTGCAGCTCGATGGGCTCCACGTTGGAGAACTCGAGGGGCGGCTGATCGCTCATCGGGTCACCGCCTTCGGCGGCTGCCCCGCCGAGCGGGGCACCCTGCTTGTTTCATTCGCTCGCATTCGCTCGCTCATGGCGGCTAGATGTCCAGGAAGCGGACGTCGGTGGCGTGGGTCTGGATGAACTGCTTGCGCGACTCCACGTCCTCCCCCATCAGGATGGAGCACACGTCGTCGGCCAGGGCGGCCTGCTCGACAGAGACCTGCAGGAGCGTGCGCCGGTTCTCGTCCATGGTGGTGTCTCGCAGCTCGGCGTAGTCCATCTCGCCCAGGCCCTTGAGGCGG
>DATASA010000120.1:0-9832 GCA_036269435.1 Acidimicrobiales bacterium | reverse complement strand
GTGACGTACGTCATCAGGTTGATCGGGTCGTTCCAGACGATGACGATCCAGGGCCGGTCCGGCGTGACGACCTCGTCGATCTCCGGTTCCTTGACCTCGACGGGCGCGGCCGTCATTGCGAGGTGAGGGCCACCGACCACGGCTCCAGGGTACCGCCGGCCCCGGTCTCCGGACCGCCGACGGGGACCGAGAACGCCAGGTGGAAGCGGAGCACGGCGATCCACACCGCAGCCGCACCGGCGATGTGAAAGCCGACCAGCACGGCCGGGACCCCGGTGAAGTACTGCACGTAGCCCAGCGCGGCCTGGGCCACCAGGACGACCAGCAGGATCTCCCCCCGGCGGAACAGCTCGGGCGGCGCGCCGTCGCGCCGCAGGCGCCACAGCGCGACCAGGGTGACGGCGAGGAACAGCATCACCGCGATGCCGTGGAGCCGGGCGACGTCGGTGAGCAGGAAGGGCAGGCGCTCGGCGTGCTCGTCGCCGCCGTGGGGCCCCGACGACGTGACCACGGTGCCGAGGAAGATGACCAGCCCCGCGGCGGCCACCTCGAGGCGACCGAGGGCGAGGAGGTCACGGCTGACCGCCAGCCGGGTGCGCCCGGCCGGGCGCCCGGCCCGGTGGTGCAGGACCACGGCGTCGGCCAGCAGGACCATCGACAGGAGGAAGTGGGCCATCACGAACCCCGGGCGGAGCTTGAACAGCACGGTCAGGCCGCCGAGGACGATCTGGGCGAGGACGCCTACGACGAGACCAGCCGACAGCCAGACCAGGTCCCGCCGCCGGGGCGTGCGGACCAACGAGCCCAGCACGGCCAGCATGACGAGCACGGACACCAGACCGGTGATCGTCCGGTTCACGAACTCGACCATGGCGTGGTACTGCCACGGCGCGACGACTCGCCCGCCGTCGCAGGTCGGCCAGGTGGGACATCCGAGCCCGGACCCGGTGAGACGGACGGCGCCGCCGGTCACGATGATAAAGGCCACCGCGACCATCGCGAACAGCGTCACCCGGCGGTACGCCGGTGGAGACAGGGTCGGGACGCGCATTCCGAAGGTCGATGCTACGGCGGGCGCCCGCAAACGGCGAAGCGGGGCTGCACGGGCGCCGAGGTTTGTCGCCCGCGCCGCCTCGGGTACGGGCCTGACATGCCTGAGAAGACCGAAGAAGAGCAGGTCGAGCAGGAGAAGCAGGACCAGGTGCTGCAGCGCGAGGGCTTCGAAGAGGAGCTTATGCAGCAGGACCGGTCGGACGAGGCGGCCGAGATCGCCGCCGTCGAGACGGGGGAGGAGAACCTGTGAGCACTCGGACGACGTTGCGCGAGACCGCTCGCGACCGCCGGGAGCTGGCCGCCGACGCCGGCTACGGCGGCTTCTCGATCACCAGCGCCCTCGCCGGCGTGCTGGTGGCCTACGGCGCCTTCGCCATCCTCCTAGGGCTCGCCGCGGCCGCGGTCGGGGCCGCGGGCAGCACCACCGACCTGAGCACCGACTGGGAGCGGCTGGGCACGACCGGTGGCCTGGTCGTCGCCGCCCTCCTTCTCGTCGCCTACCTGTTCGGCGGCTACGTGGCCGGGCGCATGGCCCGTCGCAACGGGCTGCTCCACGGGCTCGCCGTCGCTGTGCTCGGCCTCGTCGTGGTGGGCGTCGTCGCCGCCCTGGCCCGCAACTCCGGCGCCACCGACAGCGCGGCCGCCAACCTGCGGTCGCTCGGCATTCCGACGACGGCCGACGAGTACGGGCATGCGGCCACCGTCGCCGGCATCGCCTCCCTGATCGGCCTGTTCGTCGGCTCACTCGTCGGCGGCATCCTGGGCGAGCGCTGGCACGGCCGGTTGCTGGCCCGCGCCGCCGACCCGACCGTCGGCGCCCAGGCGGCCGCCGCCCGGGAGGCCGAGGAGGCCCGAACGCGCGCCAACCTGTCGCTGGCCCGCTCCGAGGGACGGGTACGGGCCCACGAGCTCGAGCGGGAGCGGGACCGGACCCAGGTCGCCGAGCGGGAGCGGGCCCTCGACGACGAGCGCGAGCGGCAGGGCGAGCTTGCCCAGGAGCGGGACCAGGAACTGGCCCGGGCCGACGCGGTCCGGGTTGGCGACAGGCCGCAGGCGGCCGAGCGCACGAGCCGGATCAGGCGCTCGAGTGTTCCTCGCCGGGATTCACTCTCGTGATGACCGCGCCCGGCGAGTACTGCGTCAGGTACAGCTCGCTGTAGAGACCGGCCTTGCCCACGAGCTCGTCGTGGGTGCCCCGCTCCACGATCCGGCCCCCGTCGAGCACGAGGATCTGGTCGGCGGCGTGGATGGTCGACAGGCGGTGGGCGATCACCAGCGACGTGCGCCCGTGCAGGGCCTCGGCCAGGGCCTGCTGGATGAGGACCTCGGTCTCGGAGTCGAGGTGGGCGGTCGCCTCGTCGAGGATGACGATGGCCGGGCTCTTGAGCAGGACCCGGGCCAGGGCCAGCCGCTGCTTCTCGCCGCCTGACAGGCGATAGCCGCGCTCGCCCACCAGCGTGGCGTAGCCGTCGGGCAGGCCGGCGATGAGGTCGTGGATGCGCGCCGCCCGGCACACCTCCACCAGCTCGGCGTCGGTGGCGTCGGGCTTGGCGTACCGGAGGTTGGCGGCGATGGTGTCGTGGAACAGGTGGGCGTCCTGGGTCACCATGCCGATGGCGTCGGCCAGCGACTCCGAGGTCAGGTGACGGACGTCGTGGCCGTCGATGCGGATGGCGCCTGCGGTGACGTCGTACAGGCGGGGGACGAGGTACGACAGGCTGGTCTTGCCCGCGCCCGTGGGGCCCACCAGGGCCACCATCTGGCCCGGCTCGGCCACGAAGGAGACGCCCTTCAGCACCGTTCCCGACGGGTCGGTGGACAGCGGCGCCGCCGCGTCCGCCTCCAGGGAGGCGATGGAGATCGTGCTCGGAGCCGGGTAGCGGAACCACACGTCGTCGGCCTCGATGCGGCCCCGGGGGTCGACGAGGTCGTAGGCGCCCGGCGAGTCCTCGATGGCCTGGGTGGCGTCGAGCACCTCGAAGACCCGCTCGAAGCTGACCAGCGACGTCATGATGTCGACCTGGGCGTTGGTCAGCCGGGTCAGCGGGCTGTAGATGCGGGCGACGTAGACGGCGAGGGCGGTGAGCGTGCCCAGGCTCATGGCGCCGGAGATGACCAGCCGGGTCCCGTACCAGTAGACCGCCACGGTCCCGGCGGCCCCGAGCAGGGCCAGGGCGGAGAAGAACACCCGGCCGTACATCGCTGTGCGGATGCCGATGTCGCGCACCCGGCCGGCCCGTTCGGCGAACTCGGCCGACTCCCGCCGGGGATGGCCGAACAGCTTGACCAGCAGGGCGCCCGACACGTTGAACCGTTCGGTCATCGACGCGTTCATCGCGGCGTCGAGCTGGAACGACTCCCGGGTCAGGCGCTGCATCTGGCGGCCGATCCGCTTGGCCGGCAGCAGGAACACCGGCACGACCAGGAGGATGAGCACGGTCAGCCGCCACTCGAGGCGGATCATCACGATGAGCGTGACGGTCACGTCGAGGATGTTCTGCAGGACGCTGCCGAGGGTCCCGGTGAACGCCTGCTGGGCGCCCATGACGTCGTTGTTCATGCGGCTGATGAGCGAGCCCGTCTGCGTGCGGGTGAAGAACGCGAGAGGCATGCCCTGGACGTGGTCGAACAGGGCCGAGCGGAGGTCGAAGATCAGCCCCTCGGCGATCAGCGCGGAGAGCCAGCGCTGGACGATGTCGAGCACGGCGCCGGCCAACGCCAGCGTCAGGGCGAGCAGGGCCAGGCGGTCCACGCCGGCCATGTCCCGACGGGGCACGGCGTGGCCGTCGATGATCCGGCGGAACACGAGCGCGGGCAGGATGCCGAGGATCGAGCCGGCCAGGATGCTGACCATGAACACGATCAGCAGCGTGCGGAACGGGCGGGCGAAGGTGAGCACCCGGCGCACCACGGCGCGGTCGAGCGACTTGCCCACCAACTGGTCGGGGTCTCGCCCCATGCGGTGGTGAAAGCCGTACCCGTAGCCGCGCATGCGGGGTAGAGGGTACGCGGTGGCGACCGGCGGGCGTCCTCAGCTCACGACGAGGCGGCGGGCGACGATGGTGTCGGCGCCGCTCGGCCGGCCCGTCGCCTCGACGGTCGTTCCCGGGGCGACGTCGGCCAGGGTGGCGGGCCCGCCCGTCGCCCGCAGGATCTGGCTGTCGACGGTCAGGGCCACGTTCGTCACCCCGGCGACGGGCGCGGCGAAGGCGATGACCTTGGCGCTGGCCGAGACGCTGGCCACCACGCCCCGCACGGTGACGTCGGCCACGGTGGTCGTCGTGGTCGCGGCCGGCCGGGGGGCCCCGTCGCCCGCCGAGCAGGCACCCAGCACGAGGCCCAGCGCAGCCGCACCGGCCGCCGCCGCGGCGCGCACCGGGCGGCGACCGCCCGGCGTCAGCTGTCCGCGGCGGTTGCGGCCTTGGCCGCCTTCTTCGCCGGCGCCTTCTTGGCCTTCGCCGCAGCCGAGCCGTCGCCGTTCTCCCGCACCGGCTCCGTGTGGTCGTGCACGTGCGCCTCGCCCGCGTGCTCGCTGTCGAAGTTCTCGTGCGGGTGATGGGCGTGGCTCATCCCCGCGTGGTCGTGCTCGTGGTCGTGGGCCGAGCTCAGGTGCTCGAACCCACCGGTCATCTCCCTGAAGTTGTGGGTCACGTGGTAGTGCCGGTGACTGTGGACAACAGCTTCGTGGTCGTGAGGCTCCCAGGCGCTCTCGGAATTCGACATGTGGCTCCCCTCAGTTCGTTCTTCCATCTTGACTCCGACGAAGAGCCCTAGACGATCATGGCCACGAACTCTCGAGCGACGGGCAGACGACCAGCTCCCGTACCTCGCAGCCCGGCGGCTGGCCGAGGGCGAAGAGCACCGCGTTGGCGACGTCCTCCGGCTGGTTGAGCTTGGCGTCCGGAGGCGGCTTGTAGCGGTCCTCACGACTGTCGAAGAAGGCGGTGTGCATGCCGCCCGGCACGAGCAGGGTCACGCCCACCCGCCCGGCGGTCTCGGCGGCCAGGGCTCGGGTGAACCCGACCACGCCGAACTTGCTGGCGCAGTACGCGGTCGCGTCGCTGAGGGCCCGCACGCCCAAGGTGGAGGCGACGGTCACCACCCGGCCGCCGTTGGCGGCCAGGGCCGGGAGGGCGGCGCGCACGACCGCGGCGGTGCCCAGCAGGTTGACCTTGACCACCCGTTCCCAGTCCTCGGCGGCCACGTCCTCCAGGCGGCCGCAGGCATCGGTCCCGGCCGCGGTGACGATCCCGGAGAGATCGGGGTGGCGTTCCAGAACCCGGGCGACCGCCGCCTCGGCGGCACGCGTGTCGACCAAATCGACGATCTCGTGGTCGACGCCGGACGCAGGGGCGACGAGATCGAGGCCGACCGGCGTTCCACCTGCGGCGGCGACTGCGCCGACCACGGCCGCGCCGAGCCCCGACGACGCACCCGTCACCAGGACGGTTCCGATCTGGTCGCTGGCCACCGCACGACCGGTACCCGGGGGCCCCGGTGGGCAAACGCCCGGGTCGGCCCGGTTAGCGTTCGGGGGTGCCGATGACGACGCCGACGACGGCGTGGCTCGACGAGGGCGAGATGCAGGTGTGGCAGAGCTTTCTCCGGGCCAGCATCCGGTTGATGGAGCGTCTCGATGCCGAGCTGGAGGTGCACGGCATCTCGCTGGCCGACTACGAGATCCTCGTCCACCTGTCGGCCGAGCCCGCGGGCGAGCTACGCATGACGGAGTTGGCCGCCCGCACCCTGGTGTCGCGCAGTGGGCTGACCCGTCGCCTGGACCGATTGGGCCAGGCGGGCCTGGTCGTCCGCCGCATCTGCCCCACCGACCGGCGGGGCGTGCTCGCCGTGCTCACGGCGGCCGGGCGGGCCCGGCTGGAGGAGGCCGCCCCGACCCACGTCGACGGTGTCCGCCGCCACTTCGTCTCCCAACTGCGACGCCAGGAACTGTCCGAGCTGGCTCAGGCGTTGGACGCAGTCGTCGAGAGCTCCACCACGCCGGACGGGGCCTGACCGGCGGCGCGGCCCGCCGCTGGCCGCGCCGCGTCGGCGTGGGCCTGGCACTGGCCGCAGTGGGAAGCTGGTTCTGCCTGAACGCGTACGCGGCGGCCAAGATCGCCCGGGGCGGCGTCGACCTTCGCCAGCAGCCCGATCCGGCGTCGGTCGGCCTGGCGTTCCAGAACGTCACCTACGGCCGCGGCCTGCCCGCCTGGTACGTGCCCGGCACCGCAGGGCGGCCGGTGATCGTCGTGGTGCACGGCTACGGCGGCAACCGCACGGCCACGGTCGAGGTGGGGCCGCCCCTGCACGCGCTCGGGTACGGGTTGCTGTTCCCGGACCTCGGCTACGTGTCCGGCCACCGCCGCTACGGCGGGGGCCAGCGGGAGGCCGACGACGTGGCCGACGCGCTGCGCTGGGTCGATGCCACCGTGCCCGGCCCGGCCGTGCTGCTCGGGTTCTCGGGCGGCGCCTTCGCGTCGCTGGCCGCGGTGGCCCGGGGCGCCCGACCGGCGGCGGTCGTCGCCGACAGCGGCTTCACCGGCTTCCGCAGCGTCGTCGCCTTCCGGGCCCACGTGCCCGGCATCGTCACGGACCTGCTGCCCGTGCTGTACCCGCTGATCAGCGGCGGCGGTCACGTCCTGGACCTCAACCGTGAGATCGCGGACCGCCCGTTCGGGGTGCCGGCGCTCATCATCCAAGGCACCGGCGACCGCACCATCCCCCCGTCCGACGGTCCCCTTCTCGCCCGGCTCACCGGGGGCCAGCTGTGGCTGCTGCCCGGCGTCGCCCACACCAAGGCGTTCGACGCCGACCGGGCCGCCTACGTCGCCCGAGTGGACGAGTTCGTCCGAGCCGCCATCGCCTGAGTGGACGCCGGACCGCTGCCACCGGCGACGTCGCGCAGGGCGGCGTCCCAGTCGGCCACGAAGCGGTCGATCCCGAAGCGGTGCAGGGCGGTCCGTCGCGCCTCGTCGCCCAGGCGACGGGCCAGGGCCGGATCGCGCAGCAGCTCCCCCATGCGCTCCACCAGCCGCCCGGTGTCGGTGTCGGCGAACCCGTTGACGCCGTCGTCGACCACCGTGGCCATCTCGGTCGTGGCCAGGGCGACGACGGGCAGGCCGACCATCATGGCCTCGCACACCGCCAGTCCCAGGCTGGTCCAGCGGATCGGGTTGAAGAAGAACCGGTAGCGAGCCTCGAACGCGGCGAGGCCGGTGGGCGGGATCTCGCCCATGCCCCCCGCCTCCTCCGATTGCATCCCCACCAGGTCCAAGGGGACGGAGCGACGGGCCTCGTCGAACACGTCGGCGCCCAGGCGCCGGCCCCGCCGGGCCAGGCCGTTGACCACGACGATGCCGCGGTCGAGCTCGCCCGTGTACCGGGCCGACTCGGGAACGACCACCCCGTGCTCGATGACCCGGGTCGGGCTCCGACCGCTGTCCCACATCAGCCGGTTGAACGCGGTGACGTGGACGACGAGCACCTCGGGGTCGTCCACCGGGTGGGGGGTGTCGGTGGGCGACTCCCTGGGCGGGTCGTGCTCCACGTGGACGTGGGGCAGGGCCAGTTGGGCCGGCGAAAGGACGGCCGGGCGGTCCACCGCCCAGTTCCGATGCGACTGGGTGAGCACCACGTCGAGGTCGAGGTCGCAGACCTCGTCGGCGGGCACCTCGTGCACGGTGTCCGGCCAGGTGAAGCTGGCGCCCCGGCCGCCGTAACCCTCCGGCGCACCAGGACGCACCGGCAGGAAGATGTCGTGCGGAATCCGCGACAGGTACCAGAGGTAGTTGCCGTGGACGTGCCAGGTGAGGATCCGCAGGCGCCGCGCCAACGGGTCAGCCGCCCCCGGAGACGAGCGACGTCAGGGCCGGCGCCAGGCCGCCCAGGCCGGCCGCGGTCGTCGACGTCGTCGTGGCGGGGGGCTGCGTGGTCGTCGTCGGTGTGATGACCGACGACGTGGGAGGCGAACCGATGGTGGCGGGAGGGCTGGTCGAGGTCGTGGGGGCGGGCGAGAAGATCACCCCCGGATCGGGTCGGGTCGTCGACGGACTCGGCCCCGTCGTCGAGGTCGGTGGGACGGTCGCGGTCGTGCGGGTCGTGGTCGGCGGCGCCGTGCCGGTCGTGGTGGTCGTCGTGGCGGTCGACGAGGACGAGGGTGGCGAGGCGGCGACGGTCGTGGACGGCGCGGACGTCGGGAGGAAGAACAGGCTGGTGGAGACCGCCGCGGGCCGTCCTGCCGTCGACACCCCGGTCGGGCCGGTGCGCCCGGCGTCGTGGGACGTGGCTGCGGCGATGAGGATGACCACGACGACGCCGATCACCGAGAACACGGCGATGTTGCTCCGGGTGGTCGGGCTCTGGGCCTGCCACCAGGTGCGTAGGCGATGCTGCGCGCCGGGGCGACCGAAACCTGCGTTCTTCCCCATGGACCGACAAAACGCTAGCCGTCCGGGCGGCGGCGACCGGGCCGCCGGGCGCCGCTTCCGCCGGCACCCCGTTCAGTAGCCGCCTACCTGCCCGGGCTCGCCGACCAGGTCGCCGTGACCGACTGCACCCGCCGTGCTGTGCTGCGCGGTGAACGCCACGGCGCGACCGAGGCGCCCGCCGACGAAGCCGGCGTGCCGCCGACCGACGTGGGGCTGCGGACGTTCATCCCGGGGAATTCGTCGGAGAGCATGACCACCGCATCGCCGAACTGAAGCTCGGCGTGGCCGATGGTGTCGCCCGGCCCCGGCATGCGCATCCGTTCGGTGGCTCCGAAGACCGACCCGTAAAACTCGATGGCCGCGGCGGCCCCGTCGATGCAGAGGTACGGAATGACCTGCGGATACCCCTCCGGGATGGGGTTTACGTCCGCCATGGTCCGGACCTCCTCAGCCGGCGGTGGCCGACTCGGTCGGAGAATAGGTGCCGCCGGCGGGCACGTCGCCCACGTGGTGGGCGGCCCCCGCCGCGGTTGTGGACGCTCCCGAGGCGAGGGTGCCGGCGCCCGTGTCCGGCGCGGCTGTGGTCCCGCCGAGGAGCGACGGCACCTGCATGGAGGTCGGGTCCGTGAGCAGCGACAGGACTTCGCGGTCCGGAAGCAGCTCGGCCCGCTGGTCCTGCAGGTCCTCGGGGCTCAGGTCGCCCGACATCAGGCGGTCTGGGTGATGGCCGCTGTCTGCTGCGCGTTGGCGTAGGCGGTGGAGTTGTCGCTCAGGGCGTTCAGGGCGACGGCTGCGTTCACCGGGGCGGCGATGTTGGCGTTGATCAGGGACATGGCCTCACGGTCGGGAAGCTCCTCGCCGGACTCGGCGTCGAGCTCTTCGGGCGTCAGGTCGTTCTGGATCTCCGACATTCTTCCTCCTCGTTCGGACGTGCGACGGAGGAGTTCCTACCCGCGCCGAGCCGGCGGTCAACCCGGCGGGGGCGTCAGCGGGTCGTCGTGGTCACGACCACGCTGGTCGTCACCACGATCGACGTGGTGGGCGCCACCGTCGTCGGGGCGACGGTGGTGGCGGGCGCGGCCGTGGTCGTCGGCGCCGACGTGGCCGTCGTCGTCGTCGCCGGGCGCGTCGTCGCCGTGGTGACCGGCGGGGCGGTCGTCGCCGCGGTCGCCGCGGTGGTCGACGTGGCCGCGGCCACGACCAGCTGGACGGAGGAGTTCCGGCTGACCCTCGCGTTCGCCGCCGGGTCCTGCCCGGTCACCATGTCGGCGGCGCCGGCCCCCGACGGCGCCACGCCCTTGAGCCCGGCCCCGGTCAGCGACGTCATCGCATCGGCCAGGCTGCCGCCGACG
>DATASA010000119.1:0-9122 GCA_036269435.1 Acidimicrobiales bacterium | reverse complement strand
GGCCGCGCAGGATGCCGACGGTGTCCTCGACCGACGGCTCGCCGACGTAGACCTGCTGGAAGCGCCGCTCCAGCGCGGCGTCTTTCTCGATGTGCTTGCGGTACTCGTCGAGTGTGGTGGCGCCGACCAGCCGCAACTCTCCGCGGGCCAGCATCGGCTTGATCATGTTGCCGGCATCCATCGCCGACTCGCCGGTCGCGCCGGCCCCGACGATGGTGTGCAGCTCGTCGATGAACGTAATGATCTGTCCCGCAGAGTTTTTGATGTCGTCGAGCACGGCCTTGAGCCGTTCCTCGAACTCGCCGCGGTACTTGGCGCCGGCCACCATCGACCCGAGGTCCAGGGCGACGATGCGGCGGCCCTTCAGGCTCTCGGGGACGTCGCCCTCGGCCACCCGGCGGGCCAGGCCCTCCACGATGGCGGTCTTGCCCACGCCCGGCTCGCCGATGAGGACGGGGTTGTTCTTGGTCCGACGGGAGAGGACCTGGATCACCCGGCGGATCTCCTCGTCGCGGCCGATGACCGGGTCGAGCTTGCCGTCGCGGGCCGCCTCGGTCAGGTCGCGGCCGTAGCGCTCCAGCGCCTGGTACGTCTCCTCCGGGCTCTGGCTCGTCACCTTGTGGCTGCCGCGTACGTCGCGCAGCACGTCGAGCAGCTCCTCGCGGGAGATGCCGACCTGCGCGGTCAGGCCCAGCAGGATGTGCTCGGTGGAGAGGAACTCGTCGCCGAACTGGGCCCGTTCCCGGTCGGCGGCGTCCATGACGTCACGGGTCTCGCGGGACAGGCGAGGCTCGCCACCGCCGTAGGCCTGGGCCAGCTTGGCGATGGCCGCCTCCATCCGGCTACGGAGCGCGGGGGCGGCCACGCCGGCCTTGGCCAGCGTGGGCAGCACGACGCTGTCCTCCTGGGCCAGCAGGGCGGCCAGCAGGTGCTCCGGCGTGACCTCGGCGTTGTTGCGCTGGCGGGCCAGGTCGATGGCGGCCGCCACCGCTTCCTGCGTCTTCAGGGTCCAGCGGTTGGGGTCGAGGGGCATGTCTCGGTCTTACCTCACAGTAGAAAAGTTGATACCACCCAACTCAACGCTCCTTCCCCGGAACGATTCCCGGTCAACCGCCTCCCGGCCGCCCGCCGCGCCGCCCGGCGTCGCCCCGGCGGGCGCGGCGTCGGCGGGCCTGGTCGGCGGCGATGCGGTTCTGCTCGGGACTGTTCTGGCGGCCGCCCGGGGGCGGGGGAGCCTGGGCGCCCGGTCGGGCGGGGGCCGGATCGTGGCCCCGCAGCAGGTCGTCGACGAGCACCTCGTCGTCGGGCGGTGAAGGGGCCCAGATCGACTCGTCCCGGTTCGGGGAACCGGTCGGGACCGGCCCGTCCAACAGCTCGGCGATCACGATCTCGGCGTCGGCCGGATGCGGCGGTCGGGCCGGCGGCGGGGCGGCCTCCATCTGGGCCAGGGGATCGATGGGCGCGGGCCGGTCCACCCGGCCCGTCGAGGCGGGCGCCGCCGGCGGAGCAGGGGCCGGGGCCGGCTCGCGGGCCGGCCCGCGGATGACGCGGGCGGCCACGCTGTCCGGACCGTCCGGCAGGGCCAGGTGGTCGGCCAGGAGATCCTCGGTGGGATAGTTCGGCCGGACCGGCGGGAGATCCTCGGGGAAGAGGTCCCAGAACGACAGCTCCTCGGCCGGGACCGGCGGCAGGACGGGCGACGGGCGGCTGGCGGGCACCTCCAGGACCGGCGCGGGGGGAGGCGGAGGTGCAGGGGGCGGCGCGGCCACCGGCGCCGGCGGCGAAGCCGAGACGGTTGGCTCGGCCGGCTCGGCCGGCTGGGACGGCTGGGGGGCCGCCGGTGCGGGCGGCGGGGGCGGAGCGGCCGCGGCAGGCACGGGTTGCGGTGGCACGGTGTCGATCACCGAGTCCGTGGGGAAGGGGCCGGCGGCCGGTTCGGGCATCCACAGGTCCTCTTCGAGGAGCTGGGCGATGGCCGGCGCCTGGGGCCGCGGCTTGGGCGGGACTGCGGCGGTCGCCGCCGGCGTCGCCATGGTGGGCTCCCCGCCGTCGCCGGGGGCGGCGAGGACCGGCACCGGGGTCTTCGGGACGTCGGATGCCGGCTGGCCCGGCTGCTTGGCGCCGCCGCCTCCCTTGCCGCCGGCGGCGCGGGCCGGAGAGGGGCTGGCGGTCCTCGCCGGACCGCCGCCCTTGGGGCCACCGCGGCTCTTCGGCGTGCGGTTCGACTTGGCCCCTCCGCCGGCCTTGGTGGCCGCGCTGGCGCCCGTACCCGACGGCGGCCGCCCCGTCCCCGGCCCGGTCCGGGCACCGGCCGCGGCGGGGCTCGCACCCTTGACCGGTCCGGCGCCGATCCCGGCGTCGTCGAGGACGCGCAGGCCGGCCCCCGCCTTGCCCGCCGGGCGGGGGGTCGCCGGCTGCTGCTTGGCCGTCGGCTGACGCTTGCGCCCGCGGAGGTACAACGTCTGCAGCACGGCCACGAGGAGCAGGACGACGGTCAGGCCGGCGAGGGCACGGACCCGGCGGCTGTGGCCGGTGTCGGACGACGACGCCGGCGGGGCGGCCGCGCTCGGCGCGGCGCCGGCGACGTCGCTGATGGACATGGTGGCGAGGAAGGCGTCGCCACCGGCCGGCGGCCGGACGCCCTGCAGCGCCCTGACCTCGGGGAAGTCCGACGAGCTCGTCAGGCCGAGCACGTGGAGCTCGCCCTTGGCGTCGACGGCGATGCTCATGCCCGAGTCGCTGTCCCGACCGCCGATGTAGGTGGAGAACAGCAGAGTGGTGCCGGCCGGGTTCAGCTTGGCGACGAAGCCGTCGTCGCCGCCGCTCTTGGTCGGTTGGGTCGGCTTGACCGTCGGCCAGTTGGTCGAGCCGGTGGTCCCGGTCAGGTAGGCGTCGCCCGCGCTGTCGACGGTGATGCCGTTGCCGCCGTCGGCGCCGCCGCCGCCCAGGTACGTCGAGTACAGGAGCGACGCGCCGGTGGGGTCGATCTTGGCCGCGAAGGCGTCGGCGTCGTTGTCCTTGCGGGCCTGGATGGGGGCGACCGTGGGGAAGTTGGGCGAGTTGGTGCTGCCCGTGAGGTACACGGCGCCGGCGCCGTCGACGGCGATGGCCGTGCCCTGGTCGTAGTCGCTGCCGCCCAGGAAGGTCGAGTAGGTCAGGGCGTTGCCGCCCGGGGTCAGCTTGGCCACGAACGCGTCCGGGAAGCTGCCGGCGACGCCGCTGGCGCTGCCCCCCGACGCGGCCTGCAGGGGCCGGACGGTCGGGAAGCCCGGCGACAACGTGTCGCCGGTGACGTAGGCCGCGCCCTGGCCGTCCACGGCGACGGCCAGCCCGTGGTCGTCGTTGCTGCCGCCCAGCCGGGTCGAGTAGGCGAGCGGTGCCCCGGCCGCCGGGATCTTGGTGACGAAGGCGTCGACGTCGTCGGGGCGGGGTGCGCCCGTCTGCAGGGCGTTCACCGCCGGGAAGTCCACCGAGCTGGTCGAGCCGGTGACGTAGGCGTTGCCCGCTGCGTCCACGGCCAGGCCGCGCGCCCGGTCGGTCTGGTTGCCGCCGAGGAACGTCGACCACTCGAGGCCGGAGCCGTTGGCCGCGATGCGGGCGACGAAGGCGTCGCTCGGCCCGCCGCCGTAGCTGTCCTGGGCCGCCTTCACGTGGGGGAAGTCCGACGACTCGGTGACGCCGCTGACGTAGACGGAGTTCCCCGGGCCGACCGCGATCGAGTAGCCGGTGTCGCGGCCCTTGCCGCCGAGGTACGTCGACCACAGCAGCGTGGCCCCGTCCGGCGCCAGCTTGCTCACGAAGACGTCGGTGCTCGGCCCGCTCGCCGCCGGAGAGATGGCGGGCTGGAACGGGGTGCCGGTCGGGAAGTCGGTGGACTCGGTCGAGCCGGTGACGTACGTGTCGCCGGCGGCGTCGAGGGCGACGCTGTAGCCGATGTCGCTCCCCGTGCCGCCGAGCGTCGTGGACGTGACCAGCGTCGGGTCGATGACCAGCGGTGCGCCGTGGTCGTAGGCGCCCACCGCGAAGCCGATCCGAGACGGGCCGAGGACGGTGAAGCTCCCCGACACGGGCCGCCGGGCGCCGGCCACGTCCTGGTAGAGGACTGGCTTGGACAGGCGGGCGGTGGTCCCGCCGAGGTCGACCAGCAGGTCGCCACTCGGGTCGAGGCGCAGCGGCCCCGCGCCGTCGACGTCGAGGGCGACGACGCCGGGGTCGGCGCCCGGGGCGACCACCACGTCGTGCTCGAGGGCGCGCCCGTCGCCGTGCCACACCATGTTCACGCCCGGCCACACCTGGGCCGCGACGACGGAGCCGAAGGTCGGCACGCCCGTCGTCCAGGTCGCAGGGTCAGGCCCTTCGAGGCGGTTGACCGTGCCGGGCTGGGCCTGGCCGCCGGAGAGGGTGGGCGTTGGGTTCGCGGCCGGCCCGGCGGGCCGGAGGCCGAAGCGGCCGCCGGCGACGTCGACGACGGCCTCGGTCGGGCTCAGGGCGATCGAGTAGCCGGGGCCCCGCGACACGAAGCGGTCGTCGCCCGCCGGCGCGAAGGACAGGGGCAGGGACGCGAGCAGGTCGCGGGGCTTGGCCGCGGCGCGGCTCGGGGTCGTGCTGGAGACCGGATGCGGGGTCGTCAGTCCTCGCAGCGGCGACGAGAAAGCGGCCGTCGCGGTGACCACGACCAGTCCCAGGAAGGCCATCAGGACGGCGGGGCGGGTGGAGGTTCGTCGGGCAGCCTCCGGGCCGCCCGGTCGGCGGAGCGCATGGTTGCGCAGTCGACGCATCCCCTGATCCTGTCGCATCCGACCCCCCCGGCGTGGCACAGGGCCGGTCGGGCGGGCCCTCAGCGGCGCGGCTTGGTGTAGGGCGCGGGCGTCTGCTTGACGGGCACGAGCTCCCGCCGGTATTGGCGGTGCGTGCGCTCGACGGCGTCGCGCGCCTCGGCCACGACCTCGGCCAGCTGGCGCCGGAGGCGGGCGACCTCGTCCTCCAGCTCCATCACCGCCTTGACGCCGGCCAGGTTCAGGCCGGCCTCGGTGAGCTCGTGGATCCGGCGCAGCCGGTCGATGTCCCGCTGGCTGTACCGGCGGCTCCCGCCGCCGGTGCGGGCCGGGTCGAGCAGCCCCCGGCGCTCGTAGATGCGCAGCGTCTGCGGGTGCACGCCGGCCAGCTCGGCGGCCACGGAGATCACGTACACCCCGCGGTCGAACTCGCTCTTCGGAGACATGACGTAACTCATCCTCCTCCGTTCCTCGAGTCCCCGGTGTTCGTGTGGAGGTGGGCCCGTGGCGAGTCGGTGGACGCGACGGCCAGCGCTTCGATGGCCTCCCGCTCGGCCGCCGAGAGCTTGGTCGGGACGGCCACCTCGACGGTCACCAGCAGGTCGCCGGCCGCCCCGCTCTTCGATCCGTCCCCGGCGGAGACGCCTCGGCCCTTGACCCGGAACGTTCGCCCCGACCGAGTGCCGGGGGGCACCCGCAGGACCACATTGGCGCCCAGGGTCGGAACGGTCACCTCGGCGCCGAGGGCGGCCTCGGCGAAGGTGATGTGCACGGTCAGGGTCAGGTTCCGTCCCTTGCGCCCGAACATGTCGTGGGGCGCGACCCGCACGGTCACCCACAGGTCGCCGGCGGGAGCGCCGCCCCGACCAGGGCCGCCCCGGCCCTTGACCCGGATGCGCTGACCGTCGTCGACGCCGGCCGGGATACGGACCTTGACCTGGCGGGGCCGGAGCTCCACGCCGCTGCCCGAACAGGTCGGGCACGGGGTCTCGACCACCATGCCGCGGCCACCGCACTGCGGGCAGGCCCGGCTGAACGAGAACAGGCCCTGGTTGTCGGAGACGACGCCGCGGCCCCCGCAGCGCGAACACACGATCGGGGTGGTGCCGGGCGCGGCGCCGCTACCGTGACAGGTGCCGCACGTCGCCTCGCTGGTCACGTTGACGGTGGTCGTCACGCCGTTCAGCGCGTCCAGGAACGACAGGTGCAGCTCGGCCTCCAGGTCCTCGCCCCGCTGGCCCGCGGTGGCGGTGGTCCGGGCCCGGCCGCCCGCTCCTGCGGTGCCGCCGGCGCCTCCGGCGCCGAACCGTCCGAGGATGTCGCCGAATAGGTCGCCCAGGTTCTCGGTACGCACGTTGAACGGCGACCCACCGCCGGGCTGGCCGGGCTGGCCGGGCCGGCCCCCGGCGGAGAAGCCGCCGCCTCCCGCCATCGGCCCGAGGCGGCGGATCTCGTCGTACTCCTTGCGCTTGGCCGGCTCCGACAGCACGTCGTAGGCGGCCGAGATCTCCTTGAAGCGCTCCTCCTTGCCAGGGTTGGCGTCCGGGTGGTTCTGCTTGGCCAGCTTGCGGTAGGCGCGGCGGATTTCGGTCTCGGTGGCCGACTGCGGCACCCCGAGCACCTTGTAGTAGTCCTTCTCGAACCACTCCCGTTGCGGCGCCATCTATCGCCCTCGGTCCCCCAACTCGCCGAGCAAGCTCCGCCTGCGAGGCGACATCTCTACCCTCGGACCTTCACCATGGCGGGGCGCAGGACCCGCCCCTTCCAGCGGTACCCGGGCCGCAGCACCTCGGCCACGACCGGCCCGCCGTCACCGTCCTCGTGGGCCACCGCGTCGGCCTCGTTCGGGTCGAACTTGGCCCCGGCCGGGTCGATGCGCTCGAGACCCTCCTTGGTGAGGATGGTCACCAGCATGTCGCGGACCTGCTCGTAGCCCTGCCCGTGGGCGACGGCCAGCTCGAACGTGTCGAGGGCGTCGAGCAGCTTCTCGACCAGCGCCTCGGCCGCGCGCTCCTGGTGCTCGGACTGCTGCTTGAGCATCCGCTTGCGGTAGTTGTCGAAATCGGCCTTGGTCCGCAGCAACTGGTCCAGGTAGTCGTTCCGCTCCGACTGCAGCCGGTCCATGTCCTCGATCAGCTGCGCCTCGATGTCCGAGAGCTCCAGCTCCTCCTCCCCCAACTCCTCAGCCGGGACGGTGGCCGAGAGGGCGTCGCCGGACCGAGGCTCATCGGCCGCTGCCGCGTCCGATGAGGCATCCGGGTGGCCCGTAGGGGTGGGGCCCGCCGACGCGTCAGCGTCGGTGGGAGTGGCCCCCTGAGGGACAGGACCCGACGGGCGGTCCCCGCCCGCCGTGTCCTGCTCAGAAGTGGATTGGTCAGCCACGCCTACGCCCCCTCGTCGACGATCTCGGCGTCCACCACCTCGTCGTCCTCGGCCCCGGCGTAGTCGCCGCCACCTCCGCCGGAGTTGTCGGACGCAGCCTCCGAGTACAGGCGCGTGGTGATGCCCTGGTTGACGACCATGAGCGCCTCGGTGTCGTTGCGGATGGCGCCGAGGTCGTTGCCCTTCAGCGAGCCCTTGAGGTTCTTGACCGCGGTCTGCAGCTTGTCCTTCTCGTCCTCGGACATGCGGGCGCCGTGGTCACGGATCATCCGCTCGGTCTGGTAGACGAGGGTGTCGCCCTGGTTGCGGGTCTCGGCCTCCTCCTTGCGCTGCGCGTCCTCCTCGGCATGGGCCTCGGCGTCGCGGATCATGCGGTTGATCTCGTCCTTGTTGAGGGCCGACTGACCGGTGATGGTCATCGACTGCTCCTTGTTCGTGGCCCGGTCCTTGGCCGACACGTGGACGATCCCGTTGGCGTCGATGTCGAAGGTGACCTCGATCTGGGGGATGCCCCGGGGGGCCGGCGGCAGGCCGACGAGCTGGAACTTGCCGAGCGTCTTGTTGAACGACGCCATCTCACGCTCGCCCTGGAGCACGTGGATCTCGACCGACGGCTGCATGTCCTCGGCGGTGGTGAACACCTCCGTGCGACGGGTCGGGATGGTGGTGTTGCGCTCGATGAGCTTGGTCATGATCCCGCCGCGGGTCTCGATGCCCAGCGACAGCGGGGTCACGTCGAGGAGCAGGACGTCCTTGACGTCGCCCTTGAGCACGCCGGCCTGGATGGCGGCGCCGACGGCGACGACCTCGTCCGGGTTGACGCCCTTGTGGGGGTCCTTGCCGGTCATGGACTTGACCAGGTCCTGGATGGCCGGCATCCGGCTGGAGCCGCCCACCAGGATGACGTGCTGCAGGTCGGCGCCGGTGAAGCCGGCGTCCTTCATGGCCTGCTCGAACGGGCCCCGGCAGGCCTCGACGAGGTCGGCGGTGAGCTCCTGGAACGTCGAGCGGGTGAGCTTGTAGTCCAGGTGCAGCGGGCCGGCGTCCGAGGCGGTCACGAAGGGCAGGTTGATCTGCGTCTCCTGCGTGGTCGACAGCTCGATCTTGGCCTTCTCCGCCGCCTCCTTCAGGCGCTGGAGGGCCATCTTGTCCTTGGACAGGTCGACGCCGTGGTCGTTCTTGAACTGGCCCACGAGCCAGTCGATGACCTTCTGGTCCCAGTCGTCGCCGCCGAGGTTGGTGTTGCCACTGGTGGACTTGACCTCGAAGACGCCCTCGCCGATCTCCAGGATGGAGACGTCGAACGTGCCGCCGCCGAGGTCGAACACGACGATGGTCTGCTCGGCGCCCTCCTTGTCGAGCCCGTAGGCGAGCGCGGCCGCGGTGGGCTCGTTGATGATGCGCATGACGTCGAGGCCGGCGATGGCGCCTGCCTCCTTGGTGGCCTGGCGCTGGGCGTCGTCGAAGTAGGCCGGCACGGTGATCACGGCCTCGGTGACGGTGTCGCCCAGGTAGGCCTCGGCGTCCCGCTTCAGCTTCTGCAGGATGCGGGCGCTGATCTCCTGGCTCTTGTACTTCTTCTTGTCGATGGTGATCGTCCAGTTGGTCCCCATGTGGCGCTTCACCGAACGAATGGTGCGGTCGGGGTTGGTGATGGCCTGGCGCTTGGCCACCTCGCCGACCAGCACCTCGCCGGTCTTGGAGAAGCCGACGACCGACGGCGTGGTCCGGCCACCTTCGGCGTTGGGAATGACGGTGGGCTCACCCGCCTCCAGAACGGAGACGACCGAGTTGGTGGTACCGAGGTCGATACCGACGGCCTTGGGCATGGGATGCATCCTCCCGGAACGTGAACGAGTCGGTTCCTGCTTTTAGATGAATAGAAGCGTAGCAAAGTTGAGTCCGTACGTATCAAGTCGCATGACGGCCCTGATATTCCTGTCTACGAGGCTGGACGGCGGGGCG
>DATASA010000118.1:0-8089 GCA_036269435.1 Acidimicrobiales bacterium | reverse complement strand
TGCAGGTGAGGAGCCGGTAGCCGATGCCTCGCACGGTCTCGATGACCTCCGAACCTCCGGCGCCACCCAGACGGCGCCGGACCTCGTAGATCACCCGGGCCAGTTCCTCCCGGGTGTGCGGCAGGTGAGGGTCGTCACTCCAGACGGCCCCCACCAGCTCCTCGAACGAGCACAGAACGGCTCCGCCGCCACCGTCCCGGTTTCGGGCGGCCATGTGCCGGAGCGCCCGGTGTTCCTGAGGACGTAAGCCACTCACCTCCACCTTCGACCCCCCCTGCAGGACCCATACCCGTCCGCCGCCCCAGTCGTAGTCGAGGCACGCCGCCCGGCTTCGATCGTGTGGCGCGGTGACGGTCATCTCCGGGTCGTGGAGCTGGATCTCCCAGTACCTGGGCTCGTCGCCCGCCATCGAGGCCAGCAGGCAGACGGTATCCCCGGAATGCAGCGGCGCCCTGACCGTCACCTCCTCGAGCGAGGACGACCCGACGCGGCGGACGTATGTCCCGTTCCTGCTCCCCTCGTCAACGACGGCCCACCCCACACCGGAGGGGTCGGGCTCGACGCGGCAGTGACGGCGACTGATCCATCGATCGAGGTCCGGCGCGAGGACGACGTCGTTGACCGCCCCGTCGCGGCCTATCCGCAGCGGGCCGTCGAGGTCGACGACCCTCACCTCGCCGTCGGCACCCCGCAGTTCGAGCCAAGGCCGACGCCGTTGGTCGAGGTCCGACCTGATCCGATCCATTCCCGAACAGCTTCCTATGGTGGGCCGGACCGATGCTGCATACCGTGGTCGCGGAGGAGGCGGCCATGGACGAGGTACCGAGGATCGAGGGGCTCGAGGGGGCGGTCCTGGTGGGCCGAGGCGGGTTTGGCGAGGTCTACCGCGCCGAGCAGCCCGCCTTCGGCCGCCCCGTCGCCGTCAAGCTGTTGCGACGGGCGCTCCCCGGCGACGCGCGGACCAGGTTCGACCAGGAGCGTGCCGCTCTCGGGGCTCTGTCCGGGCACCCGAACGTCGTGACTGTCTACGACGCCGGACTGGTCGACGACGGTCGGCCATACCTGGTCATGGAGTACCTAGCGGGCGGATCGTTCGGCGCGAGTGTCGCGGCCGGCCGGCCTCTGGGCTGGGAGGAGGTCGCCCGCATCGGGATCAAGCTGGCCGGCGCCCTGGAGACGGCCCACCGGGCGGGGATCCTGCATTGCGACGTCAAGCCCGAGAACGTCATGCTCTCGGCCTACGGGGAGCCCAAGCTGGCCGACTTCGGGGTGGCTGAGCTCGCCTCGACTGAGGGAAGCGGCCCCGTCCACGCCAGTGTCAGTCACGCCGCTCCTGAAGTTTTGGCTGGCGGCAGGTGCTCCGTCGCCGCGGACGTCTATGCCCTCGGGTCGACGTTGGCGGCCCTGGCCGGCGGGCACCCGGTCTTCCGCCCCCGAGCCGGTGAATCGCACGGCGCGCTGGTCGCACGCATCCTGACCGAGCCCGCCGTCGTGGACACGCCCGCCGTGCCGCCCTCGCTCCGGCGGGCCCTTGAGACGGCGATGGCCAAGGCGCCCGTCGACCGACAGGAGACGGCCGCCGAGTTCGGCGGCGAACTGCAGACTGTGCTGCGGGAAGCGGGCATGGAGCCGACCCCGGTGCCTCTCGGAAGTCAGCCGGCACCCGGCATGGCTGCGAGCGGCGAGGACACCCGCGGAGCACCGTGGCGGCCTGCAGCCAGCGCAATCTCGGACGGTTCAAGGCGAACGAGCGGACGATGGGTGATTCTCCTGGTCGCCGCCGCCATCGTCCTCGTGTCCGTCTTGGGTGCGATCGTGCTCACGACGCGGCGCGGGTCCGGGGTGGGGCAGCTGGCCTCGCAGACGCCCGTCGTCCCCTCCGTCACGGGCACCGCGGTGACGGCGCCAACGTCCTCCGTCACTGCTCCCACGACGACACCCGCGGCGACGGGGTCCGGAGGAGCGACGACAACCGTGTCCAGCGGGCCCGCGCCATGCCTGGACGTGCTCACGTACGGGCAGGTGACGCAGTGCCCGATCGAGACGCCGGGCCAGACCCGCCGCCACACCTTCCAGGGGGCAAAAGGCGACCGGGTACTCGTCGACGCCGCCCAGATCGAGGGGAACCTGCTGCCCGGCGTGGCCGTCCTGCGGCCCGACGGAAGCGACGCCTGTCCGAACCTGCGCGCTTGTGTCCTCGACACCGCTGGGCAGCACACGGTGCTGGTGGCCGACACGTTCGGAACGATCTCCGGCAAGAACACCGGCCAGTACTCGCTCTACATCCAACGGCTGAACGACCCTGTCGGTTGCCGTCCGCTGGTGTACGGCACGCCTGCCCAGGGCACGGTGTCCCGGCCGGGCACTCAGGACTGCCTGACCTTCGCCGGTTCCACCGGCGACCGGCTGTTCATCACCGACGTCACTCTCGGAGGGGACCTGGTCGCCGGCGTGGACGTCTTCCGGCCGGACGGCACGGAGGCGTGCCCGAACCTCAGCGAGTGCATCCTGGACACGACCGGGCGCCAAACCGTGATCGTCGGCGACACCAACGGCGTGACGACGGGGAACCGAACCGGCACCTACCGGCTGAACATCACCTGCACCGCCGGTCCCTGTCGCTGAGCGTCACCGGTTGGTCAGGAGGGCGACCAGGCTGCGGTACATGACGTCGGCCGCGTCGGCGTCCTCGGCGATGCAGGTGGCCCCGAGCTTGCCGTAGCCGGGCACGGCGCCGAGGAGGTGCAGCGTGACGCCGGTCCCCGTGGCCTGGTCGAATGCCAGGCCGGATCCGTCGACCAGGTCGATGACGTCGGCCGGCGTCAGGCTGGCGAGGTCGCGCGACTTGAGATTGTCGGTGGCGACGTAGCTGCGCGGGCCTGCGGCTGCCAGCAGCTCGCCGGTGGCCTGGTCGTAGGTCGCGCCGGTGGCCAGGCGGGCCATCCAGTACGGGTGCGTCGTCCCGCCCAGGCGGAGGTTGATCTCGCTGAGGTAGACGGTGCCGTCGGGCACGACCACGAAGTCGATCCCGAACGAGCCGATCACCCCCTCGGCGGCGAGGACGGCGCCCACCCGGGCCGCTGCGGCGACGATGGCCGACCGGTACGAGGCGTGGGCCGGGAACCGGCAGCCCAGGTAGACCTGGCCCTCCGGCTCGCCCAGGATCTGGTCGTGGGTCGACAGGATCTCGACGGAACCGCCGGGGGAGATGCGCAGTTGGACGCTCGGCGACTGCAGGCCCTCGGTCCGCAGCAGCTCCTCGACGATCGCTCCCTCGGCCTCGATCTTCGCCGCGTAGGTCGGCCACGACTCCTCCGCGGCGCAGAAGGTCGTCTTCGACGCGGGCAACGGGTCAGACACGCCGTCCACCTCGACGATGGCGTTGCCCTGGCCCGAGAAGCCGTTGTTGAGCTTGATGACGACGGCCTCCGCCGACGGTCGCCGAACGCGGATCTCTGCGATGGCGGCGGCCACCGCGTCCACCGAGAACAGGTTCTCCGCCCCTTCCACCCGCCGCACGCCGGACCGCACCGCCACCTCCCGCGACCCGGACTTGGACCCCAACCGTTCCAGGCGCGCCGGCGCGCCGAACAGGCTCAGGCCGACGCCGGCGGCCACCTGCTCCTCCGCCTCCCTGACGATGAAGGCGAGCATGGTGCCGCCGTCGGGTGCGAGCGACCTGAGCCGGTGCAACACGTCCGGGCGGGCGAGGATCTTCTCCGACAGGCTGCCGACCGTCGGGTCGCCCACGTCGACCATGGCCAGCCGCTCACGGGCCGCCAACGGGTCGGGCAGGAAGCGCAGGTAGTAGTCGACGACGGCCGGGTCGACGGGCGACGACGTGACGTACACGACCCGCACATCCGGGCTCCGCAGCAGCAGGACCAGGAAGAGCATGCGCTCCTCGTAGCGCTGGACGGCGACGATCTTGTCGAGCTCGGCGACCGGGAAGGAGATGGACGGCACCACGACGAGGGTGCCGGTGAAATCGAGGGGGATCAGGGCCCGACCGCGCCGTCGAGGGCCTCGTCGATCGCGGCCAGCACGCCGTCGTCGAGGGCGACGCCCGACGCCACCACGTTGTCGTCGATCTGGTCGGGGCGGCTGGCGCCCGTGATGGCCGACGCCACGTTCTCTTCCTGGAGCACCCACGCGAGCGCCAGCTGGGCCATGGACAGCCCGAGGTCGTCGGCCAGCGGGCGCAACCGCTGGACCGCCTCGAGCACGCTGTCGTCGCGGAATCGGCCCATCATCGACCCCATGGACTTGCTGGCCGCGCGCGAATCGGGCGGAGGCGGCGCGCCCGGCTTGTACTTGCCGGTGAGGGCACCCTGGGCCAGGGGCGACCAGACCACCTGGCTGATGCCCTCCTTGGCGCAGAGAGGGATGATCTGTTCGGCCTTGCGCCACAGCATGGAGTACTCGGGCTGGCTGGAGACGAATCGCTCCACGCCCGGGATGGCCAGCGCGGCGGCGATCTGCTCGGCCGTCCACTCGCTGAAACCGATGTAGCGGGCCTTGCCCGTCCGCACGACCTCGCTCAGGGCCTCCATCGTCTCCTCGAGCGGGGTGTTCCTGTCGTAGCGGTGGCACTGGTAGAGGTCGACGTAGTCGGTGCGCAGCCGGCGCAGCGACGCCTCGGACTGCTTGCGGATCTGCTCCGCCGACAGCCCCCGGTCGGTGTCCGACATCGGGAAGTACACCTTGGTGGCGAGCACGTACGACGACCGGTCTACCCCGCTCAGCACCTCGCCCAGGAACGACTCCGCCGCCCCCCGGCCGTAGACGTTGGCCGTGTCGAAGAAGTTGATCCCGACCTCGAAGGCCCGGCGCACGCAGGCCGTCGCCCGCTCCGCCTCCACACCGACGCCGTAGGTCAGCCACGATCCGAGACTGATCTCGGACACCATGAGGTCGCTGTTTCCGAGCCGGCGGTACTGCATCACCGGTTCCTACCACGGACCAGCACGACCGTAAGCACGCCCAGGCGCACCAGCCGAAGGACCCAGCCGCCGAGGAGCAGCGACACCCTCACCGCACCGACGCCGCGTCGCCCGGGCTTCCACCGCCGACTCCCTCCCTGGGGCGGTTGTCGGGAAAACTGTCGGCATGCGCCGTGCCGTCGTCCTGCTGTCCTTGGCGGTCCTGCTCGTCGCGTGCAGCCGGAGCGACGGTTCGACGGCGCTGCCGCCGGCGCCCACGGCGCCGACGCTGGCTCCCGCCACATCGACCACCGACGTCCCCGCCGCCACCCTGCTCGCGGCCGGCGACATCGCGTCGTGCAGCTCGACGGGCGACGAGGCCACCGCTGCCCTCCTCGCCGGCCGCCCGAACGCGCAGGTCGCCACCCTGGGCGACAACGTGTACGAGAGCGGCACGCCGGCCGAGTTCGCCAACTGCTACGACCCGACCTGGGGCAAGGAGAAAGCCCGCACCCATCCCGCGCTCGGCAATCAGGAGTACGGCGTGTTCCGCGCCGGCGGCTACTTCGCCGAGTTCGGGGCCGCAGCCGGCGACTCCCCGCTCGGGTGGTACAGCTACGACCTCGGCTCCTGGCACGTCGTCGTCCTGAACTCAAACTGCGACAACGTGGGGTGCGCCACCGGCGGCAGCCAGGAGACGTGGCTCCGGACGGACCTGGCCGCCCACCCGAACCGGTGCACCCTGGCCATCTGGCACCATCCCCGGTTCTCCTCCGGGACGACCTACGGGTCGAACGCGAACCTGAACTCGCTGTACACGGCGCTGTACGACACGGGAGTCGACGTCCTGCTCACGGCCCACGAGAGCAACTACGAACGCTTCGCGCCCCTCAACCCGGCCGGTCAGCCCGACGACGCGCACGGCGTACGGGAGTTCGTCGTCGGCACCGGCGGGCGCAGCCACCTGCCGCTCGGGCCTCCGCTGCCCGGCAGCGAGGTCCGCAACGACAACACGTTCGGCATCCTGGCCCTGACCCTGCGCTCGAACAGCTACCAGTGGCAGTTCGTGCCGGAGGCGGGCAAATCCTTCACCGATTCCGGGTCTACGAACTGCCACTGAGGGGAAGGGCTCGACCATGAGCGACCTCCCCCTCGACGACCTTCTCGACCTGGACGGCCCGCAGTCGGCCGGCACCGACCCGAACGACGCCTACGACGGCGGCTGGGAGCAGGCGATCGAGGAGGGCGACGGGTTCGAGGACCACCTGCTCGGCGAGTCGCCGACCACGCCGGAGCTGTAGGTACGACGGTCGTCGCCGGAGCCGACGGACGGGGGATCCGCCGCCTCGCCCGCAAGACCTTCGGCTACGAGCAGCTTCGGCCCGGCCAGGAGGAGGCCATCCGCTCGGTCGCCGGCGGGCGCGACACCCTTGCCGTGCTGCCGACCGGTGCCGGCAAGTCGGCCATCTACCAGCTCGCGGCGCTGATCATTCCCGGGCCCACGGTCGTGGTGTCGCCGCTCATCGCCCTCCAGCGCGACCAGGTACGCGCCCTGCAGGCCAGCGGGGTGGACGCCGCCGAGGCCAACTCACAGGTCGCCGCGGCCGAGCGTCGCCAGGCCTTCGAGGATCTGATCGCCGGCGACCTGGAGTTCCTGTTCCTCGCTCCCGAGCAGCTGGCCAACCCCGACGTGCTGGCCCAGGCTGCAGCGGCACAGCCGTCGCTGATGGTGGTCGACGAGGCCCACTGCGTCAGTGCGTGGGGCCACGACTTCCGGCCCGACTACCTGCGCCTGGCCGAGGCCGCCGAGGCCCTCGGCCGCCCGCCGATCCTGGCCCTGACCGCCACCGCGGCGCCGCCGGTCCGGGCCGAGATCGTCGACCGGCTGGGGCTGCGCGACCCGCTGATCGTCGCCCGGGGCTTCGACCGCCCCAACATCTCCTTGGCGGTGCGCCGGTTCACCGACGGCGAGGCCAAGCGGGCGGCGCTGCTCGACCGGGTGGTCGAGCGCTCCGGGACCGGCGGTGTCGGGATCGTCTACGTCGCCACCCGGCGGTCGGCGGACGAGGTCGCGGCTGGGCTGGCCGAGCGAGGGGTGCGGGTGGCGGCGTACCACGCCGGACTGGGGGCGAACCGCCGACGCGAAGTGGAGGCTGCCTTCGGGGCGAACGAGATCGACGTCGTGGTGGCCACGACCGCGTTCGGTATGGGCATCGACAAGCCCGACGTCCGCTTCGTGTACCACCACGACGTCGCCGACTCGCCGGACTCCTACTACCAGGAGATCGGCCGCGCCGGCCGCGACGGTGAGCCGGCCGAGGCCGTCCTGTTCTACCGGCCCGAGGACCTCGGCTTGCGCCGGTTCTTCGCCGGCGGGGGCGGCGCAGGGCCCGACGACGTGGCCGCGATCGCCAGAGCGCTCGACGACGGCGGTCAGGTGTCCCCACCGGACGTCGAGCAGCTCGTCGAGCGCACCGGCTTGTCCCGGGCCCGGGTCACGGCGGCGCTGGTGTGCCTGCAGGACGGCGAGCCCGACGAGGGCCCGGACGAGGCGGGGGCCCGCGCCGCGGACGCCCGGGCGTCGCAGGCCAAGGTGCAGCAGTCGCGGGTCGAGATGATGCGGGCCTACGCCGAGGCCCGTGGGTGTCGTCGCCAGGTCCTCGTCGGCTACTTCGGCGAGCCCTTCGACCCCCCGTGCGCCAACTGCGACCGCTGCCAGGCGGGCGGCGACGCGACGGGCGGCCCCTCCGGCGACGAGCCGTTCCCCGTCCACAGCCGGGTGACCCACACGGCATGGGGTGGCGGCGAGGTCATGGGCTACGACGGGGACGCGTTGACCGTGTTCTTCGACGCCGTCGGGTACAAGACCCTGGCCCTCGAGCTGGTGGAAGCAGGAGGGCTTCTGACCCCCGAGGTGTAGGCGGGAAGCCGGAGTTGGGCGGAAGTTGGGTTGGCGCCGAGACGCCGTTGATGCGCCGGACCGATCTTCTGTGGGATGAACCGACGGGGATGGCTGGCGTTCATCATCGGCGTGGTGGTGCTCGGGGCCTTAGCCGCGGGCGGAGGCCAGCGCGCCTCGGCCAGCGGGCCCGAGGGCGCCAACGGGACCTTTCTGACGGTGACTCCGAGCGACCTTCTGCCGTCGATCTCCGATGTCGCCGTCCACG
>DATASA010000117.1:0-3331 GCA_036269435.1 Acidimicrobiales bacterium | reverse complement strand
GGCCCGTCGGTGCCGATGCTCTTCCAGGGCGAGGAGTGGGGCGCGTCGACGCCGTTCCTGTACTTCACCGACCACGACGACCCCGCGCTCGGCAAGGCGGTGACCGAGGGCCGCCGGCGGGAGTTCGCCGCCTTCGGCTGGGATCCGAGCGAGGTCCCCGACCCCCAGGACCCGGAGACGTTCCGGCGTTCCAAGCTGGACTGGAGCGAGCTGGCCCAGCCCGGCCACGCCGAGATCCTGGACTGGCACCGGCGTCTCATCGCCCTGCGGCGGGCCCATCCGGCGGTCGCCGACGGCACCCGGCCCGTGTCCGTGGAGTTCGACGAGCACGCGCGCTGGCTGGTGGTCTCGCACGGTTCGGTGACGGTGGCATGCAACCTGGGGTCGGCAGAGGTCGAGGTCCCCATTCCGGCCGGGAACGTCGCGATGTCGTCGTCCGACCGGTCGTCGGTCGTTGCCGAGAAGGCCCGGCTTTCACCGGAAAGTGTGATTGTGCTCACAACCCCTTGACGAAATCCGGCACACGGGTGTAACCAGGGTTCAGGGCCGACCCCAGCCGGCCCATAGGGGGTACGCGATGTCCCCAGCGTCGACGGTGAGTCGTGAGCAGAGCGTGACCCGCATTGCTCCGATCGTGTCCTATCCGCCCGTGGATCTCCTCGGGCTGGCGAAGGAGATGGTGGTCGACTGGCAGCTGCCGGCCGACTCCGACGGCACGCGCTGACGGCAATTCCGGACCCGGTCGGGTGGCCCCGGAGTCGGAATGGTGCGCGAGTGATCAACCTGAATCGTGGCTGGCCGCCCAGGCCAGCAGCCGCTCGGCTGGCCACGCGTTGACGATGCTCTCGTCGGGAACCCCGCAGTCGGCGGCCCGTACACAGCCGTAAGGCTGCCATTCCAGCTGTCCCGGCGCGTGGGCGTCGGTGTCGATGGACACCTTGCACCCGGCGGCGACGACCTGGCGCAGCAGGGCGCGGGGCGGATCCAGCCGCTCGGGGCGGCAGTTGATCTCGACCGCGGTGTCCGAGGCCAGGCAGGCGGCGAACACGGCGTCGGCGTCGAACGTGGACTGGGGCCGCCCTTTCCCGGTGACCATCCGGCCGGTGCAGTGGCCGAGGATGTCGACGTGGGGGTTGGCCACTGCGGCGACCATGCGCGGCGTCATGGCCGCCGACTCCATGCGCAGCTTGGAGTGGACGCTGGCCACGACCACGTCCAGGCGGGCCAGCAGCTCGTCGGTCTGGTCGATCGCACCGTCGTCGAGGATGTCGACCTCGATGCCGGTGAGGATGCGGAACGGCGCCAGCTCCTGGTTGAGCTCGGCCACGACGTCGAGCTGGCGGCGCAACCGGTCCGCTGACAGGCCGTTGGCCACCTTGAGGCGGGGGGAGTGGTCGGTGAGGACGACGTACTCGTGGCCCAGGTCACGGGCGGCGCGGGCCATGTCGCCGATGGGGCTGCCGCCGTCGGACCAGTCGGAGTGGGTGTGGCAGTCGCCGCGCAGCAGCGCCCGGATGTCGGCGCTGCGCCCGGTGAGGACGGTGGCCTGCTCGGCGGCGACGTCGCCGACCTCCTCCTCCAGCGCGACCAGGTAGTCGGGGATCCGCCCGGCGAGCGCCTGGACGGCGACGGCCTCGGTCTTCTCCCCCACCCCGGGAAGGGCCCGCAGGCGGCCGGTGGCGGCCCGTTCGGCCAGGTCGGCCGGGTCGAGGGCGGCCAGGGTGGCGGCCGCGCCCCGGAAGGCCCGGACGCGGTACGTCGGCGCGCCCGACCGCTCGAGGAGGTAGGCGATCCGCTGGAGGGCCTGCACGGGATCCACGAGGCCGCCGAGCGTACCGTTGAGCCGCCGTGACCCACGTCGTCGTCCTCGCCGACACCCACATCCGCCGAATCGGGGCCCGCAAGCTGCCGGACTCGGCCTACGCGCACCTGGACAAGGCCGACGTCATCCTGCACGCCGGCGACATCCTGGTGGCCGACGTCCTCGACGAACTGGGTGGGTTCGCCCCCGTCCACGCCGTCCTCGGCAACAACGACGCCGAGCTGGCCGGCGCCCTGCCGGAAACCCGGTCGCTCGAGCTCGACGGCGTGCGCATCGCCATGATCCACGACAGCGGGCAGGCCGCGGGCCGGGCGGCCCGGATGCACCGGCGGTTCCCCGATGCCGACGTGGTGGTGTTCGGCCACAGCCACGTCCCGTGGCACGATGCCGGCGTGGACGGCCAGCTCCTGTTCAACCCGGGGTCGCCCACCGAGCGCCGGGCCCAGCCCCACCACACCCTCGGCACGCTCGACGTGCAGGACGGTCGGGTGACCGGCTCCCGCATCCACGTCCTGTGAGGGCCGCCTGCCGATGAGAGGGGCCAGCACCCGGCCCCACATCGCCGCGCTCGTCCCGTTGGTCGTGGGAATCGTCACGCTTCTGGTGGCCGCGTCGGCCACGGTGGTGGCGCGGACGTCGTCCCGAGCGGCGCTGGCCTTCCTGGCCGGGCGGCCGGCCGACGCGGCCACCGTGGGCACCACCGGCACGACCGTGCCGCCGCCTCTGCCCGGGCCGCTGTCGGATCCCAAGTCGCTCGACGCCGCCCTGGCCGCCATCGGCTACCCCGTGCCGGCCGGGGCCAAGGTTTACGCGGCCAAGGTCACGTCGACCCCTCGCGGCCTCAGCTACGACGACTACCAGGCCGGCGGCGGCGCCCTCGGGCAGGACTTCTGGCCCGCGTCGTCGATCAAGGTCCTGGCCGCGGTGGGCGCCCTCGAGTTCATCGGCAAGCTCGGGTTCACAGGCGGGGCCACCGTGAGCTTCGCCGGCAGCAGCGCCACGACGACGGTCGCGGCCGTGTACGACGCCGCCATCAGGGTGAGCTCCAACGCCGACTACGACACCCTGGTCGAGATCGCCGGCGTGGACTGGCTGAACCGGGAGTTCCTGACGCCGGCGCGCGGCTTCCCGGCGACGGTCATCCAGCGCTCCTACGCGGGCGGCGACCTCTACCACACGCCGGCCATGACGTTGACGGAAGCCGGGCGCAAGGCGACGGTGCCGGCCCGGGCCAGCTCGGTCGACGCCAGCTGCCCCGCCGGCAACTGCTCCGACCTCTTCGAGATGAGCGAGTCCGTGCGCCGGGTGGTGCTGAACGACGAGATCCCCGAGGCCGACCGCTTCCACATCGCCCCGGCCGACGTCGCCGGGCTCAGCGGCTCCCTGCTGGCCGCCGAGGGGTGGTTCGCCCCGGCGGTGGTCCGGGTGCTCGGCGCCGGCGCCCGCATCTACAGCAAGCCCGGGTACGTGCCCAACCTCGACTGCATGGACGTCACCCTCATCGACGCC
>DATASA010000116.1:0-7920 GCA_036269435.1 Acidimicrobiales bacterium | reverse complement strand
TCACCGGCCGCCGATCGACCGGGCTGAGGTCGCCGGGGCGGAGGCCGGCCGGGCCCCGGGCCGACGCCCGCAGGGCGACCACCTCGACCGGTGCTCCGGGCCGGGCGTAGCCGTTGCGGCGGACGTGCTCCCCGGCGAAGTCCGTCACCGAGGCGACGGTCAGCTCGTGGCTCTGGCCCGCGTACCGGCAGTCGACCGACCTCTCGACGACCGCGCCCGCACCGACCAGGGCCGCGGCCCGGGCCGCGAGCTCGTCCAGGGCGTCGTCCAATCCGGCGACGTCGGCGGGCGTCGGCCAGGACCGCACCAGGGCCCGGTGCCGCGGCGCGCACAGCAGCCCGACCGCCGACAGGACGCCCGCCCGCGGCGGCACGATCACCGCGGCCATCCCCAACGCCTCGGCCAGGGCGCAGGCGTGGAGCGGCCCCGCGCCTCCGAACGCGACCAGGGCCAGCGGCGCCGGGTCGACACCGCGTTCCACCGAGACCGCCCGCAGCGCCCGCTCCATCGCCGCGTCGACCACGGCCACGACGTCGCCGGCGGTGACCCCGGCCGACGCCAGCGCGGCCCCGGCTGCGACCACGTCGAGCGCGCCCAGGCTGGCGAAGACGGCGTCTGCGGGGATGCGCCCGAGGACCAGGTCGGCGTCGGTGACCGTCGGCCGGGTGCCGCCGCGCCCGTAACAGGCCGGCCCGGGCTCGGCGCCCGCACTTTCCGGTCCGACGAACAGCGCCCCTCCCGGGTCGATCCCGGCCAACGACCCGCCACCGGCGCCGATGGTGTGGATGTCGAGCGACGGCAGGCGGATCGGGAAGCCGGCCGCCCGACGTCCTGCGGCCGGCGCCGGCACGCCGTCTTGGACCAGGCAGACGTCGGTGCTGGTGCCGCCCATGTCGAACGTGATGGCGCCGTCGAAGCCGGCCGCGGCCGCGGCGGCCGATGCCGCCACCACCCCGCCGGCGGGCCCCGAGAGGAGAAGGGCGACCGGCACGTCGGCGGCCTCGCCGGTCGGGACCAGCCCGCCGGCCGACGTCATGACCAGTACGTCCTCGGCCAGGCGGTCGAGGCCGCGAAGGTAGCTGCGACAGCGCGGCCGGAGGTACGCGTTCACCACCGTCGTGACCGTGCGCTCGTACTCGCGGAACTCCGGCGACACCTCGGACGAGCACGACACGTCCACGCCCGTGCCCGCGACCGCGCCGGCCACCGACCGCTCGTGGCCGCCGTCGAGGTCGGCGTGGAGCAGGCACACGGCGACCGCCTCGACGCCCGCCGGTACGGCCGGGACAGGTCCCAGCGGTTCGATCTCGGCGCCGGTCGCGTCCAGGCGGCCGTCGACCTCGAGGCGCAGGTGCCGGGGCACCAGGGGCGACGGGCGGTCGGCCCAGATGTCGTACAGCGACGGTCGGTCCTGGCGGGCGATCTCGATGACGTCGGCGAACCCGGTCGTCGTGATCAGCGCCACGGTCGCCCCCCGTCGCTCGAGCAGGGCGTTGGTGGCCACCGTCGTGCCGTGGGCCAGCAGGTCGGGGACCAGCCCGTCGAGGCCGTCGAGCCCCTCCGCCACGGCGCGGGCCGGATCGTCGGGCGTCGACAGCACCTTGGCGATGCGGCCGTCGGCGGTGACGACGTCGGTGAAGGTCCCGCCCGTGTCCACCCCGCAGCGCACGGACGGCGACACTATGGCGGCGTGGCCGCCGACGACACCCTCGCGCCGGCCCGAGCCCGGCCGCCGCAGCCGGTGGGCCGCTCGGCGTGGCGCCTCGGCGACCCTTCGGCGGCCGATCCGGAGGCCGGCGGGGTGATCGGGTTCGGCGCCGACCTCAAGCCGTCGACGCTGGTCGACGCCTACCGCCGGGGCATCTTCCCCTGGCCGCACACCGGCGTCGCCCTGCCGTGGTTCTCACCCGACCCCCGCGCCGTCCTGCCTCTCGACGGCCTGCGGATCACCCGGTCGCTGCGCCAGCGGCTGCGGAGGTGCGGGTGGTGGAGCACCGTCGACGTCGCCTTCGACGAGGTGGTGTCGGCGTGCGCCCGCCGACCCGGGGGCGAGGGCACCTGGATCGGTCGGGAGATGCGCCAGGCGTACACCCGGCTGTGTCGGCTGGGCTGGGCCCACAGCGTCGAGGTGTGGGACGGCGACGCCCTCGTCGGGGGCCTCTACGGCGTCGCCGTCGGCGGCTGCTTCACCGGCGAGTCGATGTTCCACCGGTCGACCGATGCGTCCAAGGTCGCCCTCGCCGACCTGGTGTCCCGCTGGGCCGAGGCCGGCGGTGCTTTTGTCGACGTGCAGCTCCCGACGGAGCACCTCACCTCCCTCGGGGCGGTCGAGCTGCCGAGGGACACGTTCCTGCGATGGCTGGAGGAAGAGCGCGACCGTCACGTGCCGATCGTGCTCGACCGGCTCCCCGTGGCCCGGCTGACCGCCTAGCTCAGGTGTACATCAACGAGCCGGGCGTGGTCAGCAGCTCGCCCGTCTCCAGCCAGGTCTTCAGACCCGACAGGATCATCGGCCAGCCGCCGTAGAGCTGCTCGTTGGCGCCCTCCCGCAGCTGGTCGTGGGTGACCAGCAGGCGGCACGAGTCGCCCACCGGCTCGATCTCCCAGGTGACGCGCGTCGCGCCCTCGCTCTTCACGTCGTCACCCCACAGCGCAGTCATGCTCTGGACCAGCCGGCGGGGACGGTCGACCTCGAGGTTCTCGCCCTCGCCGAGCAGGTCGCCCGTCTTCGGGTTGAGCATCTCGAAGCGCGAGCCGGGCGACCAATCCGACTTGGTACGCATGCCGAAGTTGTATTTGCTGCGGATCTCGTCGTCGGTGATGGCGTCCCACAGGCGCTCCGGCGTGGTGCGGATGTAGATCTCGAAAACCTTTTCCATCGGAGTCTCCAATCGTTGCTTGAGGTCGCTGAGCGTGGTCGCCCAGGGCTCGGCGTACTTGCTCACCCATCGATCGTGGACGAGGCGGATCGGCACCGGGTTGAGGAAGTGCAACTTCTCCCGGCCCCGGCGCCGGGTGACCACGAGCCCCGCCTCTTCCAGCTGCTTGAGGTGCTTCATGACGCCGAAGCGGCTGATCTCGAAGCGGGCCTCCAGCGCGCTGAGCGTCTGTCCGTCCTCTCGGAACAGCTCGTCCAGCAGGCTCCGCCGGGTGGGGTCGGCCAGGGCTCGGAACACCTCGTCCACGGGCTCTACAATATGTGACCGATCGGTCACATGTCAACGGTGGACGGAAAATTCCCGGAGACGTGTCGATTCCCGGCAAGGTGGTTCGTAGACAGGATGAGGGCCCGGCACGGCGCCGGCCCCGTCGCCCAAAGGAGACGCCATGAGCCAGTACCTGCTGTCGGTGTACATGATCGCCGACGAGATGCCGTCCGCCGACGAGATGGAGCAGTCGTTCAAGGACGTCGACGTGGTCAACGAGGAGATGAAGGCCCAGGGCGCCTGGGTCTTCGCTGGCGGCCTGCACCCGGCGGACACGGCGACGGTCGTCAAGGCCAAGGGCGACGACATCGTCACCACCGACGGTCCCTTCGCCGAGACCAAGGAGCAGCTCGGCGGGTTCTGGATCATCGAGGCCGCCGACCTGGACGCCGCCCTCGCCTGGGCGTCCAAGGCGACGGTGGCCTGCAGGGGGCCGGTCGAGGTGCGGCCCTTCCAGGACGAGCCGGCGGCATAGGCCACCGTTGCCGGCCATCGACACCGCCGCGGTCGAGCAGACCTTCCGGGAGGAGTTCGGTCGGGCCGTGGCCACCCTGGTCCGCCACTTCGGCGACATCGACGTCGCCGAAGAGGCGGTCCAGGAAGCCTTCGTCGTCGCCCTGCGGCGCTGGCCGGAGACGGGCGTGCCTCCCAATCCCGGGGGCTGGATCGTCACCACCGCCCGCAACCGGGCCATCGACCGGCTCCGGCGCGAGTCGTCACGTGACGACCGCCAGACCGAGGCGACCCAGCTTTCCGCCCACGCCCGTGACGAGCCCCCGGAGGAGGTGGGACCCGTGTCCGACGATCGCCTGCGTCTCATCTTCACGTGCTGTCACCCGGCGCTGGCTCCCGCCGCCCAGGTGGCGCTGACCCTTCGCCTGCTCGGCGGGCTCCAGACGGACGAGATCGCCCGGGCCTTCCTCGTGCCGGAGGCCACCATGGCCCAACGGCTGGTGCGGGCCAAGCGCAAGATCCGCGCCGCGGCCATCCCGTACCGGGTGCCCAGGGACGCGGAACTGCCCGACCGGCTGCGGCCCGTCCTGGCCGTCGTCTACCTGATCTTCAACGAGGGCTACAAGGCGTCGGCCGGGGACGACCTGGTCCGCAGCGACCTGTGCGCCGAAGCCGTCCGACTGGCCCGCCTGCTCGCCGACCTCATGCCCGACGAGCCCGAGGTCATCGGCCTGCTGGCCCTGGTGCTGCTGACTGAGTCGCGACGGGCGACGCGGGTCGACGACGACGGTCTGCTCGTGCTGCTGGGCGACCAGGACCGCAGGCGGTGGGACCGGGCCCTGATCGCCGAGGGCCAGGCCCTGGTCCGGGCGTGCCTGCGCCGCAACCAGCCCGGTCCCTACCAGATCCAGGCCGCGATCAACGCCGTCCACAGCGACGCCGCCACCGCCGACGAGACCGACTGGGACCAGATCCTCGCCCTCTACGACCAGCAGATGGCCATCTCGCCCACGCCGGTCGTGGCGCTGAACCGGGCAGTCGCCCTGGCCGAGGTGTGCGGGGCCGCCCACGGGCTGGACGCGATCGACGCGCTCCGCCCGGCGCTCGACGACTACCACCCCTTCCACGTGGCCCGGGCCGACCTGCTCCGGCGCCTCGGACGGGCCGAGGACGCGGCCGAGGCCTACGACGCCGCTCTCGCCATCGTCACCAACGGGGCCGAGCGCCGGTTCCTGCAGCAGCGGCAGGCGTCGCTCTTCGACACCTGAGCCGCCGACGGCTCAGGCCGGCGGTGGCTCAGGCGGCGTGATCACCCAGACGTCCTCTTCGCCGAGGGCGTCCTGGAGGGCCCGGGCCGTCCGGCCGACCGCGGCGTCCTCGCCGTCCCACACCACGACGGCCTCGTCGGCATGGCGGGCCAGCCACGCGTCGCGCCGGCGAAGGGCTGCGCCCGCGAGCTGCTTGGTGGCCGGCGCCTTGGCCTGGAGGACGACGGTGCGGTGGGCCTTGTCCAGTAGCCCTTCCAGGTGGCGACGGGAGGACGCCGGCCATTGCGACCCAGGATCGGGATAGGGGAGGACGGCGACGTACGGCACGCCGGCGTCGGCCGCGGCCTCGGCCGCCAACTGCTCGGCGCCCAACCCGAGGCCGGTGAGCACGGCGAGGTCCGGATGGAGCTGGCGCTTGGCTTCCAGCAGCTCGGCCAGCTTGGCCCGCACCGATCCAGCGATCGGATTGGCGTCGTAGCCGCCCAGCTCCGGCGGCTTGTGCCCGGTGACCGCGACGAGGTGCCCGGTGGGCAGGCGGGGGTCGGTGGCGGCGCCCGGCGCGCCCGGCGCGTCCGGCGGTCCGAGCTCGTCGGGCGACGGCGGCCCGTCGCCCGAGCGGGCGGTCTGGGTCCGGGCCGCTTCGACGGCGAGGCGGTCGACGAGGTCGTTGGAGGGGTCGTCGCTGTGGCCCTTCACCCACCGGAACGTGACCCGGCTGGGGTCGGCCCGGACCGTGTCGATCAGCGGCTCCCACAGGTCCCGGTTGGCCACCGGCTTCTTCGCCTTGTTCATCCAGCCCCGGGCCAGCCAACCCTCCCACCACCGGTCCCGGAAGCAGTTGACGACGTACGTGGAGTCGCTGACCACCACCAGGGGCCCGTCGATGGCCCGTACCGCCTCCAGCGCGGCCTGGACCTCCATGCGCTGGTTGGTGGTGGCCGGCGCGAAGCCGCTGGCGAAGCGACCGCCGGGCACGGCCCAGGCCCAGCCGCCGGGTCCGGGGTTCCCGAGGCAGGCCCCGTCGGTGTACACCTCCGTCGTCGCCACGTCGCACATCCCATCATCAGCGGCGGTCGCGTAACAGTCCGTCCAGGTTCGAAGTCCGATTCCGGGGGGTGAGAGACTGGAATGGTGATCTTCGACGGCTTCAGTCAGCAGCTGCCTGACATCGACCCGCAGGAGACGGCCGAGTGGGTCGACTCGCTCGAGATGGTGGCCGACGAGCGCGGACGGACCCGCGCCCGCTTCCTGCTCATGAAGTTGCTGCACCGGGCCCGGGAGCTGGGCGTCGGCCTGCCCAATACCGTCTCCAGCCCGTACATCAACACCATCCCGCCGGAGAACGAGCCCTGGTTCCCGGGCGACGAGCACATCGAGCGTCGTATCCGGGCCTTCATCCGGTGGAACGCGGCGGTGATGGTGAGCCGGGCCAACAAGCGGGCCAAGGGCATCGGCGGCCACCTGGCGACCTACGCCAGCTCGGCGTCGTTGTACGAGGTCGGGTTCAACCACTTCTTCCGGGGCAAGGACGACGGCCAGTCCGGCGACCAGATCTTCTTTCAGGGCCACGCGGCCCCCGGCATCTACGCCCGGGCGTTCCTCGAAGGCCGGCTGACCGAGAGCCAGCTCGACCACTTCCGCCAGGAGATCAGCGCCGGCCACGGTGGTGGGCTGTCGAGCTACCCCCACCCCCGGCTCATGCCGGACTTCTGGGAGTTCCCGACGGTGTCGATGGGCATCGGGCCCATCAACGCCGTGTACCAGGCCCGGTTCAACCGGTACCTGCTGAACCGGGAGCTGGTCGACACCAGCAAGTCGCGCGTGTGGTGCTTCGTGGGCGACGGCGAGTTCGACGAGCCCGAGAGCACGGCCGGCCTGACGCTGGCGGCGCGTGAGCAGCTCGACAACCTGATCTTCGTCGTCAACTGCAACCTGCAGCGCCTCGACGGCCCCGTGCGGGGCAACGGCAAGGTCATCCAGGAGATGGAGGCGCTGTTCCGGGGCGCGGGCTGGAACGTGATCAAGGTCATCTGGGGCTCGGGCTGGGATCCGCTGCTGGCCCGTGACGTGGACGGCGTGCTGCTCAACAAGATGAACACCACCCTCGACGGTGAGTTCCAGAAGTACGCCACCGAGAGCGGCGCCTACATCCGCGAGCACTTCTTCGGCCCCGACCCCCGGCTGCGCTCGCTCGTCGAGGACCTCTCGGACGACGACCTGCGCAACCTCCCCCGCGGCGGCCACGACTACCGCAAGCTCTACGCCGCCTACTCGGCGGCCATCGAGCGCAACGGCGCCCCCACCGTCATCCTGGCCAAGACGATCAAGGGCTGGACGCTCGGGCCCGGCTTCGAGGCGGTGAACGCCACCCACCAGATCAAGGAGATGTCCAAGCAGCACCTGGCCACCTTCCGCGAGCGGCTGCACCTGCAGGAGGAGATCCCCGAGGAGGCCCTCGACGCCCCCGAGCCGCCGTATTACCGGCCGGCCGAGGGGTCGGCCGAGTACGAGTACATGATGGAGCGCCTCCGGGCCCTGTCCGGTTCCGTGCCGAAGCGGGTCATCCGCCAGAGGACCCTGCCGGCCCCCGACGCCAAGGCGTTCGCCGGGATGCAGAAGGGCTCCGGCAAGCGGGAGTTCTCGACCACCATGGCCATGACCGGCCTGCTCCGCGACCTGTTGCGGGACAAGGGCATGGGCGCCAACGTCGTGCCGATCATCCCCGACGAGGCCCGGACCTTCGGCATGGACGCCCTGTTCCCCGAGGTCAAGATCTACGCCCCCTTCGGCCAGCTCTACGAGCCGGTCGACGCCGCCTTCCAGCTGTCGTACCAGGAGTCGGTCAAGGGCCAGATCCTCGAGGAGGGCATCACCGAGGCCGGTTCCATGGCTTCGTTCACGGCCGCGGGGACGGCGGCGGTCACCCACGGCCGGCCCATGGTGCCGTTCTTCGTCTTCTACTCGATGTTCGGATTCCAGCGGGTCGGTGACCT
>DATASA010000115.1:0-1947 GCA_036269435.1 Acidimicrobiales bacterium | reverse complement strand
CCGGGCGCACGCCCGGGCGGGAGGGTGAGGCGGGGCCGGCCGAGCAGGGGTACCTGCACTGCGGGCCGAACGGCGCCGGCCACTTCGTCAAGATGGTCCACAACGGGATCGAGTACGGGATCATGGCCGCCTACGCCGAGGGCCTGGCCATCCTGCGCAAGGCGAATGTCGGCAAGCAGGCCCACGACGCCGACGCCGAGACCGCGCCCCTCGCCAACCCGGAGATGTACCAGTACGACATCGACACCACCGAGGTGGCCGAGGTGTGGCGGCGGGGGAGCGTCGTCGGCTCCTGGCTGCTCGACCTGACCGCGGCGGCCCTGCTCAAGGACCCCGACGTCGCCGGCTTCGGCGGCCGGGTGTCGGACTCCGGCGAGGGGCGCTGGACCGTGCACGCCGCCGTGGACGAGGGCGTTCCCGCCCACGTCCTCACCACCGCCCTGTTCGAGCGGTTCAGCTCCCGGGGCGAGGCCGACTTCGCCGACAAGGTCCTGTCGGCCATGCGCAAGGAGTTCGGCGGCCACGTGGAGAAGCCCGCCGGGAGCTGACCCGCAAGACGTCGCCCAAAGGGGTCAGGGCGCAGGCTCTTGGCGGAGCCGCAGGGTCACCAGCTCGAACGGCCGGACCGACAGGGGGACACCGCCCGCGTCGTCGAGCCGGATCTCGTCGCGGGGCCGCTCCAACAGGTCCGTGCGCCAGGCCCGGGTGAAAGGCAGGGCCATACGGAGGCGGGCCCGGCGGTGGCCGCCGAAGGCTTCGTGGCCGCGGACGACGATGTCGCCGCTGCCGTCGTCGGCCCGCTTGACCGCCACCACCACGAAGCCGGGGTCGTCGACCGACAGGAACGACTGCGACGGTGGGAGCGGGCCGGGGTGGACGGTGGTGGGCACCACCGCCAGGGGGGTGTTCAGGGCGGCGGCGGCCTGGAGGACGCCGCCGGTGAACGGGTCGCCCACGTGCGGGAAGAGCGAGTAGGTGAACCGGTGGCGGCCCTGGTCGCAGAGGGGATCCGGGGCAGTCGGCGCCCGCAGCAGTGACAGGCGCAGGACGTTGCCCCGCACGTCGTAGCCGTACTTGCAGTCGTTGAGCAGGGCCACGCCGTAGCCGGCCTCCGACAGGTCGGCCCACCGGTGGGCACACACCTCGAACCGTGCCTTTTCGAACGACGTGTTCTCGTGGGTCGCCCGGCTGACGTGGCCGAACTGGATCTCGAACGTGGCCCGCTCGGCGAGGACGTCGACCGGGAAGCCGACCTTCAGGAACCGGTGGCGCTCGTGCCAGTCGACCTCGGTGACGAAGTCGATGCGCCGGCCCTCGGCGGTGAGAACGAGGGTCTGCTCCAGGGTGGAGCTCCCGAACGCCCGCCGGAACCGGATCTCCGCGGCCGGACCACCGGGGCGCACGACGTCGATCGTGACCGGGCCACCGAGCTCCTCGACCTCGTCGAGGTAGCTGCGGTCGACGTCCCACGCGTCGTACTCCGCAGGACGGTCCTCGTGGAGCTGGAACACGTTGCCCGGACGCCCGGGAACGAGCACCTCCCGGTCGTGCTCGAGGTCGCGGACCGACGTCAGCCGCCCCTCGTCGTCCCACTGCACCCGGAGCAGTCCGTTGGAGATCCAGTCGCCGCCGACCTCGACCGCCGCCCCGGTGGGGAGAGCGGCCAGGTCGACCACCGCGTAGCCCATCGACGGGACGGTGACGCTCACGCCGACCTCGCCGACCGGCTCCTGGCGGGCGAACGGCGTCGGGTTGTACACCACCGCCGGGGCGACGGCGGCGGACGTGTCGACGGCTGCCGTGAGCGCGCCGAGCGCGTCGGCGATCAGCCCGTCGGCGACGCCGACCAGCGTGGCCGAGTCGGCGGCCGCGTCCCGGTACACCCAGTGGATCGACGACCCGGGCAGCACGTCGTGGAACTGGTTGACGAGCAGCAGCTTCCAGGCC
>DATASA010000114.1:0-10897 GCA_036269435.1 Acidimicrobiales bacterium | reverse complement strand
GTGAGGTGGCGGAACTCGCCGTGGACCGGGATGAAGTGGTCGGGTCGGGCGATCGACAGCAGGGTCTTGAGCTCGCCCTGCATGGCGTGGCCGGTGACGTGGACGTCGGCCGTGCCCGAGTGCACGACCTCGGCGCCCAGCCGGTACAGGCCGTCGATCACCTTGTTCACGCTGTACTCGTTGCCCGGGATGGCGTGGGCGCTCAGGACGACGACGTCGTCCTCGTCGAGCTTCAACCACTTGTTCTCGCCCGCGGCCATGAGCGACAGCGCGGACATGGGCTCGCCCTGGGAGCCGGTGGAGATCACACAGACCTTGCCCGGCTCCAGGCCTTCGATCTTCTCGATGTCGACCAGCGACGCGTCGGGGATGTGCAGCAGGCCCATCTCCCGGGCCAGGGCGACGTTCTTCAGCATCGACCGGCCCAGGGTGGCGATCGTGCGACCGTTGGCGACGGAGGCGTCGGCGATCTGCTGGATGCGGTGGATGTGGCTGGCGAAGCAGGCGGTGACGATCCGCTTGCCCTGGCTGGCCGCGAAGATCTCGCGCAGGACCTTGCCGACCGACCGCTCGGTGACGGTGTGGCCCGGCTCCTCGGCGTTGGTCGAGTCGGCCAGGAGCAGGCGGATGCCGGACTCCTTGGCGATGGCACCGATCCGGGCCAGGTCGGTGACCCGCCCGTCGACCGGCGTCAGGTCGAGCTTGAAGTCGCCCGAGTGCAGGATGACGCCCTGGGGGGTGTGGAAGGCGGTGGCGAACCCGTGGGGGACGGAGTGGGTGACCGGGATGAACTCGCAGTCGAACGGGCCGATGCGGCGGCGCTCGCCGTCGGCGACGGGGATCAGCTGGGTCCGACCCAGCATGCCGGCCTCGTCGATGCGGTTCTTGGCCAGGCCGAGCGTCAGCGCCGACCCGAAGATGGGGAACGACAGGTCCCGCAGCAGGAACCCCAGGGCGCCGATGTGGTCCTCGTGGCCGTGGCTGAGGATGCACCCCTCCACCCGGTCGGCGTTCTGGCGCAGCCAGGTGAAGTCGGGGAGGACGAGGTCCACGCCGGGCATCTCGGCGTCGGGGAACATCAGCCCGCAGTCGAGGATCATGATGCGGCCGTCCTGCTCGATGCAGGCGCAGTTGCGCCCGATCTCGCCCAGGCCGCCCAGGAACGTGATGCGGACGGCGCCGTTCACCCCGGCACGGTCAGCCATGCAGTGCGGCGTAGATCTCCCGCGCCCGGTCTTCCAGGCCCTCGGGGGCGTCCCCCATGGGCAGTCGGCACTGCCCGACGGGCAGGCCGAGGGTCCGCATCATGGCCTTCGCCGGCACCGGGTTGGGTGCGGCGTCGCTGCTCTCGAACCCGTAGGAGTCGAGGAGGCGGCTGTTGATCTCCCGGGCCGAGGCCAGGTCCCCCTTGCCCGCGGCCGCGATCAGCTCGGCCGTCTCCAGCCCGACCCAGTGGGTGGCCACGCCCACCGCGCCGACCGCGCCGAGGGCCAGGAGGGCGAGCGTGTAGTCGTCGTTGCCGCTGTAGACCTCGAACCGGTCCGGCACGGCGGCGATCAGCCGGGCCGTGCCCGGCACGTCGCCGGCGGCGTCCTTCACGCCGGCCATGTTGGGAACCTCGTGCGCCAGCCGGACCAGAACGTCGTGCGAAATCTTGCGACCGGTACGCAGCGGTATGTCGTAGAGCAGCACCGGCAGCTCGGTGGCGGCGGCGATGGCCCGGAAGTGCGCCTCCAGCCCGGCTTGCGACGGGCGGTTGTAGTACGGCGTCACGGCCAGCACGCCCGCCGCACCGCACGCCGCGGCCTGGCGGGTCAGGTGCACGGAGTGGGCCGTGTCGTTGCTCCCGGTGTTGGCGACGACCGGGATGCGCACGGCCTCGGCGACGGCCCGCCACAGGTCGAGCTTCTCGTCGTCGGTGAGGGTCGAGCCCTCGCCGGTCGTGCCTGCGACCACGAGCCCGTCGCTGCCGTGGTCGGCCAGCCAGCGGGCCAGCTGGGCGGCCGCGTCGAGGTCGAGCGCGCCCCCGTCGTCGAAGGGCGTGACCATCGCTGTGATGACCGCGCCGAATCTCGCCACGGGGCCAGCGTACCGCCCTCTCGGGGCAGCCAAGCTCCCGACACGCGCTGCCGACCAGCTCGCAGGGCGCGCCGTGGGCGTCCGCCCAGGTGAAGTGCAGCATCGGCCAGCCTGGCGACAACGGAAACGACGCGAGGTGAGGCGTCAGCCGCGCAGGCAGGCGCCGGTTTCGACCGTGCCGGAGCGGGGCGCGGCCAAGTCCGCCTTCAGCTCGGTGCTGGAGAGGGCGTAGGACGTCGACGGCTGGTCGGGGGCGACCGCGAAGGCCACGCCGACCACCTCGCCCGCGGTGTCGACCAGGGCGCCGCCCGAGTCGCCCGGGACGAGCAGCGAGGCGAGGATCAGGATGTCGCGGCGGGTCTCCTTGGTGCCGTACAGGTCGAGGCCCTGGGCGTTGACCTTGCTGTCGATGCGGGCCGGGATGATGGCCAGCTCGTCCTGGCCCTGGGGATGGCCGAAGACGGCGGCGTCGGCGCCCACGTCGGGCGAGGCGACCGGAAGCGGTTCCTGGCCCAGGCCGGCGACGTGGAGGATGGCCAGGTCCCGGTTGGGGTCGAACAGCTGGACGGTGGCCGGCAGCCGCTTGCCGTCGGTCCGTAGCACGGTGGGCTTGGAGACACCGGCGACGACGTGGGCGTTGGTGACGATGGTGTCGGCGGCGGGCGAGAACCCACTGCCGGACAGGATGCGCCCGCAGGCGGTGCCGCTCACCTTCACCGTCGAGGCCACCACCTTGGTGCGGACGCCGGCGGGCAGGGCCACGTCGCCCGGCGGCGGCCCGGCGGTGGGCGACGGCCCCAGCCGGGAGAAGACCTGCGGGAAGTTGACGTCGGACACCTGCCGCCGCAGGTCCTGGAGGGCCTGCGGCGCCTGGGGCGAGTACCGGTCGATGGCCCGGGCCAGGATCGAGCTGCGGGCCGACCGGGCCACCGTCCCCGGGACCTCGGCCAGCAGGGGCACGACGAGCCAGACCAGCACCACGCCGCCCAGGGCGCCCACGACGGCGCCGAGGATCCGGTCCACCTGGCGCAGCCCGGTGCCCGGAGGGAGCAGCCGCCGGATGCTGACGCCCAGCACCGCCCCGATGCTCGCGCCCGCGCTGCTGACCACCAGGACCAGGCCCACGGCGACGAGCAGCCGGGTCTGGGGCATGCCCGCGTCGAACGTGTCCAGGACGACGGGCGCCAGCCACGCGGCGACGGCGATGCCCAGGGCCAGCCCGATCCACGACGCCACCCGGGCCAGGAAGCCCAGCCGGTAGCCGCCCACGGCGGCGATGACCACGGCGACGAGGATGGCGATGTCGACGACGTTCAGGAAGAAGGTCTTACCCCATGTGACCGGATCCCAGGACCGGGTCGGCTAACTTTGCCCCCACCAATCACACCAGCAACATCGACACGAAAAGCAGGGAAGCGTGAGCAGCATCGAGCGGGTCCTGGCCCGGCAGATCCTCGACTCCCGGGGCAGCCCCACGGTGGAGGTCGAAGTCGAGCTCGAGAGCGGCGCCCGCGGTCGGGCCAGTGTCCCGTCGGGCAAGAGCACCGGCGCCCACGAGGCGGTCGAGCGCCGCGACGGCGGGTCGGCCTGGGCCGGCAAGGGCGTGGCCGGTGCGGTGGGGAGCGTCAACGACGAGATCGCCGACGTCCTCACCGGCTGGGAGGCCCTCGACCAGCGCGGGGTCGACAACCAGCTCGTCGCCCTCGACGGCTCGGACAACAAGGGCCGGCTGGGCGCCAACGCCGTCCTGGGCGTGTCGCTCGCCGTGGCCCGCGCCGCGGCCGACGAGCTGCAGATCCCGCTGTACCGCCACGTCGGGGGGACGAACGCCCACGTCCTGCCCATGCCCATGCTCAACGTCCTGAACGGCGGCGCCCACGCCCCGAACAACCTCGACGTCCAGGAGTTCATGCTCGTCCCGGTGGGGGCGGCCTCGTTCTCCGAGGGCCTGCGGTGGGGCGCCGAGACCTACGCCGCCCTGGCCCGCCTGCTCGGCGAGCGCAACCTGTCGACGGCGGTGGGCGACGAGGGCGGCTTCGCGCCGGACCTCGCGTCCAACGAGGACGGCGTGCGGGTCCTCATCGAGGCCATCGAGGCCGCCGGCTACGCGCCGGGCGACCAGCTGGCCATCGCCCTCGACGTCGCCGCCACCGAGATCTACGACGCCAAGGCCGGGACCTACGCCTTGGCCGGTGAGGGCCGCACCCTCGGGTCGGACGAGATGGCGGCCTGGCTGGCCGACCTCTGCGGCCGACACCCCATCGTGTCGGTGGAGGACGGCATGGCCGAGGACGACTGGGACGGCTGGGCCACGCTGACCCGCCTGGCCGGCACACGGGTGCAGCTCGTGGGCGACGACGTGTTCGTGACCCAGGTCGACCGGCTGGAACGCGGCATCGCCGACGGGGTGGCCAACGCCATCCTCGTCAAGCCCAACCAGGTGGGCACGCTCACCGAGACGCTCGACACCGTCGCCCTGGCCACCCGTTCCGGCTACGGCGCCGTCATGTCCCACCGGTCGGGGGAGACCGAGGACACGACCATCGCCGACCTTGCAGTGGCCACCAACTGCGGGCAGATCAAGACGGGCGCCCCGGCCCGGTCGGAGCGGGTGGCCAAGTACAACCAGCTCCTGCGCATCGAGGAGGGGCTGGGCGAGTCGGCCGCCTACCGGGGCGGCGCCGCGCTGGCGAAGCGGGCCACCCGGTGAGGCGGGGCCGGGCCGGGTTGGCCTTCGCCGCCCTCGCCCTCGTCGGGGTCCTCGCCCTCGCCGTCTTCCCGGCCGAGGCGGTCCTCGCCCAGCGCCGCAACCGCGCCCAGCTCTCGGCCCAGGTCGCCCGGCTGTCGGCCCAGAACACGGCCCTGCAGGACCGGGCCGGCCAGCTCCAGACCGACCCCGAGATCGAGCGGCTGGCCCGCCAGTACAACCTGGTCATGCCCGGCGAGGAGGCGTACTTCATCCTCCCCCAGGCCGGCCCTCCGGCCACCGACCCGCCGGCGCCGCCGCCCGCCCCGGCCCATCGCTCGCCGTCGCTGTGGAGCCGCCTCCGATCGATCGTCTGACGCCTGCCTACGCTGGACGGCCGTGGGCGACGTACGGGTCGGAACGAGCGGGTGGTCGTACCCGTCGTGGGTGGGCCCCTTCTACCCGGTAGGCACGTCGCCGGCCCGCATGCTCGGCGTCTACGCGTCGGCGTTCGACACGGTCGAGGCCCACGCGACCTACCGCCGCCTGCCCGCCGCCGCCGCCCTCGACCGCTGGGCGGCGGCGGTCGGGCCCCGCTTCCGGTTCGTTCCGAAGGCCCACATGGGCATCACCCACCGGCGTGACCTCGACGGCGTGGAGGACCGGGTGGCTGCCTTCGTCGCCGCCATCGCCCCGCTGGGCCCCGTGCTCGGCCCGGTGCTCGTCGCCCTGCCCCATCAGGAGCCGGACCTGACCCGCCTCGACCGCATCCTGGCCGCGCTCGGTGCCGCCGGAGCACCGCCGGCCGCGTTCGAGCTCGGCCCGGCGTGGGCCCGGCCCGACGTCCTCGACCGCCTCGACGCCGCCGGCGCGACACTGGTCGCCGCCGACACCGACGACCGGCCGTCGCCCGTCATCCCCGACGTCGGCCCGGTCGCCTACGTGCGACTGCGCCGCGGCACCTACTCCCCCGCCGACCTGGACGCCTGGGCCGAGCGGCTGGCCAAGGCCGCCGCCTCCGGCCAGGCCGCCTACGCCTTCCTCAAACACGACGACGCCGCCACCGGCCCCGCCCTCGCCCGCGACCTCCTCGGGCGCCTCGATGGATGACCACGCCGCGGTGGCGCTGTTGCTGGGCCGGCCCCCCCAGGGCGACTTCGACGTCGTCGTCCGCCGGGCCGACGGCACGCCGGTCGTGATCCGCAACGCCCCCCTCCTGGGCGACGGCACGCCCATGCCCACCCGCTACTGGCTGGTCGACGACGACCTGCGCCGCGCCGTCAGCACCCTCGAGGCCTCCGGCGGGGTGCGGGCCGCCGAGCGGGCCGTCGACGCGGACGAGGTCGCCGCCGCCCACGCCCGCTACGCGGCCGAGCGCGACGCGGCCCTCCCCCCGGGCCACGCCGGCCCCCGCCCGTCGGGCGGCGTGGCCGGCACCCGCAAGGGCGTGAAGTGCCTCCACGCCCATTACGCCTGGCATCTGGCCGGCGGCGACGACCCCGTCGGCCGCTGGGTGGCCGACCGCCTGGCCGCCGTCGACGGGAGGGGGGCGTGACCCTCGCCGGGATCGACTGCGGGACGAACTCCACCCGGCTGCTGATCGCCGGCGACGACGGCCGGACGATCGAGCGGGTCATGCGCATCACCCGCCTGGGCCAGGGGGTGGACGCCACCGGCCGGCTGGCCGACGAGGCGGTGGACCGGACCGTCACCGTCCTGCGTGAGTACCGGACCATGCTCGACCATCACGCCGTGGCCAGGGTCCGGATGACCGCCACGTCGGCGGCCCGGGACGCGTCCAACCGTGACGACTTCTTCGCCGCCGCCACCGAGGCGGTCGGCGCGAGGCCGGAGCTGCTGGGGGGCGACGAGGAGGCCAGGCTCTCCTTCCGGGGCGCCACCGCGGAGCTCGACCCGGCCGACGGGCCGTTCCTGGTGGCCGACATCGGCGGGGGGTCCACGGAGTTCGCGGTCGGGACGTCCGGCGACCCCGAGGGTGTCCTGTCCACCGACATCGGCTGCGTCCGGCTGACCGAGAAGTTCCTGCACTCGGACCCGCCGGCGCCCGAGGAGCTCAGCCAGGCGTTCGACATCGTGCGAGGCCACCTCGAGGACGTGGCCCGGGTCATCCCGTCGGTGGCCGACGTGCGACGGTTCGTCGGCCTGGCCGGCACGGTCACCACCATGGCCGCGGTCGAGCTGGGCCTGGCCACCTACGACCGCGACCGCATCCACCACTTCGTCCTCACCCGGGCCGCGGCGGATGACGTCTTCCGCACGCTGGCCACCGAGCGTCGCAGCCAACGGATCCACAACCCGGGCCTCGAGAGGGAGCGGGCCGACGTGATCGTGGGCGGCGCGGTGATCCTCGTCGGCATCATGCGCTACTTCGACTTCGCCGATTGCCTGGTCAGCGAGTCTGACATCCTCGACGGCCTGGTGGCCAGCCTCCGTGGCTGAACGGATCGCCGGCCTCCGTGGCTGAACGGATCGCCAGCCTGCGTGGCTGAACGGATCGCCAGCCTCCGTGGCTGAACGAGCTACCAGCCTCCGTGGCTGAACGGATCGCCAGCCTGCGTGGCTGAACGAGGCGCCAGCCTCCATAGGTAGAGTCCGGACGATGGCGCCCGGCCCCCTTCCCACCCAGCTCCGCGGCCGGCGGGTCCTGCTGCGACCGCTCGTCCTGTCCGACTTCGACGCCTGGCGCCAGGTCCGCCAGCGCAGCCGGGACTGGCTGGTGCGGTGGGAGCCGAAGCCGCCGCCGGGCCAGCCGGACGACACCGAGAGCAAGCCCGCGTTCAACGCCCGCTGCGGCGCCCGGGAGCGGGAGTGGCAGCTCGGGACCGGTTACGGCTTCGGCATCTTCGTCGAGGAGCAGCTGGCCGGGGAGATCAACCTCTCCGGCGTCCAGCGTGGCCCGTTCCAGAACGCGTACGTCGGCTACTGGATCGACCAGGCGCAGGCCGGCCACGGCTACGTGCCCGAGTCGCTGGTGGTGGCCGCCCGCTTCGCCTTCGAGGACCTCCGCCTGCACCGGATCCAGGTCGCCATCATCCCCCGCAACACCGCGAGCCGGCGGGTGGCGGAGAAGCTGGAGCTGCGCGACGAGGGCGTGGCCCAGCGCTACCTGGCCATCAACGGCCGGTGGGAGGACCACATCCGCTACGCCCTCACCGCCGAGGAGTGGGCCGAGCGGGGCCAGGATCTCCTCGACCAGTGGGTCGGAGCCCCGCCGGGGCCCACGCTGCGCCTGCGCCAGCGGGGGGTCTGAGCCGCCGCGGCGACCTAGATGTAGCCGGTCGGATCCACCGGGTTCCCGTTGACCCGCACCTCGAAGTGCACATGGGGGCCGGTGCAGTTGCCGGTGCAGCCGACGAGACCGATGGTCTGGCCCTGGGTCACCTTCTGACCGGCCGACACCTTGAAGGCCGACTGGTGGCCGTACAGCACGGCGATCCCGCCGCCGAGGTCGAGGATGGTGGCGTTGCCGTATCCGTCGATCCAGCCCGCGCTGACCACGACGCCGTCGGCCGCAGCCCGGATCGGCGTGCCCTCATCGGCGCCGTAGTCGATCCCGGTGTGCAGGAGCGACGTCCCGAAGATCGGGTGGATCCGGTACCCGAACGGCGACGTGATCGGCGCCCCGGCCACCGGGATCAGCAGGCGGCCGGGCGCCTTGGAGGGTGCGGCGGCAGCCTTGGGCGCGCTGCTCGCGCCGGAACCGCTCGACCCGGCGACGGTGGTGCTCGTGCTCGCCGCCGCGTCGGCCGCGGCCTGGGCGGCGGCCCGCTGTCGCAGCGTCTCGCCGATGGCGGCGGACTGCTGCTCGAGCGTGTCGAGCTGGGCCTGGAACTCGTCCTTGCGGGCGACGACCTGGGCCCGGAGCTGATCGTTCTGGTCGATCTCGGCCTGGACCTGCGAGCGGGCCGTGGCCTGGGCGTCCCGGCTGACCTGCAGGGTGGCCTTCTGGCCGGCCACCAGGTCGCGGGCACCCTGGGCCTCGTCGCGCGACGCCGCCACCTGCTTGTCGAGGTCGCTGACCTGGTCGCGCAGGTGCTCGGTGGTGGCGATGGTGTCCGACTGCGAGCCGACCACGGCTCGGATGTAGGACCGCTTCGACGCCAGGTCGCCGATCGACGACGAGCCGAGCAGCATGCTGGCGTAGTTGGCCGCCTCGGACTGGCCGGTGTACGCGGCGATGGCCTGGCGGCTGAGCTCGGCCTTGGCCGCGTCGAGCTGTTGCCTGGTGTCGTCCAACCGAGCCTGCACCGCCCGCTGCTGAGCCTCGACCGCGGTGAGCTTGGTCTGGGCCGCGTCGAGCTGGCTCTGGACTGCGCCGATCTGGGTGTCGAAGGCGGCGACCTTGGCGTCGAGGGCGGTCTTGCGCGCCGTCGACTCGTCGATCTGGGTGAGCAGGCGCTCCTCGTCGGCCGACGCGGTGTCGACCTGGGCCTGGGTCGCGCCGATCTGCTGGTCGACCTTGTTCTTGTCGGCGGTGGTCTGCGCCCCTGCCGCGTCGCCGACCACCGGAGCGACGACGGCCATGACGGCGACGACCAGCGCGATGACACCGCGCCATGCCTTCACTTTGGCCACAGTAGCAACACCAGTCACAGCTGCATAGGGGGCGAGCCCCCGGAAATCAGACGTCCAGGAAGCGGCTGACCGCCAGCGCGGACCCCACCGTGCCCACCACCACGCCGACGACCAGCAGGAGGATGCCCGTGCCGGTGACGTCGGAGCCGGTGACCAGGAACTGCTTGAACAGCTGGATGTCGTTGCGGGCGCCGCTGATCCGGTCCTGGATCACGCTGCGCCCGATCCACACCACCCCGAACGCCATGGCCGCACCGGCCAGGCCCTGGAGCAGCCCCTCGAGCATGAACGGGACCCGGATGAACCAGTTCGTGGCCCCTACGAGCTTCATCACCGCCACCTCACGCCGGCGGGCGAAGATGGCCATGCGGATGGTGTTCAGGATCAACAGCGACGCGGCGGAGAGGAGCACGGCGGCGATGGCCCACAGCATGATCTGCAGGAAGTTGGTGACCGACACCAGGGCGTCGACCTCCTCCTTGGCGTAGCTCACCCGGAAGACGCCCGCGGTCGAGTCGAACCGCTGGCCGATCACCTTGGTCTGCTCGGCCTGGCGGGGCACGACCCGGTACGACGGAGGAATCTGGTCGACGGTGAGGCTGTCGCGCACGTCCGGCTCGTTGGCGAAGATCTTGCGGAACTCGTCGAACGCCTCGGGCTTGCTGACGTACCGGTAGCTCTTGACCTCGGGCATGGCCTTCAACTGCCGGTCGATGGCGTCGGACTCGGACTGGGCCGCATCCGGCTTCATGAAGATCGACAGCTCGACGTTGCCCTTCCACTGGATCGTGGCCCGGTCCACGCCCCGCTTGACCAGCAGGGCGCCGCCGACCAGGGTCAGCGACACGGCCACGGTGAGCAGGGCGGCCGAGGCCATGGAGAGGTTGCGCTTCAGGTTGGACGCCGTCTCGCGGAAGACGTACTCGAGGTTGACCGACAAGCTCTACATCTCCTGGGAGAGGACTGGAACAGCCGGCCCCGCCGGCGAAATCTAGGTGAAGGCGCCGTAGACGCCGCGGGCCTGGTCGCGGACCAGGACACCACGGTCGAGCTCGATGACCCGGCGCCGCATGGTGTCGACGATGCTGGAGTCGTGGGTGGCCATGACCACCGTCGTGCCCGTGCGGTTGATGCGGTCGAGCAGGCGCATGATGCCGACCGACGTGCTCGGGTCCAGGTTTCCGGTCGGCTCGTCGGCCAGCAGGATGAGCGGCCGGTTCACAAAGGCGCGGGCGATGGACACCCGCTGCTGCTCACCGCCCGACATCTCGTTCGGGAAGTGCGAGCTCTTCTTCGACAGGCCGACCAGGTCGAGGACCTGCGGCACCTGCTGGCGGATCACGTGGGCCGGGCGACCGATGACTTCCAGGGCGAAGGCGACGTTCTCGTACGCGGTCTTGTTCGGGAGCAGCTTGAAGTCCTGGAACACGCAGCCGATGTTGCGCCGCAGCAGCGGCACCTTCCACGAGCTGAGCTGGCCGATGTCCTTGCCCGCCACCCAGATCCGGCCGGTGTCCGGCTTGTCCTCCTTGATCA
>DATASA010000113.1:0-27498 GCA_036269435.1 Acidimicrobiales bacterium | reverse complement strand
AGGATGGCGATCTCGGCCGCCCGGGCCGGGTACCCCATGGCGATGCGCATGAGGAACCGGTCGAGCTGGCTCTCCGGCAGGGGATAGGTGCCCTCGTGCTCCACCGGGTTCTGGGTGGCGATGACCATGAACGGCGGCGCCAGCTCGTACGTCGTCCCGTCGACGGTGACCTGGCGCTCCTCCATGGCCTCGAGCAGGGCGGACTGGGTCTTGGGCGACGCCCGGTTGATCTCGTCGGCCAGGACCAGGTTGGCGAAGATGCCGCCGGGGCGGAACTCGAACGCGCCGGTGGCCCGGTTGTAGATGCTGACGCCGGTCACGTCGGAGGGCAGCAGGTCGGGGGTGAACTGGATGCGGCCCCAGCTGCAGTCCAGGCTGGCGGCCACCGCCTTGGCCAGGCTGGTCTTGCCCACGCCGGGGACGTCCTCGATCAGCAGGTGGCCCTCGGCGACGAGGCACACCAGGGCCAGGCGGATGGCCTCGTCCTTGCCCTGGACGACCAGGGCCACGTTGTCCACGATGGCGTCGAAGGCCTCGGAGAACGACTGGACGGTGCGGGCCGCCACCCGTGGTGTCGACGTCATGAAGTGCTCCCACGGTACCTGGTACCGGGCGTTGCATAGCCTCGTTCCCGTGGACACCGCCCTGGCCGTCGACGTCGGCGGGACGAAGATGGCCGCCGGGCTGGTCACCGCCGAGGGCGAGGTGATCACGTCGGCCACCGCGGCCTCCCGCGCCGACGACGCCGAAGGCCTGTTCTCCGTCCTGCTCGCCCTCGTCGATGCGGTCGGCGGCCACGGAGGGGTCGCGGGGTCACCTGCGAGCGGAGTGGCCGTGTGCGGGGTCGGGTGCGGCGGGCCGATGACCCCGGGCGGCGAGGCGGTGTCGCCGCTCAACATCGCGGTGTGGCGGGACTTTCCGCTGCGGTCCCGGCTGGCCGAGGCGACCGGCCTGGCCACGTTCGTCGACAACGACGCCAAGGCCCTCGCCCTGGGGGAGGGCTGGCGGGGGGCGGCCGCGGGCTGCGAGAACTTCATCGCCATGGTGGTGTCGACCGGGGTGGGTGGGGGCATCGTGCTCGACGGCCGGCTGCTCGACGGGGCCAAGGGCAACGCCGGCCACATCGGTCACGTGTGCGTGGAGCCGCAGGGCCGTCGTTGCGCCTGCGGAGCCCGGGGCTGCCTGGAGGCCGAGGCGTCGGGCACGTCGATCGCTGCCATCACCGGCCGTCCGGCGGCGGAGGCCGGGCCCGAGGTGGTGGCCCGCGTCGGCCGCCTCGTCGGCCGGGCCGTCGCCTCGGTGGCCAACCTGTGCGACCTGACCCTCGCCGTCGTGGCCGGTTCGGTGGCCCTCGGCTACGGCGAGCCGTTCTTCGCCGCGGCGCAGGCCGAGCTGGACGCCCAGGCCCGGCTGTCGTTCTCCCGGGGCGCCCGCATCGTCCCCGCCGGCCTCGGCCCGGCCGGGCCGCTGGTGGGGGCGGCCGCGGTGGGCTGGCGGGGCCTCGGCCGGCTGTGACCCCGACCGTTCCGAGCGGTCCGGCGCCGCACGCCGGGGGCGGCAGATGGGTGCGACATGCGGTGTCGGCCGTGGCCCGACGGCCGGGCCTGTGGCCGACCGCGGTGGTGCAGGCGTGGCGGCTGGCGGTACCCGGCTGGTGGCGACGGTGGCCGCCCCTACCCCTGCCCGACCCGGCGTACCTCCGGTTCCGGTTCCAGACAGCGTACGGCGCCCGCGTCACCGGTCCCGAGCCGGCCGACGTCGTTGCCTACCTGGAGTGGTGCCGGCGGTTCCGGTACCGGTGAACTGCGCCCGCCCGCCGGCGCGGGTCGACTACCCTCCTTCGGCATGCACCTGCCACCAGCAGGGGCCGGCTCCGGCCCCGGATGCAGCTGAAGCACTGACATGTCGAAGGCGCTCGTCCTCAATGCCACCTTCGAGCCCCTGTGCGTCGTGCCCGTCCGGCGGGCGGTGGTGCTGGTGCTCAAGGAGAAGGCCGAGGTCCTCCACGCCAGCGACCGGGAGATGCACTCGGAGCGGACGGTCATGCCCGTGCCTTCCGTCATCCGCCTGACCCACTTCGTCAAGGTGCCGTTCCGGGCCCGGGCCGCGCTGAACCGCCGGGCCGTGTTCGCCCGGGACGACAACCGCTGCCAGTACTGCGGGGCCACGGCCGAGAACATCGACCACGTCATCCCGCGCAGTCGCGGCGGCGAGCACGTCTGGGAGAACGTGGTCGCCGCCTGCCGCCCGTGCAACAGCCGCAAGGAGGCCCGGTCGGTCCACGAGGCGGGCATGGTCCTGCGCCGGCGGCCGACGGCGCCGCGGGAGCTGACGTGGATCATCGTCGCCGTTGGCCACGTGTCGCCCCAGTGGGAGCCCTACCTGCAGGGCTCCGCCGCGCTCTCTGCCTGACTGGGACGTCCGGTACGACCGCGTCCCGCCGGGCGACGCCTTCGCCCGCCCGTGGCCCGACCCGGCGGTTCGCACCGTCTGGGTGATTGAGGCCACCGGGCCGGCCCTCGTCCTCGGGAGCACCCAGCCGCGGCCGCCGGCACCGCCGCCCGGGATCGACATCGAGGTGGTCCGCCGCCGCAGCGGCGGCGGGGCGGTCCTGGTCGAGCCGGGCCGGCTCGTCTGGGTCGACGTGCTGGTGCCCTCCGGCGACCCGCTGTGGGAGGACGACGTGGGCCGCTCCTTCGGGTGGCTGGGCCGGGCATGGGCAGAAGCGCTGGGCGACCCCGACGCCGTCGTCCACCAAGGACCGCTGCGCCCGAGCCGGTGGTCAGCGATGGTCTGCTTCGCCGGTCTCGGCCCGGGCGAGGTGACGATCGGCGGGGCCAAGGTGGTGGGGATGGCCCAGCGGCGGACCCGGGCCGGGGCCCTGTTCCAGTGCGCCGCCCTGCGGGCCTGGGATCCCGTACCGCTCGTCGCCCTCCTCGGCCTGCCGCCCCAGGCCGCGGCCGAGCTGGCCGGCGTGGCCCGGGGGGTCGACGTCGACCCCGCCGCGCTCGTGGCCCGCCTCGGCTGACCCGCCCCTGGCCGCGCTGGTGACGTTGTCGATGCGATGGCTCCGCCGGCCGCGACCTGCGTCGCGCATCGCTCGAGTGGCAAAGGCGACGAGGGCCCCTTCCTTGCGGAAGGGGCCCTCGAAGTCGTGCTGTCCGTGTTCGGACCCGCTCCTAGATGAACAGGAACGGGAAGAAGAACACGAGGGCGGTGCCGAGGATCGCGGTGTTGGTTGCCGTGGGAGTCACGACGACCGGACCGGTGATGCCCGTGGCACCCGATGCCCCTGACTGGGTCTGCGGGCTGCTGACGGCGCCCGACGTGGACGCCCCCGTGTTGCCCGAGTTGGTGGCGCTCGACTGGGCCGAGACGGCCCACGAGTTGCCGGTCAGGGAGTCCGGGTCGACGGTCACCGTCGTGGTCCCACCGGCGCCTCCACTGGAGGAGCTGGTGGCGACGCTGGAGCCGCCCACTGCGGACGACGCGCCGATCGTCAACACCGAGATGTTGACGCCGGGAGCGCCGGGCCCTGCCCGAACCAGGGTGATGCCGGAGTCGCCGCCCAGGCCGCCGAGGGCGAAGATTCCGGTGCCGTTGACCGCGTTGCCGGACGTGCCGGACGCTGCGTTCGCGGCCGAGCCGGCGCCTGAGTTGGCGCTGCTGACCGCGTCGCCGAAGGCGCCTGCCGCACCGGTGCTACCGGACGGACCGGATGCACCAGAGGTGGCAGTGCCCCCGAACGTGATGGCCGAGCCCAGGATGGCGGTGTTCACCGCCATCGGATTGGACGTGGCCGGGCCTGTCGACCCCGTCGCCCCGGACGTACCGGAGACGGCGATCGGGTTGCTGACAGCGCCGGAGGTGGCGGCACCCGTGGTGCCCGAGTTCGTGGCACTGGATTGTGCCGACGAGTTCCCGGTGCTCCCGGACGTGGCGAAGGGGGTTGCAGTCACGCTCACCCCGCCGCCTGCGCCTCCGTTGGCCGAGCCGACGGCCACGCTCGAGCCGCCGACGGCCGTCGACGAGCCGAGCGTCCCCAACGAGAAGTTGAGGGCGGGCCCGCCGGCGCCGGAGACAGCGACGGAAAGCCCGCCACTACCGCCGATGCCACCGATTGCTGCGACGTTGGTCACGTTGGCTGCCGTGCCCGTGTTGCCGGACGCCGAGTTGCTGGTGGCGTTGGCCCCCGAGCTGGCCGTGCTGTTGGCGTTGCCGACGGCGACGGCCGGACCGGTGTTTCCTGAAGCTCCGGAGTTGCCTGTTGTTGCACTCCCACCGGTGACGACAGCGGTGCCCAGGATGGCCGAGTTGGTTGCGCTCGGGTTGGACGTTGCTGCCCCCGTGGACCCGGTGGGGCCGGAGTTGCCGGAAACGGCGACGGGGCTGCTCGAGGCCGACGACGACGCAGGCCCGGTGTTGCCACTGTTGGTGGCACTGGACTGCGAAGAAGCGGAACCCGAGTTCCCCGACGTGGCGACGGGCTTGACGTTGACCGTCGAGCTGCCGCCGGAGCCCCCGTTGGCCGAGTTGACGGCCACGCTGGAGCCACCGGTCGCCGTCGAGTTGCCGATGGTGCCTACCGACACGTTGGTGGCAGAACCACCTGTGCCGGCTGCGGCTGCGGACAGGCCGCCACCGCCACCGCTACCTCCGCCCGCGATCACGGTCGTCTGGTTCACAGCGGCCCCCGTGGCGCCCGAGCCGGAGTTGGATCCGGAACCGGCACCCGACGAGGCCGAGCTGTTGGCAGCTCCCGTGGAGATCGCTGCCCCCGTCGACCCCGACGCACCTGAGGAGCCAGAGGTCTGGGCCCAGGACGGGGACGACTGCAGGAGCAGGAAGGCGAAGACGGCGGCGGCTGAGGCCAGGATGGCCCAGCCGAGCCGGCTGAAAGTTCGGATGGTTGCAGTATTCATGCGAATCACCTCCCTCCCGACCCGGTGCCCCCAGCGGACGCCGATGACTCCGGGTTTTGACACCTTCCGGGCTCGTGGTGGCCGGAGCCACCGAGGCGAATTCGCATGCGAGGGGAAGCTGCGCCCGGGATTGTATCTGCCTCCCACATCTACGGGGCACGCGCCGGAGGCCGGCGGGACGGGTGCCTCCGCCGCTCCCCGACGACCCACACATGCCTTGACAGTCATATAACCAACAGGGCATACTGAGTCGGTGCCCGGCCTCCCCTTCGACGTGCTGGCCGAGCCCCAGCGGCGGCGGATCCTCGACCTCCTGCGGGAGGAGGAGCGTCCAGTGGGGGAGCTGGTCGCCCTGCTCGCGGCCAGCCAGCCGGCGGTGTCCAAGCATCTGCGGGTGCTGCGCGAGGCCGGCCTGGTCGAGGTGCGGACCGACGCCCAGCGCCGGCTCTACCGCCTCCGGGCCGAACCGTTGCGCGAGGTCGGGGAGTGGCTGGAGCCCTACCGGCGGCTGTGGGAGCGCCGGCTGGACGACCTCGAACGCCACCTGGGCACGATCCCCGGCTGAACGGCCGGACGAGACGAGAGGAGAGCCGATGCAGGGCACGCTGGCGCAGGTCGACGGTCGCTGGGAGCTCACGTTCGTGCGGCGCCTGGCCCATTCCCCGGAGAAGGTGTGGCGGACGCTGACCGAGCCGGAGCACCTGGCGGTGTGGTTCCCGACCGCCATCGAGGGCGACCGGGCCCCGGGTGCCCCCCTGCGGTTCGTCTTCCGTGACGGGGAGGGGCCGCCCAGCGACGGCGAGATGCTCGCCTACGAGCCGCCCTGGCGCCTGGAGTACCGCTGGGGCGACGAAATCCTGCGCTTCCGGGTCGAGCCGGACGGGCCGGGGTGCGTGCTCACGTTGGTCGACGTCTTCGACCAACTGGGCAAGGCGGCCCGGGACGCGGCGGGCTGGCACACGTGCCTCGACGTCCTCGGCCACCACCTGGACGGCGACCTGCCGCCCTGGCCGGCTTCCGCCCGCTGGGCCGACGTCCACCCCGGCTACGTCGAGCGGTTCGGCCCGGAGGCGGCCACCATCGGCCCTCCCGCCTCGGGCTGACCGGCTCAACTGGGCTGACCGGCTCGCCGGGCTCACCGCCCAACTGGGCTGACCGCCCAACTGGGGTCACCGGATGTCGTATGTCGCACTCGGCGTCACCAGTTGGCTCGGGAGGGGGCTGCGTCGGCCCCGCCGGAGGCGAGCGGTGAGTTTCGTCGGCCGCCGCCGTCCACCTACCGAACGCTGTCGCACGGGCGCCTCGCCCGCCAACGGTCAGGAGGAGGCGTCGGGCTGGTGGAAGGGGGCGACGGGTCGGGATGGGTGGTCCTCATCCTGGACGACGGCGCCGAGGTGAGGATCAGGTGCCTGGACGGGCGGTCCGTCGACCTGGCGCTGGTCGACGAGCTGGCCTGGCTCCAGCTGGCCGCCCGGAGGGCGGGGTCGTCGATCGCCCTGCGCCGACCGCCCCCCTCCCTGTGCCGGCTGCTCGGTCTCGTCGGGCTGGACGACGTGATCGAGGGCGCGGCGCTAGGACTCGAGGCGCACGGGCAGGCCGAAGAGGGGGAACAGCTCGGGGTACAGGAAGTTCTGCCAGGCGGTGATGCGCCCGCCTGAGGTGTCCAGCACCTGGAGGGCGAAGGGCAGGTGGACGCCGTCGCCCGCGGGCTTGTAGCTGCCGAAGGCCGGGCGACCGTTGGCCCACGTGGGAAGCAGCCGGGAACCCTTGCAGCCGAAGCCCTGGCCGAGCAGCCAGCGCTCGACCTCTACCGGGCCCCGCAGCCACAGGGCGAAGGGCGGCATGGAGAAGGTGGCGTCCTCGTGGATCAGCGAGATGAGCGACGTCATGTCGTAGCGCTCGAAGGCGTCGACGTACCGGGCCAGCAGCGCCTGCTGCTCGACGTCGTCGGGCCCCGGACCGGACGCCTCGACGTCGGTCGAGGCCAGGGTGGTCCGGGCCCGCTGGAGTGCGCTGTTCACGGACGCGACCGTGGTGTCGAGGAGCTCGGCCACCTCCGTCGCCTGCCAGCGAAGGACCTCCCGCAGGATCAGCACCGCCCGCTGCTTGGGCGGCAGGTGCTGGAGGGCGGCCACGAAGGCCAGCCGGACCGAGTCGCGGGTGGCGGCCACCTCGGCCGGGTCTGCGTCGGTCGGCACCACCCGGGCGTCGGGGATCGGCTGGACCCATGCCTGCTCGGGCAGGCCGGGGGCCAGCGCGGTGTCGGCGGTCGACGACGGGCCGAGATCCATGGGCCGGGCCCGGCGCTGCGGGCCTTGGAGCATGTCCAGGCAGACGTTGGTGGCGATGCGGTAGAGCCACGAGCGCAGGGCCGAGCGCCCCTCGAAGCGGTCGAGGTTGCGCCAGGCGCGCACCATCGTCTCCTGGACGGCGTCCTCGGCTTCGAAGCCCGAGCCGAGCATGCGGTAGCAGTAGGCGGTCAACTCCCTGCGGTACGTCTCGAGGTCCTGCTCGGCGGCCTCGGTGCCAGGGCGGGTGGTGGTGGCGGCGGCGGGGCGGATGGCCATGGTCGGAGATCCTACGACCGCGGGCCGATTTCCGGGAGGCCCGCGCCCGTCCGTCGCCCGGGCAGTTAGGGTCGCCGGTATGCCGTTGGAAGGCGAGTACGAGCCGAGCCCCGAAAAGTGGGTCCGGGACCAGGTCGAGGAGTACGAGCGCTCCGGCGGTCAGCGGGCGAACACCCTGCCGGACACCGAGCTTCCGGTCATCATTGTCACCACCCGGGGCAAGAAGTCCTCCAAGATCCGCAAGTTCGCCCTGATGCGGGTCGAGCACGGGGGCGAGTACGCCCTCGTCGCCTCCAAGGGCGGCGCTCCGGACAACCCGGTCTGGTACTACAACCTCAAGGCCGACCCCCACGTCGCCATCCAGGACGGGCCCGAGCCGTTCGACGCCACCGTGCGCGAGGTCGAGGGCGACGAGCGCGCCGCCTGGTGGGAGCGCGCCGTGGCCGCCTTCGCGCCCTACGCCGAGTACCAGGCGAACACGGACCGTCACATCCCTGTGTTCGTCGCCAGCCCGACGAACTAAGCGGCGAAGCGGACCCGGAGCTCGACCAGGCCGCGCAGCGTGAGGCTGTCGCGGTGGGTGGGGTGATCGTCGACCAGCTCGAGGGTGCCGAAGCGGTCGAGGAGCCGATCGAGCACGATCTGGCCCTCCAGGCGGGCGAGCGCGGCGCCCAGGCAGAAGTGGATGCCCCCGCCGAAGCTCATGGGGCCGCCCTCGGCCCGGCCGACGTCCAGGCGCTCGGGATCGGAGAAGTGGGCCGGGTCACGGTTGGCCGCGCCGAGCAGGCCGAGGATCACGCTCCCGGCCTCGACGTGGTGGCCGCCGACGGTGAGGTCCTCGTAGGCCACGCGGGCCGCAATCTGCACGGGGCTGTCGTAGCGCAGCAGCTCCTCGACGGCCGGCCGCAGCAGGGACCGGTCGGCACGGACCCGGGCCAGCTCGCCGGGGTTGCGCAGCAACGCCAACATTCCGTTGCCGATGAGGTGCGTGGTGGTCTCGAAGCCGGCCGCGAACAGCAGGATCGCGGTCGAGATCAGCTCCTGCTCGCTCAGCTGGTCGCCGCCGTCCTCCACCTGGATGAGCTGGCTGAGCAGGTCGTCCTGCGGTCGGGCGCGGCGCTCGGCGACCAGGCCCAGGAAGTAGTCGACCAGGGCCGACTCGGCCGCCGCCGCCTCCCGCATGGCCTCCGGCGTGACGACGAGCTCGAGGACGGCGGTCAGCGACCGGACCAGCGGCCGCAGCCCGGGGCGGTCCGCCGCCGGCACGCCGAGCATCTCCCCGATGACGGTGACGGGCAGCGGGAAGGCCAGCGCGCCCACCACGTCGACGTCGCCGGTGCCGAAGTCGTCGAGCAGATCGTCGACCAGGGTGACGATGTTCGGGCGCATCGCCTCGACGGTCCTGGGCGTGAACGCCCGGGTGACGAGCCCCCGGAGCCGGGTGTGGTCGGGCGGGTCGGTGACGAGCATGTTCGAGCGGTCGTTGCGGAAACGGGCCTGCTCCTCGGCCATCTGGGCGTCGAGGCCCAGGGAGGCGACCGCGCCGGAGAAGTCCTTGCCCACGCCGGGATGGCGCAGGACCTGCTGGCAGTCGTCGTAGCGGGTCAGGGCCCAGAAGCCGAACGCGCTTCGGTGGACCGGCGCCGAGGCCCGGAGCTGGGCATAGCGCGGGTACGGATCGGCCCGACCCTCGGGGGTGGCCACCAGCTCGGCGAGCAGGGCGTCGGCGTTGACAGGGGCGACGGTGGACATGCTCCAGTGCTACCAGGGCCCACGGCGTTGCGGGGACCGCCGGCCCGCGTCGGTCGCTGGTGTCAGCGGGTGTCGACCGTCGACCCGGGCGCCACCAGGTGGACCCACGTCTGGCCCGGTGGCAGCACGACCGGGGCACCCGTGCTGTCGGTGAACGACGTGACCGCGTCGGGCGTCGGTTTGGACCAGGTGCCCTGCACCATCTGCCCGGCGGCGAAGATCCAGGCGTCGCCGGTGCCCAGCACCTCGGGGTACATGACCTTCTCGTCGGCGGCGAACACGGAGTACGGCGTGAACTGCAGGATGACGTTGGTCGGCGCGATGCGCCCGTCCTCGAGCAGGTGGGGTCGCCCGTCGGTGGAGCGCAGCCAGGTGCCGCTGGCCGGATCCCAGTCGTACGACGCGGTGACGAAGGGGGCGGGAACGACGTCCAGGTGGGTGACCGGCGTGGCGCCCGGCCCGGCGAACGCCTGGCCGTCCGCCAGGAACTGGGCGAAGGGCCGGGGCGAGCCGACGGACGCCGGCACCCGGGAGAAGAGGCCGTCGGTGGACGTGTAGAGGTTCTGGGGTGCGGCCCGGCAGCACCGGCGGTACATCACCGCGGGGTCGTTCTCGGTGACGAGGGTCAGTGGCGACGCCGCAGCCAGGGCGACGGCTGCCGGGCTGCCGCCGGAGAAGGCCAGCACCCCGCCGAGGGGCGTGATGATGTTCGGGTCGGCGGGCCGGACCGAGCGCACCGGGCCGACCACCGGGGCGTCACCGGAATGGAACACGACGATGAATCGGGTGATGCCCTCGGTGAACTCCTCGTAGACCACGTCGGCCGCGCCGATCCCGGCCTGGGGCCTGGCGTCGACGATGTTGTCGATCTTGACCGCCACCGCGGCGCGCGCCGCCTTGCCGACGTCGGTGACGGGACGACCGGTCAGCGGGTAGGTGGGCGGCGGCGGTGCGGTGGTGGTCGTGGTGGAGGGCTCGACCGTGGTCGTGGTCGACGCCGGCGGGGCGGCCGGCGCGGCATGGGCCGCGGCGGGCCGGTGGCTCTGGCACCCCGACCCCACCACGGCGGCCAGGACCAGCAGCAGGGCGGCGAGCGGCGGCCGGTGGACGACCCGGGGAACGAGCCGGGACACCGAGGGTCAGCCGCCCCGCAGGAACCGTCGCCAGCGCGAGCCCGAGCTGAGGTGGGGCATGTGCGGGTGGCGGGCGGCGTAGAGCCGCTCGCTGCGGAGGGCCTCGACATCGGCGTCGTCCAGCGAGACCAGGGGCCCGAGCACCGAGGAGAGGAGGTGGTCGGCCAGGGCGGGGTTGCGGGCCAGCACCGGGCCGTGCAGGTAGGTGCCGACGACCCGGCCGTTCACGATGCCCTCGCTTCCGTCGCCCGAGTCGTTCCCGTGGCCCACCACCACCCTGCCCAGGGGCCGGGCCGTCGGCCCCAGGGTGGTGACCCCGCCATGGTTCTCGTAGCCGGTCAGCTCGGGCAGGCCCAGCCCGGGGTCGGGGGCGACCACCACCTCGCCGACCCGACGGGCGGCGGCGTCGCGGTGGGTCCGGCAGTCGAGCAGGCCCAGTCCCTCGTGGGCCTTGCCGTCCTCGCCGGCGAAGCGGTGGCCGAGCACCTGCAGGCCCGCGCACACGGCGAGGACGGCCGCGCCGTCAGCCACGGCGTCGACCAGCACCGGCGTGGATCCGGCCCCGTCGCCCGAACGCAGCTCCAGGGCGGCGAGCGTCTGGGGCGCGTCCTCCCCGCCGCCCATCAGGTAGATCTGGCACGACCGGGGCACGGGCTCGCCGGCGTGGACGTCGACCACCTCGGCCGGGATGTCCCGCCAGCGCAGGCGCTGGGCCAGCACCGCGGCGTTGCCCCCGTCCCCGTAGGTGCCGAGCAGCTCCGGGTACAGCAGGGCGATGGAGACCGGCTCAGCCACCGGCGGACGAGGACGAGGGGATGTCGCCGCCGTGCCCGTCGGCCGCGGCCGCCGTCTCGGCGCCGGGGCGTCCGGAGGTCAGCGCCCGGCGGGCGTCCTGGAAGGAGGTGTAGTTGGCCACGAAGTCGATCTCGGGCTGCCGGGCGCCCGCCATGCCCGCGGCCCGGGCGACCGCCTTGCGGTAATCGCGTTCGAACGTATGGCGGACCTCGGCGTAGCGCAGGCGCACGGCGAGGTCACGGCCGCGCTCGCCGGTGACCACGACCAGCCGACCCTGAAGGTGCTCGAAGGGAACGTCCCAGAGCCAGGAGGGGTCGCGCCCGTCGGCCACGCCCGCGTTGATGCCGATCACGATGGGCACCGGGGGTGGCCGCATCAGCTCGAGCGCCTCCGCCCAGCCGGCGGGGTTCTTGGCCAGCAGCAGGCGGACCCGGGCGCCGTTCACGGTGATGACCTGGTAGCGCCCGGCCACGGCCCGCACCCGGGACATGGCCCGTACGGCCCGGCCCGGGTCGACGCCCAGGGCCATGGCCCCGGCGACGGCCACCGCCCCGTTGGCCAGGTTGCACCATCCCGGCAGCTGCAGGCGGACCGGGAACCGGCGCCCGTCGGCCAGCACGACGTCGCTGCCCTCCAGCCAGGCGTCGGGCCGGGGGCGGGCCAGGGCGCACGAGGTGCAGGCCCAACTGACCCCGCCCCGGTCGGCGCGTGAGTCGGTCCAGCGGATGCGGCTCCCGCAGTTGGGGCAGGCCGAGGCGTCGGCCCGCCAACGCTGGCCGGTGCCCACCCACGTCACGGCGCAGCGGCCGGCGCCGGTGTCGGGGGCGCCGGCGGCCCAGGTGACCAGCGGGTCGTCGACGTTGGCGACGACGACGGTCCCGGGCGCCGCGGCGAGGGCCAGGCGCCAGTCCGACGCGTGGCGGCGGACCTCACCGAAGCGGTCGAGCTGGTCGCGGCTGAGGTTGAGCAGGACGACCGCGGTGGGATGCACGGCCGCCACCGCCTCGGCCAGGTGGCCTTCGTCGACCTCGAGGGCGACGGCGGCCCCGGCCCGCCCCCGGAAAAGGGTGCTGACCAGGCCGGGGATGAGGTTGGCTCCGGCCGAGTTGGTGTTCACCGCGCCCCGGGTGGCCAGGGCCGCGGCCAGCAGCCGGGTGGTCGTCGTCTTGCCGTTGGTGCCCGAGACGACCACCGACTGGTGCCCGGCGGCCATCAGCTCGAGCGAGCGCTGGTCGATGGCGAGGGCGACCCGGCCACCGATGACGGATCCCTCGCCCGCCCCGACCCAGCGGGAGGCGTCGGCGATGGCACGGCCCGCGAGGGCGGCCACCCGAGTCCGAAGAGGGAGATCCACCGGCTGCATCTTGGCCCAAGGAGGGTGACGGCAGGACCCGCGCCGCCACCTGACGTTGACCCTCGGGGGATTGAGGGTTAAAGTGGGGCTCCGTGGCGCGAAGTGGTGGGAGTCCGCATGCCGACGACCAACCGGTCTCTACCTTCGACGTCCGGCGTGGTCGCGGCGGTCCCGTCGGCCGGTGCCCTTTGGGTGGTCCCTCTCGTCAGCCCTCCTGCCGTCCCTTCCGTTCGTGCTCCGGCGTGGTTGATGCGAACTGATGTTCTTAGGAGAGTACACCCCCACGCTGGACGACAAGGGACGTTTGACGCTGCCGGCCAAGTTCCGGGAGCAGCTGGAGACCGCGTACCTGACCAGCGAGGTGGACCGCTGCCTGGCGCTGTGGCCGCCCGAGGAGTTCGCGGCCCGGGCCCGGGAGGTCCGGGAGCAGGCGAGGCGGGACGCGTCGAGCCACGATCGGGCCGCGTACTTCTTCGCCGGGGCCCAGGAGGTCGTCCCGGACAAGGCCGGTCGCATCTCGATCCCGCCGTCGCTGCGGGACTTCGCGGGGTTGCAGGGGCCGGTGGTCGTGACCGGGTTCCTGGACCATGTGGAGATCCGGGCGTCGGGCGCCTGGCAGGAGAAGAAGACCCGGGGGGCCGAGAGCATGGCCCGCCAGCAGTTCTCCGGCGACGGTTCCTCCGGCGACCGTTCCTCGGGCGACGGTTCCTCGGGCGCTTGAGCGGGTGCCGTCCATGCGCCACCCTCCGATCGGTGAAGACCCCCCTCTTCGCCAAGGTGTCGGGAATGTCTCCCGGCGGTCCGTCGATCGGAGGGTGGCGGATGGACGGCGCTGATCCTATGGGAGCCGGCCCCCGGCCCGCCCAGGCGCCCCACCTGCCCGTCATGGTGGCCGAGGTCGTCGACGTCCTGCGGCCGGTGCCGCCGGGCCCGGTGGTCGACGCCACCCTCGGGGCCGGCGGCCACGCCCAGGCGCTGCTCGAAGCCCTGCCCGACCACGTCTTGATCGGCATCGACCGCGACGACACCGCCCTGGCCACCGCCGCCGACGCGCTGGCCCGGTTCGGCGACCGGGTCGTGCTCCGGCGGGCCAACTTCGACGAGCTGGCCGAGGTGGTCGCCTCGCTCGGTTACGACGCCGTCTCCGCCGTCCTGCTCGACCTCGGCGTCAGCTCCATGCAGCTCGACGACCCCGGCCGCGGCTTCAGCTACCGGGGCGACGGTCCCCTCGACATGCGGGCCGACCGCCGCCAGCGCCTGACCGCGGCCGACGTGGTCAACGGCTACGACGAGGCCGACCTCCGCCGCATCCTCGCCGTGCACGGCGAGGAACGCTTCGCCGGGCGGGTGGCCCGGGCCATCGTGGCCGCCCGGCCCCTGTCGACCACGGGCCGCCTGGCCGAGGTCGTGCGCGACGCCGTTCCTGCCCCGGCCCGGCGGCGGGGAGGCCACCCGGCCAAGCGCAGCTTTCAGGCCATCCGCATCGAGGTCAACGGCGAACTGGCCAACCTGGGCGTCACCGTCGACCAGGCCGTCGACGTCCTCGCCCCCGGCGGGCGGGTCGCGGTGCTGGCGTACCACTCGGGCGAGGACCGCATCGTCAAGGCTCGGCTGAACGACGCCGTCACCGGCGGCTGCATCTGCCCGCCGCAGCTGCCCTGCGTGTGCGGGGCGGTGTCTCGCGCCCAGCTCCTCTGGCGGGGCGCGCATCGCCCCGGCCCGGCCGAGCTGGCGGCGAACCCCCGTTCGGAGAGTGCCCGCCTGCGGGCGGCCGAGAAGCTGGAGATCCCGACATGACCGCCACCCGGACCTATCCCGCCACCGCCTCCGGATCCTCCGGGGCCGTGGCGCCTCGCTTCGCACCCCGGCCCCGGCCGGCCGACGACGACGACCTGTGGCAGGGCGCCCCCGCCCCCGCCCCGGTTCCGGGCCGGACGCCGAAGGGCGGCCCGCGGCACCTGCGCCTCGTCGACCCGGTCGAGGCCCGTCGCCGCCGGGTCACCCGCATCCTCACCGGCATGCTCGTGGCCGCGGTGTGCGCAGGGCTGTTCTCGATCGTCGTGCTGCGGGTGGTGCTGGCCCAGGGCCAGGTGCAGATCGACCGGTTGCAGGCGTCGGTCGACGCCCAGACCGCCACCCAGCAGCGGCTGAACCTGCAGGTCGCCCAGCTCGAGGCCCCCGCCCAGATCGTCGCCGCGGCCCGGTCCCGCCTGGGCATGGTCACGCCCCCGTCGGTCACGTACCTCAACCCAGCACCGCCGGCACCGGCTCGTTGACGGCTCCGCCCAGTACCCCCTTCCGGCCGCGCCCGGCGCCGCCGCGCCCGCCGGCGCGCTCGCACCCTGCGCCCCCGCCGCGGCGGAGCGCGAGCCGGCCGACCCCGGCCGCGCCCGCGACCCGCCGCCTGAAGGTCCTCCCCGGCGGCCGCCTCCACACGGCGGCGCCGCCGACCGCCGCCCCAACCCGCCAGCCGCCGCGCCCGCCCGGGCGCCCGCCGCCGCCGCCCCCGTCCGGGCGTCGTCGGGGCCGCCGCCGCCCACCGCCGCCCCCGGGCGTCTCGACCCGGCGGCGGCTCGTCGCCCTCCTGGTCGTGATCAGCCTGGGCTTCGTCGCCGTCATCGCCCGCCTGGCCGTGGTCCAGGGCATCTCGTCCAAGCGCTACGCCGTCTTCGGCGAGGCCCAGCGCCTCCACACCGTGGTGCTGCCGGCCGAACGGGGCGCCATCCTCGACCGCAACCTGGCCGAGCTCGCGGTCTCGACCGTCCGCAAGACGGTCTGGGCCGACCCCACCGCGGTCACCGACGTGCCCGGTGCCGCCGCCGCGCTGTCGCCCGTCCTCAAGATCGACGAGGCGACGCTGCGCGACAAGCTGTCGACCGCCAGCTCCTTCGTCTACCTGGCCAGTACCGTCGACGACCCGGTGGCCGACGCGGTGAAGAACCTCCACGTCGACGGCGTGCACTTTCTCGACGAGCCGAAGCGCATCGTGCCCTCGGCCGCCCTGGCCGCGCCGGTGATCGGCCAGGTCGGCGTCGACGACCAGGGGCTGTCCGGCCTGGAGCTGCAGTACGAGAAGGCGCTCACCGGTCGCCCCGGCGAGCTGCTGGTCGAGCGCGATCCGGGCGGCAACGACATCGCCGACGGCCTCCGCCAGCTGAAGCCGTCGGCGCGAGGCGACAACCTGGTCCTCACGCTCGACAGCGCCATGCAGTACGAGACCGAGCGGGCCCTGTCCGACGCCATCGTGTCGTCCAAGGCCAAGGGCGGGATGGCCGTGGTCAGCGACCCGCTCACCGGTGAGATCCTGGCCATGGCCAACCTCCAGGCCGGCACGAACGGGGCGCCTCCCGGGCCGACGGCGGACAACATGGCGGTCACCCGCGTGTTCGAGCCGGGCTCGACCAACAAGGTGGTGACCGTCGCCGCGGCGCTGGAGGAGGGGCTCGTCGACCCGTCGACCCGCATGAACGTGCCGGACAACCTCAAGGTCGCCGACGCGGTGTTCCGCGACGCCGAGCCGCACAACCCGATGTGGTGGACGACCGCCGACATCCTGGCTGCGTCGTCCAACGTCGGGACGATCCAGATCGCCCAGTGGCTCGGCAAGGCCACGTTCGACCAGTACCTCCACTCGTTCGGGCTGGCCGACCGGACCGCGGTGCACTTCCCCGGTGAGTCCGGCGGGCTGCTGCCCGACGTCGCCGACTGGTCGGGGACGTCGATCGGCACCATCCCCATCGGCCAGGGGGTGGCGGTGACCGCCCTGCAGATGCTCAGCGCCTACAACACCATCGCGAACGGCGGCACCTACGTCGCCCCCAGCCTGGTCAAGGCCACCGTCGACGCCGCGGGCAAGACCCATCCGGTCCCCGCGCCGGCGACCCACCGTGTCGTGTCGCCCAACACCGCGGCCGAGGTCGCCCGCATGCTGACCGGCGTCGTGTCGGACGGGACGGGGACGGCCGCGGCCATCCCGGGCTACACCGTCGCCGGCAAGACCGGCACGGCCCGCAAGCCTTCGGAGACCACCGCCGGCTACAGCGACAACTACATGGCCAGCTTCGTCGGATTCGTCCCGGCCGAGGCCCCCCGCCTGTCGGCCATCGTGGTGCTCGACGAGCCCACGCCGTACTTCGGCGGGATCGTCTCGGCGCCGGTGTTCGCCGACATCGGCAGCTTCGGCATCCGCCACTTCGGCATCCCCGCGCCGGCCGGCGCGAGCGTGGCCCCGGGCGCCGGTGCGATCGGCACCGCCGCCCCGACCACTACGCTCGGTAGCTCTCCGACGAGACCCTAGGGACTGCGTGCGACTCAGTCGGCTACTCGGCGATGTGGAGGTCCGTTCGGTTCGGGGAGACCCGGACCGGACCGAGATCGTTGCCGTCGTCCAGGACTCCCGGGCCGTCGTGCCGGGGGCCCTGTTCTGTTGCGTGCAGGGCGCCAGCGCCGACGGGCACGACTTCGCGGCCCGGGCCGTTGCGTCCGGCGCCCGCGCCCTGCTGTGCTCGCGCATCGTCGACGACGTCGATGCGGCCGTCCCCCAGGTCGAGGTCGACGACGTCCGCAGGGCCATGGCGCTGGTGGCGGCGGAGCTGTACGGCCACCCGTCGCGGCGGATGGCCGTCGTCGGCGTCACGGGCACCAACGGCAAGACCACCACGACCCACTTCCTGCGGGCCGTGCTCGAGGCGGCCGGCCGGCAGGCCGCGGTGATCGGCACCCTCTCGCAGGCGCACGACCGTTCGGGCCCCGGTACCACGCCGGCCGCACCCGACCTGCAGCGCCACCTGGCCGAGCTGGCGGATGCGGGCTTCGACGCGGTGGCCATGGAGGTCTCGTCCCACGCCCTGGTCCAGCGCCGCGTCGACGGTGTGCACTTCGCGGTCGCGGTGTTCAGCAACCTCAGCCAGGACCATCTCGACTATCACGGCACCATGGACGCCTACTTCGCAGCCAAGGCGACTCTGTTCGACCCCGAACGGGCCGAGGTGGCCGTGGTGAACGGCGACGACGCCTGGGGGCGGCGGCTGCTCGAGACGGCCCGCCTGCCGACCCGGCCCTTCTCCATGGCCGACGCCGTCGACCTGCAACTCGACCGCACCGGCAGCTCGTTCCGGTGGGAGGGGGAACCGGTGCGGCTGCACATCGCGGGCCGGCCCAACGTCGCCAACGCGCTGGCCGCGGCCGCCGCGGCCCGCGAGCTGGGCGTCGCGCCGGGCGCAGTCGCCGCCGGCCTGTCCGCGCTGGCGTCGGTCCCGGGCCGCAACGAGGTCGTCGACCGGGGCCAGCCGTTCACGGTGCTCGTCGACTACGCCCACACGCCGGACGGGCTCGAACAGTCCCTGACCGCGGCCCGGGGCGTGGCCGGCGGCGGCCGGGTGCTGGTCGTGTTCGGCTGCGGCGGCGACCGGGACAGGGCCAAGCGCCCTCTGATGGGAGAGGTGGCCACCCGGCTGGCCGACGTCGCCGTCCTCACCTCGGACAACCCGCGCAGCGAGGACCCGGCCGCGATCATCGACCAGGTACGCGCCGGCGTGGCCCGGCCGGAGGTCCTGGTCGTCGAGCCGGACCGCCGGGCCGCCATCGCCCTGGCCCTCGCCGAGGCCCGACCGCACGACATCGTCCTGATCGCCGGCAAGGGCCACGAGACGACCCAGACGGTGGGCACCGAGTCCACCCCCTTCGACGACCGCGCCGTGGCCGCCCAGCTCCTGGGCACGATGACCGGCGAGGCCGGCTCGGTGTCGGACCGGTGGGGCCGGTCCGCTGCCGGTTCGAGGGACGTCGCGGCCGGGGGCCCGACCGGGAGGACGACATGGTCGCCCTCCTGATCGCAGGGGCGACCGCCCTGCTCGCCGCCATCCTGGGCACGCCGATCCTGATCCGGTCGTTCCAAGCGCGCGGCGTCGGCCAGCAGATCCGCGACGACGGCCCCCAGGGGCACTTCAGCAAGGCCGGGACGCCCACCATGGGCGGCATCACCATGGTGGGGGCGATGGCCGTGGGGTACGTGGCCAGCCACGTGTACACCGGGGCCGTCTTCACCGCCGCCGGCGTGAACGTCGTGCTGGTGATCCTGGCTGCGGGCGGCGTCGGGCTGATCGACGACTGGATCAAGATCAGCCGCCAGCGGAGCCTGGGCCTCAACAAGTCGGCGAAGAGCATCTCGCTGGTCGCCGTGTTCGTGGCGTTCGCCCTGCTGGCCGTCTACCGGGCCAAGGTCAACACCGACCTCTCGTTCTCCCGGTCGCTCGGGATCGGCATGCCCAAGGCGGTCTACATCGTGTGGGCGGTGCTGATCCTTCTCGCCATCTCGAACGCGGTGAACCTGTCGGACGGCCTCGACGGGCTGGCCGCGGGCTCGGCCATGTACGGCTTCGGCGCCTTCGTGTTCATCGGGTTCTGGCAGTTCCGTCACCAGAGCTGCTACGGCGTGGGACCGGCCCTGGACCTGTCGCTCATCGCTGCCGCCCTCGCCGGTGCGTGCGCCGGCTTCCTGTGGTGGAACGCGGCGCCGGCCAAGATCTTCATGGGCGACACCGGCTCGCTGGCCCTCGGCACCGGCCTCGGCGCCCTGGCCCTGACCACGAACACCCAGCTCCTGCTCCCCGTCGTCGGCGGGCTGTTCGTCATGATCACCATGTCCGTCGTCATTCAGGTGGCGGTGTTCCAGACCTTCCACCGTCGAGTCTTCCGAATGGCGCCGATCCATCACCACTTCGAGCTCGTGGGATGGCCGGAGACGACGGTGATCGTGCGCTTCTGGATCCTGGCGTCGTTGTGCACGGCCGTCGCCATCGGCCTCTTCTACGCCGACTTCCTCCAGAGCGGGTGCCGGGGGGCCAGCCTTGGCTGACCGCAGCACCACGCCGCCCGAGCCGGTGCCTCCGGCACAGCCCTCCCCGGAAGCACCACCGTCGCTCGACGATCCGCAGCCGTACGCGCCGGCCCCGCACGCGTTCCCCGAAGGTCCGCAGACCTTCCCCGAAGGCCCGCACTCGCTCGAATCGCCGCAGTCGCTGGAGGATCCGCAGCCGTTGTCGGAGCCGCCGCAGCCGCTGGAGGATCCGCACCAGTTCGACGACTCGCCGCAGTTCGAAGATCCGCGTGCGTTCGACCATCCGCGGGCGCACGAAGATCGCCAGGCCCTCCCCGAGGCGCCGCAGTCGGGGGATGCGCCGCCCGAGTCGCCGCCTCCGCGGCCGCAGGCGCTCGTGCGGCCTCCCGCTCCCGGGCCGGCGGCCTCCCGGGCGCCCGTCGGGACCGAGGACGCCGAGCGGGCCCTGGTCGTCGGGCTCGGCCGCAGCGGCCAGGCGGTCGCCCGCCACCTGCTGGTCCGCGGCACGACCGTGGTCGTGGTCGACGACGCGCCCGGTGACGACGCCCGCACCGCGGCTGCCGCCCTCGGGCTGGTCATCGTCGAACGTCCCACCACGGAGACGCTGGCCGACATGGTCGTGCGGACCGACGTGGTCGTGCCCAGCCCGGGCGTGCCCGCCGGCCATCCCGTGTACCGCCTGGCCCGTGCCGCCGGCGTGGCCATCCGGGGTGAGGTCGAGCTGGCCGCCCGATGGTCGATCTGCCCGCTGGTGGCGGTGACCGGGACCAACGGAAAGACCACGGTGACCAGCCTCATCGCCGAGATGCTGTCGGCCTCGGGCGTCCCCGCCCTGGCTGCGGGCAACATCGGTCTGCCCCTGTGCGACGCGGTCGAGGACGACGCCCTGAAGGTGGTGGTGGCCGAGGTCTCCTCCTTCCAACTGGCCTTCGCCGAGTCGTTCCGGCCCATCGTGGCCGTGTGGCTGAACCTGGCCGCCGATCACCTGGACTGGCACGGCAGCCTTGACGCCTACGTGGCGGCCAAGGCCCGGATCTGGGCCCGCCAGGGCCCGTCCGACGTCGCCGTGGTGAACGCCGACGACCCGATCGTGATGGCTCAGGCCCGCAGCGCGCCGTCGCAGGTGGTGACGTTCGGCCTGGCGTCGGCGAACGTGGACTACGGCGTGGTCGACGGCCGGCTGCGCGGCCCGTCCGGTTCCCTGCTCGAGGTGGCGCGCCTGCCGCGCTCCATGCCCCACGACGTCGCCAACGCCCTCGCCGCGTCGGCGGCCGCGCTCGCCGCCGGCGCCACCGTGGAGGGTGTGCGCCGCGCCCTGCTCGGCTTCGCCCCCCTTCCGCATCGGCTCACCCTGGTGGGCTACGCCGGTGGCGTCCGCTGGTACGACGACTCCAAGGCGACCAACCCCCACGCCGCCGTGGCCGCGATCACCGGGTTCGATTCCGTGGTCCTGATCGCCGGGGGTCGCAACAAGGGGCTCGACCTTTCGGCCCTGGCGTCGGTGGCCGATCGCGTCCGTGCGGTCGTCGCCATCGGGGAGGCCGCCCCCGAGGTGACCGCAGCCTTCGCCGGGCTCCGCCCGGTGCGTACCGCGTCGTCGATGGCCGAGGCGGTGACGGCGGCGGCCGAGGTGGCTCGGACCGGCGACGTCGTCCTCCTGTCGCCCGGTTGCGCCTCGTTCGACTGGTACCGCTCCTATGCGGCGCGGGGCGACGACTTCGCCCTCGCCGTCCACGCCCTGCTGGAGGCACAGCATGCCGATTGACCTACGGCCGACATCGACCTCGCGGACGCGCGGCCGCCCCGGGCCCCCGCCTGCCGCGGCGCAGCCGCGGCGTCGGACCGCGGTGGTGCCGCCACCGCCCCCGGCTCGGACAGGCCGCGGATGGAGGCGCAGCCACCGGCCTACGCCCGTGGCCAGCCCCACGTCCACGTCGAGCTCTCCACCGACGTCGACGTCGACGTCGACGTCGCGGTCAGCCTCGACCGCGGGCCGGGCTTGGCGGGCGGTCGGCGGGCAGGATTCGGGGTGGGTGCTGCTGGCCGCGCTGGTCGCCATGCTGTGCGTGACCGGCCTGATGATGGTCCTTTCGGCGTCGTCCGTGGAGGCCCTGCGCGACTACGGCGGTGCCTGGGTCTTTTTCCAGCGCCAGCTCATGTGGGTGGCGCTGGGGTCGCTCGCCCTGATCGGGACGATGGCGCTCGACTACCGGCACTGGCGGCGGGCCGTGCTCCCGCTGCTGGGCGGGTCAGTCTTCCTGCTGGTACTCGTGCTGGTGCCCGGGATCGGCCTCCGCGCCGGTGGCGCCTCCCGGTGGCTGGGAGCGGGCTCCCTGCGCATTCAGCCGTCGGAGTTCGCCAAGCTTGGAGTGCTGCTGTTCGTGGCCGACCTGTTGTCGCGCCGGGCCGAGCGCGTCCGGGACTGGCGGATGGTGCTGCGTCCGGTCCTGCTCACCAGCGGCCTGGTCGCCGGGCTCGTCCTGCTCCAGCCGGACATGGGTACCGCCATGCTGATGGTGCTCATCGTCCTCGTCCTGCTGTTCGTCGGCGGGGTGCCGCTGTTCAGCATGGGCAGCGTCGGCCTGGTGACCGGGGCCGCGGCGCTGGTCCTGGCCAAGGTGGAGGGGTACCGGTGGGACCGGGTCTCGTCGTTCCGTGACCCGTTCGGGAACTTCAGCAACACCGGCTACCAGGTGGCCCAGTCGCTCGTCGCCCTCGGGACCGGTCACGTCGGCGGCGTCGGCCTCGGCGCCAGCCGGGCCAAATGGGGGTTCCTGCCCAACGCCCACACGGACTTCATCTTCGCCATCGTCGGCGAGGAGCTCGGGCTGGTGGGCACCTGCCTCGTCGTCGGCCTGTTCGTGACGTTCGCCGTCCTCGGCGTGCGGGCGGCGATGCGGGCGCCCGACCGGTTCGGGATGCTCGTGGCCGGCGGGATCACCGCGTGGATCTGCGGCCAGGCCGCGGTGAACATGGGCGCGGTCACCGGCCTGCTGCCAGTGACCGGTGTCCCGCTCCCGTTCGTGTCGTTCGGCGGCTCGTCGCTCGTCGTGACCATGGCCGCGACCGGCATCCTGCTGAACATCGCGCGCCAGCCCGCGCTGCGACCTGCGCGCCTGCGCGCCTCGACCCGCGGGCCCGGAGCCGGGTGAGCGACGGCACCTGGGCCGTCATCGCCGGAGGCGGCACCGCCGGCCACGTCGTACCCGGCCTGGCGGTGGCCCGGGCGCTGGTGGGGCGCGGCCACCCGGCCTCGTCCATCCACTGGGTCGGCAGCCGGCGGGGGACCGAGGGCGCGCTCGTGGCCGCCGCCGGGTTCGAGTCGACGCTGCTTCCCGGCCGCGGCATCCAACGCCGGCTGACGGTCGACAACCTCGGCGCCGTGTGGGGCCTCGGACAGGCCGGGGCCCAGGCCGCCACGCTGATCCGCGCCCGGCGTCCGGCGGTGGTGCTGGCCATGGGCGGCTGGGCCAGCGTGTCGTGCGCCCTGGCGGCCGTGGCCCTGGGCGTGCCGGTCGTGGTCGCCGAGCAGAACGCGGTGCCGGGCGCGGCCAACCGCCTGGTCGCGCGGTTCGCCAAGGCCGCGGCGGTGCCCTTCCCGGGGACGCCGCTGCCGCGCGCCGTGGTTACCGGGAACCCGGTGCGGGCCGAGATCCTCGCCGTCGACCGCAGCGCGGCCGGGCGGCTCGCGGCCCGCACCGCTCTCGGCCTGCCCGCCGACCGGACCGTGGTCGCGGTCTTCGGCGGCTCGCTCGGGGCCCTGCGGCTCAACGAAGCCGTCCTCGGTGCCATCGCCACCTGGGCCGACCGCAGCGACCTGGCCGTCCGCCACGTGGTGGGGGAGCGGGACTGGTCTCTCGTGACCGACCGGGTGCCGCCCGTCGCCGAGGGTGGCCTCTTCTACCAGCCCATCCGCTACGACAACGAGCGGGAGCAGTCGCTGGCCGCGGTCGACGTGGCCGTGTCCCGGGCCGGCGGCAACACCGTCGCCGAGCTGGCGGCCGTGGGCGTGCCGTCGATCCTCGTTCCCCTGCCGGGCGCGCCGGGCGACCACCAGACGGCCAACGCCCGCCAACTCTGTGACGGCGGCGGCGCCGTGCTCGTCGCCGACGCCGAGATGACCGCGGCGCGGTTGGTCGGCGAGGTCGAGGGCCTGCTCGCCGACCCCGGCCGCCTGGCCGCCATGGCGGCGGCGGCGTCGGCCACCGGCCGCCGGGACGCGGCGGAGGCCGTCGCCACTTTGCTGGAGTCCCATGCCCGAGCCTGAGCTTGCCGGCCGGCCGCCGCTCGACCTGTCGCAACCCGGCCTGGTCGTGCACGTGGTGGCCGCCGGGGGCACGGGGATGAGCGCCATCGCCGAGGTCCTCCTGGGGATGGGCCACCGGGTGTCGGGCAGCGACCTGCGGTCCTCGGGCGCCCTGAGCCGCCTCGGAGCGCTGGGCGCCACCGTCGCCATCGGGCACGACGCCGGCAACCTCCCCGCCGACGTCGACCTGGTCACCATCTCGACCGCCGTGCCGCCGACGAACCCCGAGGTCGTCGTCGCCCGGGAGCGGGGGGTGCCCGTGCTCTCGCGGGCCGCGGTGCTGGCCGCCATCACCCGTCAGCGACGCACCATCGCGGTGGCGGGGACGCACGGCAAGACCACCACGTCGGCGCTGGTGGCGATGGCGCTCGACGGTGCCGGGCTCCACCCCTCCTACGTCGTCGGCGGCGAGATCACCGGGCTGGGCACGGGCGCCCGCTGGTCGGACGGGGACTGGCTCGTCGTGGAGGCGGACGAGAGCGACGGCACCTTCCTGGACCTCGCGGTGGAGATTGCGCTCGTGACCAGCGTCGAGCCCGACCACCTGGAGCACTACGGCGGCTTCGAGCGCCAGGTGGAGGCGTTCGCCCGCTTCCTGGCCGGCGCGTCCGGAGGCCGGATCGTGTGTGCCGACGACCCGGCGGCGGCGTCCCTCGGCGAAGCGGCCGGCGCCCGCACCTACGGCTTCGCTCCCGGTGCCGACGTCCGCATCACCGGCTACACGGGTGAGCGCCGGGGATCACGGTTCTGCCTCGTCGCCGACGACGGAAACCTCGGTGAGGTCCGGCTGGCGCTGCCCGGCCGGCACAACGCCCGCAACGCCGCGGCCGCGCTGTCGGCGGCGGTGGCCGCCGGCGCGCCCGCCGACCTGGCCGTCACCGCCATCGGCGCCTTCGCCGGCGTGGGCCGGCGGTCCCAGCTGCGAGGCGAGCGCGACGGCGTCACCTTCGTGGACGACTTCGCCCACCTGCCGGGCGAGGTGGCGCCGAGCCTGGCCGCCGCCCGTGAGGGGGGCTGGGGGAGGGTGGTGTGCGTCTTCCAGCCTCACCGGTACAGCCGGACCGAGGCGCTCTGGGCCGACTTCGCCGACGCCTTTGTCGACGCCGACGTGGTGGCGGTCACCGAGATCTACGCCGCCGGCGAGACGCCCCGGCCGGGGGTGTCGGGCCGGTTGGTGGCCGACGCCGTGCGCGACGCCCACCCCGACGCCCGGGTCGTGTGGCTGCCGGAGCGGGCCGCGCTGGCCGCCTTCCTGCGGGCCGAGCTGCGCCCCGGCGACCTCTGCCTGACCCTCGGCGCCGGTGACCTGACGACGTTGCCCGACGAGCTGCTGGCCGGTTCCCGATGACCGCGGCCGCTGGCGCGGACGCGGACGACGCGCTGGCCGCGGCTGCGGCCGTGCTCGGCGACCGGGCCCGGCGGAACGTGGCCCTCGGCCCGTTCACCACCTACGGGGTGGGCGGCCCGGCCGCCCTGCTGCTGGAGGCAGCCGACGCCGACGCGCTGGCCCTGGCTCGCCGGGCGGTGGCGGCCAGCGGCGTGCCGGTGCTGGTCGTGGGCCGAGGCTCCAACCTGCTGGTCGCCGACAGCGGCTTTCGCGGCCTGGCCATCACCCTGGGGGACTTCTTCGCCGACATCCATCCGGGCGACGGCCTGGTCGGAGCCGGCGCCGCGGTGAGCCTGCCGGTCCTCGCCCGGCGCACCGCGGGCCTGGGCTTGCGAGGCCTCGAGTGGGCGGTCGGCGTGCCCGGCTCGGTGGGCGGTGCGGTCCGGATGAACGCGGGCGGGCACGGGTCCGACGTCGCGGCCAGCCTGACGCGGGCATGGGTCTTCGACCTCGGGGGAGCGCCCGACGAGGGCGGCCGGGAAGTGACGGCCGGCGACCTGGCCCTGGGCTACCGGCGCTCGGCCCTGGGCCCGCTCGAAGTGGTGGTGGCCGCCGAGTTCGCGGTGACGGCGGGCGACCGGTCGGAGGCCGAAGCCGAGATCGCGTCGGTCGTCCGTTGGCGCCGGGAGCACCAGCCCGGGGGGTCCAACGCCGGCTCGGTGTTCGCCAATCCGGAGGGCGACTCGGCGGGGCGGCTGATCGACGCGGCCGGCCTGCGGGGTCACCGCCGGGGATCCGCGTTCGTGTCGCCCAAGCATGCCAATTTCGTACAGGTGGACAGCGGTGGTTCGGCGGACGACGTCCGGGCGCTGATCGAGGAGGTACGGACCGCGGTGCAGGTCAGACAGGGCGTCCTCCTCCGACTCGAGAACCATCTGGTCGGCTTCTCCGACCAGACCCTTCAGTAGAGGTTGAGGGATGGACCCACGCATACATCGACGTCGAGTTGAGGTTCGCAGGCAGGAAGGTCGCCACCGGCTCCGGGTCCTGGTGGGCATCACCGCGGTGACCCTGCTGGCCGGCGGTGGGTGGGTGGCTACCGGCTCGAGAGCCCTCGACGTCGACCACATCGTGGTGCTGGGCGCGGTCCACACCACGCCCGCGGAGGCCGCCGCCGCAGCCCACGTCCACCGGGGCCAGCGCATGGTGAACCTCGATCTGGCGGCCGCGGCGCGGGGCGTCCGGACGCTGCCGTGGGTGGGCACGGCCACGGTCGACCGGGAGTGGCCCGGCTCGGTGCGGATCCGGGTGACCGAGCGGGTCCCGGCCGCGGCGCTGCCCGCCGACGCCGGTGGCGCCGACGTGGTCGACGCCACCGGCCGGGTGCTGGCCCGGGCCGACGATCCCCCGGCCGGACTGGCGCTGCTCGCCGGGCTTCCGCCCGCCGGTGCCCCCGGCTCCACCCTGTCGGCCGACGGCGTGGCCGCCCTCGAGGTGGCCGTCGCCCTTCCGGACGAGCTGCGGGCCCGTGTCCTCGGGGTCGGCCCGGTCGGGGGCACAACGGGCGAGGTGGAGCTCCGCCTCGGGGCCGACGCCACCGTGCGCCTCGGCCCCCCTGACGACCTCCAGCGCAAGTTCGACGCCGTGCGGGCCGTCCTGGCCCAGGTCGACATGCGCAACCTCGCCGTGCTCGACGTTCGCCGGCCCGACAGTCCCGTGTTGACGCGCCGGGGAGCCCCCACTAAAGTTTCGACCCCAAGGGCAGGTTGACATAACTCTCAACCTCAAGTCGACGTCTAGGTGGGAGTGAGGCGGCCGTGGCTGTACGTGGAGTGGCGGTGCTCGCAGAAGGGGCACTGGCCGAGAAGTCCGAGAAGCGCAGTGAGAAGCGCAATGTGTCCAGCAAGCGGAATGTGTCCAGCACGCGCAGGGCAGCCATGGCGAACGCTCGACCGAGGAACGTCAAACCGTCAGGAGGGCCGATGATCGGCGCACCACAGAATTACCTTGCTGTGATCAAGGTGGTCGGAATCGGAGGCGGTGGCGTGAACGCCGTCAACCGCATGATCGACGCGGGGTTGCGGGGGGTGGAGTTCATCGCCGTCAACACCGACGCCCAGGCGCTGCTGATGAGCGACGCCGACGTCAAGCTCGACATCGGACGGGAGCTGACCCGAGGCCTCGGCGCCGGCAGCGACCCCGAGGTGGGGGCCGAGGCGGCCGAAGCCCACCGCGACGAGATCGAAGAGGTGCTCAAGGGCGCCGACATGGTCTTCATCACCGCGGGCAAGGGCGGCGGCACCGGCACCGGCGGCGCACCGGTCATCGCCCAGATCGCCAAGGGCCTCGGTGCGCTCACTGTCGGCGTCGTGACCCGGCCGTTCGCCTTCGAGGGCCGGCGGCGCTCGGTGCAGGCGGAGACGGGGATCGCCAAGCTCAAGGAGCAGGTGGACACCCTCATCGTCATCCCCAACGACCGCCTGCTGTCGTTGGGGAAGACGATG
>DATASA010000112.1:0-3051 GCA_036269435.1 Acidimicrobiales bacterium | reverse complement strand
AGCCGGTCGGGCGCGTGCCGGGCCCAGTGGGGGAAGTCCAGGGACGCGGCCCGGAACCGCCGCTCCCAGGGCTCGATCACGTCGCCGATCGTACCCACGGCCGTCGGCTTCCAGCCTCGACGTACCGGTCGCGGCCCGGCGTCCCGGGCGCCGGGGCTACGCAGGCGCGACGTCGACCTCGCAGACGCCGAGGCGCTTGACCGTCGACAAACGGCCCTGGCCGGCGCCGTGAAACGTGCCGTGCGTCGGGGCCACGTCGGCGTAGTCCCGGCCCACGGCCACGGTGAGGTAGCTCGGGCCGACCCGCCGGCCGTGGGTGGGATCGAAGGCAATGGCGACCGCGCCCGCTCCGCCGTCGCTCGGCACGATCACCTCGACCCAGGCGTGGCTGCCCCCCTCGCCGAGCAGGTGCCCCGACACGTAACGGGCCGGCAGCCCGGCCGTCCGGCACAGCGCCAGCATGACGTGGGCGTAGTCCTGGCACACGCCGTGGGCCAGACCGAGCGCCCGTGCCGCGGTGGTGTCGACGTTGGTCACGTCGTGGCGGTAGCGCATGACCTTGTAGACCCAGGCGTTGACCCGAGCGGCCAGCGCCAGGCCGTCGTCGCCGTCACGCCGCCCGGCGCGGGCCAGACGGTCGGCGGCGCCCTCGAGCGCGTGGTCGGGCCAGGTGAGCGGCGTCGGCTCGAGGAACCGGGGGTCGGCGAGGGCGGCGGCCGGGATACGGGTGGGGCCGTCGGCCGGGCGGCGTTCGACCACGGCCCACGCCTCGAACTCCACCGCTTCCTCCACCCGATCGGTGGCGATCTCGTGGCACAGGTTGCCGAAGGAGTCCTCGTGCCGCCGCGCGACCAGGTCGGCGCCGGCGACGTCGAGAGCCGACGACAGGACGCGCTGGTCCCCGTGCTCGGCCCGGGGCAGGACCATGAGCCGGTGGCGCAGGTGCTCGATCGGCCACGCGTACTCGTAGCGGAGGCGCTGGTGGAGCGCGAAGCGGACCCGGGTGACCCGGGACCAATCGACGTCGCGGTGATCGAGCAAGGGGCCCCCGAGCCCGGCGTCGACGACGGTCACGACGTCCCCCGCATCGCCCGATTCTGGCCGGAACGCGTGAACGGGGTGTGCACGGTCCCGTCACGATCGCGTGAACCGGCGCCGGCGGCTACCGGACCAGGTTGACCAGCTTCGGCGGGCGGGCGATCACCTTGCGGGGGGCGACGCCCTCCAGGGCGGCCTGGACCTTCGCCGACGACAGCGCCAGCCGCTCCATCTCGGCCTCGTCGATGCCGGCGTCGACCTCGATCCGGTCCCGGACCTTGCCGTTGACCTGCACGATCATCGTCTCGGTCAGGGCCGAGGCCAGTGCCGGGTCGAAGGTCGGCCACGCCTGGGCATGGATCTCCTCGCCGGGCCGGCGACGCTCCCACAGCTCGGCGGTGACGTGCGGCGTCATCGGGGCCAGGACCAGCAGGAGGGCGTCGACGGCCGAGCCGAGGTCCCCGGTGGCCGGGTCGGCGCCGGCCTGAGCGTGCTTGTACAGCAGGTTGGTGAATTCCATCGCCGCGGCGACGACCGTGTTGTAGGACCACCGGTCGTAGTCCTCGGACACCTTGGCGATCAAAGCGTGGGTGGCCCGGCGAAGGTCCCCGGCCGGCACCGTCGCCCCGTCGACCCGGCTCAGCTCGCCGGTGGCCAGCCGCCACACCCGGTTGAGGAACCGGCCACAGCCGTCGATGACCTCGTCGGTCTGCTCGCTCCAGTCCACGTCGTCGGCGGGCGGGCCCACGAACAGGTGGAACAGCCGCAGGGCGTCGGCGCCCACGGTGTCGAAGTACTTGGCCGGGGCCACCAGGTTGCCCTTGGACTTGGACATCTTCGACCCGCCCATGCGGATCATCCCCTGGGTGAACAGCCGGGCGAACGGCTCGCGCAGCTCCTTGGGGGCGACGCCCAGGTCGGCCAGGGCCTTGGTGAAGAACCGGGCGTACATCAGGTGGAGGATGGCGTGCTCGATGCCGCCGATGTACTGGTCGACCGGCAGCCAGCGGGCGACGACGGCGACGTCGAACGGCGCCTCGGTGTTGTGGGGATCGGCGAAGCGCAGGTAGTACCAGGACGAGTCGACGAACGTGTCCATCGTGTCGGTCTCGCGGGTGGCGGGCTGGCCGCAGACCGGACAGGTCGTGCGCAGGAAGCCCTCGTGGAAACGCAGGGGCGACTCCCCGGTCGGGCGGAACTCCACGTCATCGGGGGCCAGGACGGGCAACTCGTCGTCCGGGACGGGGACGGCACCGTGCTCGGGGCAGTACACGATCGGGATCGGACAGCCCCAGAAGCGCTGGCGGGACAGCAGCCAGTCGCGCAGGCGGAAGTTGACCTTCCGTTCGCCGATGCCCAAGACCTCGAGCCAGTCCAGGGCCTTGGCGATGGCCTCCGCCTTGTGCAGGCCGTCCAGCCAGCGGCTGTTGATGGCCGGGCCGTCGCCCGTGTACGCCTGGCCGACCCAGCCGTCCGGCCGCTGGACGGTGGGGATGATCGGCAGGTCGTAGGCCTCGGCGAAGTCCCAGTCGCGCTGGTCCTCGCCGGGGACGGCCATGATCGCCCCGGTCCCGTAGCCCATGAGGACATAGTCGGCCAGGTAGACCGGCACCGGCTCGTCGTTGAACGGGTTGATCGCGTAGGCACCGGTGAACACGCCCCGCTTGTTGGCCGGGCCCTCGGCCGACTGGCGCTCGACCTCGGAGTGGGTCGACACCTCGCGCACGAACGCGTCGACCGTGGCCCGCTGCCCGGGCGTCGTCAACTCGTCGACCAGGGGGTGCTCGGGGGCCAGCACGACGTAGGTCATGCCGAAGGACGTGTCGGGCCTGGTGGTGAAGACGCGGATGCTCTTGTCCGAGCCGGACACCCGCAGGTCGAACTCGGCCCCCTCGGACCGGCCGATCCAGTTGCGCTGCATGATCTTGACCCGCTCGGGCCAGTCCAGGGTGTCCAGGTCGTCCAGCAGCTGGTCGGCGTAGTCGGTGATCTTGAAGAACCACTGCTCCAGGT
>DATASA010000111.1:0-13587 GCA_036269435.1 Acidimicrobiales bacterium | reverse complement strand
GACGCGATCGGTTTGCTTCCACGGGGTTGACCCCGCCGCCTATCCTGTCGCCGTGAACACCCCGCACCGGCCGCGGACCAACGGCCCGGCAGCGGCCGTCGTCCTGCTTCTCCTGCTCCTGACCGCCGCATGCAGCAGCGGTTCCAAGGCCCCCACCACGACGGCGCCGCCCGGTTACACGGTGAAGAGCAGCGCCAAGGACGGCTTCGCCCTCGCCGTGCCCCAGGACTGGACCGCCATTCCTCTCAGCACCAACACCGACGTCTTCAACAAGAACGCCAACGCCCTCCGCCTGCAGAACCCGAAGCTCGCGTCCATCCTGAACAAGGCCCGGGTGCTCGGCCAGGCCGGTGGCAAGTTCATGGCCGTGACGCCCGACGGCGTCGGCGACGTCAACCTGACCGTCGACAAGCCCAAGGAGAAGACGGTCGACCAGATCGTCACCAACTCCATCGCCGGCCTGAAGAACCTGGACGCCACCAACGTCACCCAGGAGCCGGCCACCCTCTCCGGCAAGCCGGCCATCAAGGTGACCTTCCGCCTTCCGGTGGAGACCGATGCGGGCACGATCCCGACCGACGAGGTCCAGCACTACCTCCTGAAGAGCGGCAAGGCCTACATCCTGACCGTGTCGGGGGTCGGCGCCGACGTCTCGGCCGCCATCGCCGACAGCTTCCGCCTGAGCTGACCGTCGGCCCCGAGGCCGCCGTCAGGCGACGGCGGCCTCGCCGTGGGCGACGAGCACGGCCAGGTCCTCGACGCCGGTCACGGTGATCGCCCCCGCCTTGTACTTGCGCCGCTGGCGGACCTCCAACCGGCGGGCGACGCGGCTGAGGGTGAAGTTGACCGCGATGTAGAGCAGGGCGGCGACCGTGTACACCTGCAGCCGGTTGTGGAAGAAGGTGCCGGTGTCGCGGCTCTTGGTCAGGAGCTCGTCGAGCAGGATGACCGTGCCGAGCGACGTGTCCTTGAGCAGCGTGACGAGCTGGCTGACGATGGCCGGGATCATCCGGCGGGCGGCCTGGGGCACGATGATCCGCAGCATCGACTGCCAGTACGTCATGCCGAGCGCCGACGCCGCCTCCGACTGGCCCCGGTCGAGCGACAGGATCCCGGCCCGAAAGATCTCGCCGAGCACGGCGCCGTTGTAGATGGTCAGAGCGAGCACCACCCCCTGGAACGGCGAGGGATGGATCGAGTACTTGGGCAGGGCCAGGGCGACGAAGTACATCAGCAGGATCAAGGGCATGGCCCGGAACACCTCGACGTAGGCGCCGCTGAGCCAGCGCACCGGCCCGTTGCGCGAGAGACGGCCCAGGGCGAGCAGGACGCCGACCACCACGGCCGTGACCATGGCCGCCACCGCCGTCTTCACCGTGACCCACAGGCCCAACAGCAGGAACTTCTGCACGCTCCACTGGCGCAGCGGTGCCCACACCGCGTCGCTCAACTGGCCCTTGTCGGCCAGCCGGTTCAGGGCCAGCCCGAACACCAGGACGATCACCGCGCCGGCGAGCACCGACGAGACGAGGACCCGCCGCCGGCCGCGCGGCCCCAGGGCGTCGGCGACGAAGGGCGCGGTCACCGCGTCACCGCTTGACCGCCACCCGGCGCTCCAGGGCGCCGACGGCCCAGCCCGTGGGCAGGGCCAGGGCCATGTAGAAGAACGCGGCGCCGAGGTAGACCGCCACCGGCCGCGACGTGGAGTTGCTGAGCTGCACGCTGAGGAAGGTGAGGTCGGTCGCGGCGATGACCGAGGCCAGCGCCGAGTTCTTGATGAGCGCGATGAGGACGCTGCCCAGGGGCGCCACGACGGCCCGGAACGCCTGGGGAAGGATCACCAGCCCCAGCAGTTGGGAGAACGTCAGCCCCAGAGACCGGGCCGCCTCGGCCTGGCCGGTCGCCACCGTGTTGATCCCGGCCCGGACCGTCTCGGCCACGAACGTGCCGGTGTAGGCGGACAGCACGATGATCGCCGACGTGAACGTGGAGTACTTGATCCCGATCTGGGGGAACCCGAAGAAGAACAGGAACATCAGTACGAGCAGCGGCGTGTTGCGGATCAGTTCGACGTACAGCGTGCCCACCCACCGCAGCGGCGGGATCGGGCTCACCCGGAACCCGGCGACCACGGTACCGATGACCATGGCCACCAGGAACGACAAAGCGGTGAGCTCGGCCGTGGTCCTGGTGGCCCTGAGGAAGGCAGGGAGGTTGTCGAGGACGATCTTCACGGTGCCCCCGAATTCCCGGCCGCGGCCGCCTTATCGGGTGGTGGAGGTGGTGGAGCTGGCCCCGGTCGTGCTGGTCACCGCGCCGGACGTGTAGCGATCCACCGGCGGCGGGGTCGGCGTATCGAGGCCGATGGCGCCCAGGGTGCGGGAGAACGCCGATGCCCACTCGCCGCTCTTGTAGATGGCGTCGAGGCGGTCGTTCAGGAAGCTGCGGAAAGCGTCGTCACCCTTCTTCATGCCGATGCCGTAGGGCTCGTCGCTGAAGGGCGCCTTCACGAGCTTGAATTGCCCGCTGCTGGCCTGGACCAGGCCGGCGAGAATCGGCGCGTCGGTGGTGACGGCAACGACGCGGCCGTCGCTCATGGCTGCGGCGCAGTCCGAGTACGTGCCGAACAGCGTGAGGTCGACGGTGGGCGCCTTGGCCTTCACGTTCGTCGCCGACGTGGACCCGGTCACGCTGCAGACCTTCTTGCCGTTCAGGTCGTTGACGCTCTTGATGGAGGTGTCCGTCGCCTTGACCATGATGTCCTGGTGGGTGACGAAGTACGGCCCGGCGAAGTCGACGATCTGCTTGCGGGTGTCGTTGATGGTGTAGGTCGCGATGACCATGTCGACCGTGCCGTTCTGGATGAACGGCTCCCGGTTGGCCGACTGCGCCTCGGTGAAGGTGATCTTGTTGGCCGCGTCGGCGACGGTGCCGCCGAAGATGCCGACGGCCATCAGCTTGGCGATCTCGACGTCGAAGCCCTCGATCTGGCTGGTCGTGGGGTTGCGCTGGCCGAAGCCGGGCTGGTCGTACTTCACCCCGACGGTGATCTTGCCCTTGGCTTGGAGGTTGGCCATCGTGGTCCCCGCCGCGAACGTCGGCTTGCCGGACGTCGTGACGGTCGTACCGCTCCCGCTCTTCACCGTGCCGCTGTCGTTGCTGCTGCTGCAGCCGACGGCGACCAGCCCGAACACGGCGAGCACTGCTCCTGCTGAACGGAATCTTCGCATTTCCACCCTCCTGTGGGTTGTACCCCCCATGGCTCGTTGTCGCCGAGTTGGCTTAGTGAGCCAGGATCTTTGAAAGAAAGTCCCGAGCACGATCCGTCTCGGGCCGGTCGAAGAAGCTGTCGGGGGGCCCGATCTCGACGATCCGGCCCTTGTCCATGAACGCCACCCGACGGGCCGCCTTCCGGGCGAACCCCATCTCGTGGCTGACCACCACCATGGTGATCCCGTCGGACGCCAGCTCCCCCATGACGTCCAGCACCTCCTTGATCATCTCGGGGTAGAGGGCCGAGGTCGGTTCGTCGAAGAGCATGAGCTTGGGCTGCATGGCCAGAGCGCGTGCGATGGCGGCCCGCTGCTGCTGTCCGCCGGACAGCTCCGCAGGGTAGCGGTCCGCCTTGTCGGCGATCCCGACCCGGGCGAGCAGCTTCATGGCCCGCTCACGGGCCTCGTCCTTCGGGACCTTGCGCACCTTGACCGGCCCCAGGGTGACGTTCTGTAGGACGGTCTTGTGGGCGAAGAGGTTGAACGACTGGAAGACCATGCCCACGTCGGCCCGCATGCGGGCCAGCGCCTTGCCCTCCTGCGGGAGGGGCAGGCCGTCGATCGTGATCCGGCCCGACGTCAGCGGCTCCAGCCGGTTGATGCAGCGGCACAGCGTCGATTTGCCCGATCCCGAGGGGCCGATGATCACCACGACCTCGCCCCGGTGCACGGTGAGGTCGATGTCGAACAGCACCTGCGTCGCTCCGAACGACTTGCACACCTTGTCGACGACGACGAGCGGCATGCCGGCGGCGACGGCTCCGACGGGCTGGTCGGGCGTCGCGTCCGCTGACGGGTCGCCGGCGATCACGCTGCTGCCGCCGCCGCCTGGCGGTTGGCCGCCCCGGTCGCGCCGATGGCGCCGAGGAGGCCGAGGATCCCGACCACTGCGACCGCCGTCGCGACCCGACGGGAGGAAGCGTCGTGACAGGCCTGGTCCTTGGCCACCGAGTAGAGGCTCAGGCCGCCGTACCGACGGGCGAGGTTGGCCACGGGCGACCCGCAGTCGACACCGCTCGTCGCCTGTGCCGGCGCCGAGCCGAACGCCTCCAGGCGCAGGAGCGGATCGCCGGCGAAGGCCGCCTCCACCGGCAGGACGAGGATGGCGACGCCGGCAAGGACACCCAGCAGGGCCAGGGTCACGCTCAGCCGACGGGCCGACGGCCGGGGCAGGCTCATTCGCCGGGCCCGTCCCCGCCGCTCAGGTGGCGGATGACGTCCGAGCGGGTCCGGATGCTGCGGCCCCGTTCGAGCTCCGCGGCCAGCTCGCGCGCGGCCAGGCCGAAGGAGCCGTCGGGAAGCGTGATCGACTCGTCGGCCGACCGGATGACGACGCCCGCCCGTTCCACCTCGATGCCCTCGATCCACTCCCAGCGGATGAGCGCCTTGGCGTCTCCCGCACCGAACATCGACACCCCGTGGAGGTCGACCCGCAGCAGCCGGTTGGGCCCGAACAGCCGTCCTCGGACGACGTGCTCGGCGACTCGTTGGGCCACAGGCTCAACTGTACCGGCGACGGTGTTGCAACACCCGGACCGCGACCGCCCCCGACCACGTGCACGTCCAGCGAGCCGGCCGAGCAGAACCCGCACGCCGGGGCCCGGCCGTCGGCGAGGCCGTCGCGCCCATGTCGCTGACGGACGGATGGGCCGCGTGGCCCGGCGGGGTCAGTCGTCGATGCGACCCTCGAAGTACGCAGCCGCTTCGGGGCGCACGAGCTGGTAGACGGCGTACCGCTGGCCGCCGGGCATGCGGAACCCGGCGCAGGGCCCGTGCGGGATCTCCAGCTCGTGGAGCTCCACCACGCCGGCCGCAGCTCGGAGGCCGGCGACGGTGGCCGCGTAGTCGGCCACCCGGTAGACGAGGATCGGCGTCTCGCCCTGGAGGTGCCCGGACAGCAGGATCGCCGGGCCCGAGCCGGCCACGGTGAGGCAGGCCACCACCGTGCCCATGCCTCTGACCTTCCACCGGAGGTCGCCGTGGAGCACCCTCACGTAGTGATCGACGGTAACGTCCACGTCCGCGGGTGGGCACGTAGATGAAGTCCAGCGACAGGAACGTCGGCTCGATGACGGGAACGGTAGCGCGCACCCGTGGCCACTGACTTCCGTCGCTTCCGGGGCCACCTGGCGGTGCACGCCGGCCTGATCCTGGCCTGTCTCCTCGGCGGCGGGGTGACCGTCGCCGTCCGGTCGACCGCCGGCGGCGCCTCCTCGGTCCGGCTGCCCCCGGGGACGCGGGCGGCGACGCGGACGGACCCCCAGCCGACGCTCGGTCCGCTGTCGGAGCCGCCGTCGAGGCCCGTCGCCCTCGACGCGCAGCTGGCCGCCCGGGGCTACCAGCTGCCCGAGGGGGCGAACGCCTACGCGGTGCGCATCGTGGACGGCGTCAACGGTCGCACCTACGAGCAGTACCAGGCGGGCGGCGGCGCGCTGGCCGAGAACTTCTGGCCGGCGTCGTCGATCAAGGTCCTGGCCGCGCTGGGCGCGCTCGACTTCGTCCGGTCGCTCGGCTTCACGGGCGCGGCGGACGTGACCTTCGGGACCGACACCGAATCGGCGACGATCCGCTCGATCTACGAGGCGGCGATCCGTGACAGCTCGAACTACGACTACGACCTCCTGGTGCGCATCGCCGGCGAGGACCGGCTGAACAGCGTGTTCCTCACCGCGGCCAACGGGTTCCCGGTGACGTCGATCACCCGGTCCTACGCCGGGGGCGACGTGGACGACTCTCCGCCCATGGTCCTGCACGAGGGCGACAAGCGGACGTACGTGCCCGCGCGCGAAGCGGACCTGGCCCCGGAGTGCCAGGCCGGGAACTGCTCGAACCTGTTCGAGATGGCCGAGTCGGTCCGGCGCATCGTGCTCGACGACGAGCTGCCGGCGGAGCAGCGGTTCGACCTGGATCCGGCCGACGTGAAGGACCTCACCCAGGCCCTCCTCGACGCCGACGGCTTCTTCCCGCCCGCGGTCACCGCCGTGTTCGGCGACGGCGCCAGGATCTACGACAAGCCCGGTGACGCGGCCGACCTCGACTGCCTGGACGTCGCCCTCATCGAGACCGCCGACGGCCGCCGTTATGAGCTCGCGGCCACGGTCCCCCACAGCTCGGGCGGCTGCGACGCGCTGGTGGAGCTGGCCACCGACGTGCTCAGGATCCTGTCGGCGACCTGACGGTCAGCGGCGGGAGGCGCACTCCATGCACAACCGGGCCGCGGGCTTGGCCTCGAGCCGATCCGCGGCGATGGACTGCCCGCACCCCTCGCAGGTGCCGAAGCCGGCGCCCTCCAGCTTGCTGATGGCCGCCTCGACGTCTTCCAGCGCATCGCGCAACGATCCGGCCACGGCCTCGACCTCGCCCCGCTCGGCGGTGACCTGGCTGGAGTCGGCGAAGTTGGCGTCGAACGACAGGTCACCCGCGCCGTCGCTCAGGCCCATCTCGGCCAGGCGGGCCTTCAGATCGGACCGCTCCTGCTCCAGGGAGGCCCGCAGGTCGGACAGGGTCGCTTCGCTCAACACAGCGCCACCCTACTCCTGGGTCCTGCGCTTGGCTCGTGGATGGGCGGCGTCGTAGATCTGGCGCAGGCGGGTGCCTGACACCTTCGTGTACACCTGCGTCGTCGAGATGCTGGCGTGGCCGAGGAGTTCCTGCACCACGCGGATGTCGGCGCCGTGGTCGAGCATGTGGGTGGCGCAGGAGTGGCGCAGCACGTGCGGGGAGAGCCGGTCGCCGAGGCCCACGGCGTCGCCGTAGCCCCGCACGATGCCCCAGGCGCCCTGCCGGGAGAGGCGCCCGCCGCGGGTGTTCAAGAAGACCGCCTCGGCGTCACCCCGTCGGGCCCAGCGCGCCGGGACCAGCGCACCGCGGCCCGACGGCGACAGCCACTCCCCCAGCGCCTCGCACGCCAGTCGGCCGACCGGCACGACCCGCTCCTTCGACCCCTTCCCGAACGCCCGCAGCAGGCCCGACGCCAGATCCACGTCCGCCAGCCCCAGGCCAACCAGCTCGGACACCCGCAGGCCGCAGCCGTACAGCACCTCGAGGATGGCTCGGTCGCGGCGGGCCACCCCGTCGTCGCCGGTGACCGCGCCGAGCAGGGCACCGACCTCCGCCTCCGACAACGCCTTCGGCAGTCCCGACGGCACCTTCGGGCGCTGGACGTCGCCGGCGGGGTTGGTGGCGGCCTGGCCCTCGTCCTCCAGGAAGCGGTGCAGGGACCGCACCGACACCAGCGCCCTGGCCACCGACGCCGGCGCCCGGCCCGCGGCCCGCAGGAAGGCCAGGTAGTCCTCGACGACCGGCTCGGTCACGTCCGACACGGCGAGCTGCCGCCCGGTCAGGAACTCGTGGTAGGCGGCCAGGTCGCGGCGGTAGGCGGCCAGGGTGTTCGGGGACCGGCCCTTCTCCACCGCCAGCCAGGAGAGCAGCTCCTCGATCTCGGCGGGGAGCGGGCCACGCGCCGCCATGGAGTGGCCTCCCAGGCCCCTCACCCGGCCAGGGCGACCAGGGGATCCACCGCCGCCTCGCCCAGGGCGACCGCCACGGCCGCGTTCGTCACGTGGCCGGCGACGGTGTTGACGCCGGCCCGCAGGGAGGCGTCGCGGGTGGCGGCAGCGAAGGGACCGGCCCCGGCCACGGCGACGATGTAGGGCAGCGTGGCGTTGGTCAGCGCGTAGGTCGACGTGTGCGGCACCGCGGCGGGGACGTTGCCCACCCCGTAGTGCAGGACGCCGTGGCGCTCGTAGACGGGTGCGGCGTGCGTCGTCTCGTGGATGGTCTCCACCGAACCGCCCTGGTCGACGGCGATGTCGACGATCACCGAGCCCGGCTTCATCGCCCGCACCATTTCCTCGGTGACGATGGTCGGGGCCCGCCCACCGGGGACCAGGACGGCGCCGATTACCAGGTCGGCGCCCGCCACCGCCCGCTCGACCGCGCCCCGGTTGGAGGCCAGCGTCATGATCCGGCCCTTGTGGATCTGGTCGACGAACCGAAGCCGATCGAGGCTCCGGTCCAGCAGCAGCACCTCGGCCTCCATGCCCTGGGCGATCCAGGCCGCGTTCCAGCCGACGTTGCCGGCGCCGAGGACGACCACCCGGGCCGGCCGCACGCCCGGCGCGCCGCCGAGGAGCACACCCCGGCCACCGGCGTCGCGCTCGAGGAAGTGGGCGCCGATCTGGGTGGCCATGCGGCCGGCCACCTCGCTCATGGGGGCCAGCAGGGGCAGGCTGCCGTCGGGCGCCTGGACGGTCTCGTACGCCAGCGCGGTGGTCCCCCGGTCGAGCAGGGCGCGGGCCACGTCGGGTTCGGCCGCCAGGTGGAGGTAGGTGAACAGGACCACGTCGGGCCGCAGGTATCCCAGCTCGGCGGCCTGCGGCTCCTTGACCTTGACGACGAGCCCGGCCGCCCAGACGTCGTCGACGGCCACCGTCCTGGCGCCGGCGGCCGCGTAGTCGGCGTCAGGGAACGACGACCCCTCCCCCGCCCCGGCCTCGACCAGCACCTCGTGCCCATGGGCGACCAGCTCCCGCACCCCGTCGGGCGTGAGGGCGACGCGGTGCTCGCCCTCCTTGGTCTCCATGGGAACCCCGACGATCATGGCGAGGACGGTAGCTGGGCTGCCGGGGGGCGGTCGCCGGGTCGGCGCGCCGGCGGGGCGGTGCGGTCGGGGGGCTCGAGCGGTCTCGAGCACTGCGCCAGAGCACCCGGTCGCTCAGCGGCGCAGGTGCTCCCGGGCGAGGAGGAGGCCGACGATGGACTTGGCGTCGACCAGCTCGCCGGACGCCACGAGCTGGGGCACGGAGTCGAGGGGGACGCGTTCGATGGTCATGTGCTGCTCCTCGTGGCCCTGGAACGAGGTGGCGCACGGGGTGAGGTCGGTGGCGAGGAAGAGGAACGAGTGCTCGTCGCAGAAGCCGGGCGAGTTGTAGAACTCGGCGACGCGGACCATGGATCCGGCCCGCAGGCCGACCTCCTCCTCGAGCTCGCGATGGGCGGTCAGCTCGACGGGCTCGTCGGCGACGTCCCGCTTGCCTGCCGGCACCTCGAGCAGCTCGCGGTCGATGGCGGCCCGGTACTGGCGGACGAGGACGACCTGGCCGTCGTCGGTGACGGGCACCACCACGACCGCCCCCGGGTGGTGGACGACGTCGCGCTCGAACTCGTTGCCGTCGGGATCGGCGAAGGTGCCCAGCCCCGCCGACACGAGGGTGCCCGTCCACTGCGTCCGTTCGCCCAGCTTGCGGAACCCCAAGGCGTGGCTCAGACGGCCGTGGCGTCGTCGAGCTGGAGCAGGTGGGGGGCCCGACCCTCGGCCCGGCACAGTGCGGCCCGCACGAAGGCGGCGAACAGCGGGTGGGGCCGGTCCGGGCGGCTCTTGAACTCCGGATGGGCCTGGGTGCCGATCCAGAACGGGTGGCCGGCGAGCTCGACGAACTCGACCAGACGGTCGTCCGGGGACGTGCCCACGGGCCGGAGCCCGGCCTCCTCCAGCCGGCGGCGGTAGCGCGAGTTGAACTCGTACCGATGGCGGTGGCGCTCGTACACCAGGGGCTGGCCATACGCCCGGCCGACCTGCGACTCCGCGTCCAGGCGGGCGGCGTAGACCCCGAGGCGCATGGTCCCGCCGTAGTCGACGATCTCCCGCTGCTCGTCCATGAGGTCGATCACGGGGTACGGGGAGTCGGGGTCGAACTCGGACGAGTTGGCCCCCAGGAGGCCGCAGACGTTGCGGGCGAAGTCGATGACCATGGTCTGCATGCCCAGGCACAGGCCCAGGCAAGGAATGTCGTGCTCCCGGGCGAACCCGGCGGCGGCGATCTTGCCCTCGATGGCCCGGGGCCCGAACCCGCCCGGGATGACCAAGCCGTCGAGGTCGCGCAGGCGGCTGTCGACCAGGAGGCCCTCGACCTCGCCGGCGTCCACGAAGTCGATGTCGACCTTGGCCCCGCTCGCGAACCCGCCGTGGCGCAGCGCCTCGACGACCGAGAGGTAGGCGTCTGGCAGCGAGTACTTGCCGACCAGGCCGATGCGGACCGGCGCAGTGACGGCGTCGACCCGGGCGACCAGCGCCGTCCAGTTGGTGAGGTCGGCGGCGTTGGCCGCCGAATCCAGCCGCAGCAGCTCGCACAGGTAGCTGTCGAGCCCCTCGTCGGACAGCACCAGGGGGATCTCGTAGAGGTTGCGGGCGTCGACCGCGCTGACGACGGCCTTCTCCGGGACGTCGCACAGCAGCGAGATCTTGCGCTTCAGGGCCAGCGAGATGGGCCGGTCACTGCGGCAGACGATGGCGTCGGGCTGGATGCCCCGGGCCCGCAGCTCGGTGACGGAGTGCTGGGTCGGCTTCGTCTTCTGCTCGCCCGAGGGGCCGAGGTAGGGGACGAGGGTGACGTGGACGTAGGCGACGTTGTCGCGGCCCACGTCGTTGCGGAACTGGCGGATGGCGTCGAGGAACGGGAGGATCTCGATGTCGCCGACGGTGCCGCCCACCTCGGTGATGACCACGTCGACGTCGTCGGTGGCCAGGCGCCGGATGCGCTCCTTGATCTCGTTGGTGATGTGGGGGATGACCTGGACGGTGTCGCCCAGGTAGTCGCCCCGGCGCTCCTTGATGAGCACCGACGAGTAGATCGAGCCGGTGGTGACGCTGGAGTCGCGGTGGAGGTTCTCGTCGATGAAGCGCTCGTAGTGGCCGAGGTCGAGGTCGGTCTCGCCGCCGTCCTCGGTGACGAAGACCTCGCCGTGCTGGCTGGGGTTCATCGTGCCCGGGTCGACGTTGATGTACGGGTCGAGCTTCTGCAGGGTGACCCGCAGGCCCCGGCTCTTGAGCAGTCGACCCACGGACGCGGCCGTCAGGCCCTTTCCGATGGAACTGGCCACGCCGCCCGTTACGAAGATGTGTTTCGCCACGGGAGTTCAGCCTATCCCGGCGTCCGTCGCCACGGAGGGATGCGCAGTCGGCCAGCACATTCGTCAAGGAGCCAGACATTGTCCAGCCAACACCGCCTCACCGAAGCACCCGCAGCTATTCCCGGGCTCAGCGCCGAGTACGGCCTGCACCTGGAGGACAGCGGGCTCGCCGCCCGCAGTGTGGACACCTGCCTGCCGATCCTGGCCCGCTTCGCAGCGGTCCACGATCCCTGCACCGTCACCGTTGCGGAGACAGCGCAGTATCTCCGGGCGCTTCGTGTCGGCCACTCGGCCGCAACGACCCAGCTTCACCACGTTGTGCTGAGGAAGTTCTTCCTCTGGCTGATCGAAGAGGGTGAGCGGCAGGCCCCGAACCCGCTGGCGGGACGCCCGCTGCCACGAGTCCAGGCCCGACCAGTGGCCGTGGTCGGTAACGCCGACCTGCACAAGCTGCTCGACGCACTGCGCCGGCCGGTCCTTCGTCGACCGCAGAGATACTGCGATCCGGCGCCTCTTCGTCGACACGGGGATGCGACGGGCCGAGCTGGCCGGGCTGCGGGTCGCAGACGTGGACCTGGCGGCCAGAACCGTCCTGGTGACCGGCAAGGGCAACCGCGTGCGAACGGTCCCGATCGGCATGAAGGCGTCAATGGCCCTGGCGAGGTACCTTCGGGCACGGGCAAACAATCGCCACGCTGCCGGGCTTGCCCTGTGGCTCTGCGCCCAGGGCAGCCGCAGTGGTGAGCTGTCGTACTCCGGGCTCGGCCACATGATCGGCACCAGAGCCAAGCAGGCCGGGCTCCAGCTTCATTGCCATCAGCTCCGCCACACCTTCGCTGACTCCTGGCTTGCGGGGGGCGGGTAGGAAGGTGACCTCATGCGGCTCGCCGGCTGGCGCAGCCGATCCATGCTCGACCGGTACGGAGCCAGCCGTGCCGACGAGAGGGCTAGGGCCGCTCACCGCAAGCTCTCCCCGGGTGACCGGGTATGAGCTGCGACCACCAGGACTGCGGCATCCTCTGCGACGAGAGCCTGCTCGCTGAGCGGCTGGACAAGCGACAGGCAGGAGGGCTGGAGCGATCCCTCACTGTCCAGCAGGTGAGGGCTGAGGGCCTGCTCATGGCCGGTTGCGGGAGCTACAGCGAGGTGGCCCGGCGTACCGGGCTTAGCCACCAAACCGTGGGCCGACTGGCGAAGCCCCTGGGCCGTCTTGGGGCAGCCCGGCCAGGCATTTGCAGCGACGAGGCAATCGCCGCCCTGCATGCCGAGGGGCTCTCAGTCAGAGCGATCGCCCACCGTCTCGGCGTCTCTAAGTCGACAGTGTCCCGGTCCGTCCAGCGAGAAGGGGCAGCTTGATACGGTCACTACCGGGGCCGCTGACACGGCCGAAGAGGTACCAGCGGGAGGGTGGCTGACAACGCCTTCCCGACAGTGACCGAAGGGGGCCGAGAAGCCCCCTTCGTCATGCAGCCTGCCGTTAGGGCGTGCTTGCGAAGACCGGCTGGCCGTAGCTGTCGTAGACCGCCCAGCCGCCTTCCTGAGCCCTGAGCGTGCAGGGGCCCGAGTAGAGCGGATGATCCCCGACAACGCCGGGGATGAGTTCGCTGCACGGCCCGGTGCGCTCGACCACCACCGTCGTGGCGGGCACCGTCGTGGGCTCTGTCTTCGCAGCACTGTCAGTGCACGCCGAGAATGCGAAGGCGCCCCCAAGGGCCGCTAGGCACAGGACTCTGTTCATGCTCGCCACTACGGCAGGACGCTAGCCGGCTGCGCCTCGCTGTGCGCCGCAGAAGGCGTTGCTTCCTCCTCGCAGTAATCCGCCCACTGGCTCCCACCGGATGCGTACACTTGTTCGATGGACGAAACTGCTTGGGCCAGGCGGATGACCAGGCTCATGAAGAAGTTCGACGCCCTCCCTTTTGACGAAGACGGCAACGACGACGATCCATGGCTCGACCTGGGACCGTTCGCAGCGTGGAGGACACAGGCACGAGTCGCTCTGGTCGCCCTGCTGGGCACAGACCATCCGTACACCGTTCACTTCGATGAGGTTCGGGGGCGGCGGATATCTGAGGCTCGGGGCGGGCGGGCGTTGCTTCAAGCGGTGCGAGAGGACATCGAGAACGGCGACCTATTCGAGTCCCTTACCGGCCTCTTGACGGCAGAGGTGTTCAACGACTTCCTCTCGATGGCGGAACACCTCTTGGAGCAGGGCTACAAGGACGCTGCCGCCGCACAGATCGGCGCAGTCCTAGAGAACGGGCTCCGACGCATCGCCACGAAGGCCGGCACCTCCGGGTCCAATCTCGGGAAGCTGAACGACGCCTGCTTGGCCGAGGGCGTCTATTCGAGACTCGTTCACCAGCAGGTGACTGTGTGGATTGCGACCCGGAACAAGGCTGCC
>DATASA010000110.1:0-82990 GCA_036269435.1 Acidimicrobiales bacterium | reverse complement strand
TGTCCGCCGCCGAGGCCCAGGCCCTTGCCGACGGGCTGGTTCCTCCCGGCGACGGCTGGGCCTGGAACTCGGCCATGCTCGACCTCGGGGCCACCGTCTGCACCAAGGCCGCGCCCGCGTGCGACGCCTGCCCGCTGCGGTCGTGCTGCGCCTGGGCGGCCCGAGGTCGGCCCGTGCCGGATCCGGCCGACGGTTCCGCCGGCTGCGGGAGCCGCCAGTCGACGTTCGCCGGATCCGACCGCCAGGGCCGCGGCCGGCTGGTGGACGCGCTGCGACGGGGGCCTGTGGCGCCCGCCGACGTCGCGGTGGCGACGGGCTGGCCCGACGACCCTGGCCGGGCCCGTCGGGTGACGGCGACCCTGGTGGCCGACGGCCTGGCGGTCGAGGTGGACGGGTTCCTGCGCCTGCCGTGAGGACCGAGCGCCCGGGCAGGCGCTCGGCGCTACATGGCCAGGGTCTCGTAGATCTCGATGCTGCCGGCACCGCCGGCCAGGATCGGGCAGCCCTTGGAGAGCTCGGCGGCGGCGTCGAGGCTGTCGGCGGTGAGAATGGTGTAGCCGGTCAGCTCCGAGGCGGCGCCGTCACTGACGGTCCCGTCGCCGGCGATCGACTTCGACGGCCCGAACGGCGTACCGCCGTCGACCACGGCGGCGCCCATGCTGCCGTACCAGGCGCATGGTACCGCCGTCGACCACGGCGGCGCCCATGCTGCCGTACCAGGCGCCCCAGTCGGCCAGCGCGGCCTTCTGCTCAGCTTCGGTCGCGGGCACGCTGCCGCCCTTGAACACGAGTACGTAGTTCGCCATCGTCCATCCCCCTTGTCGTCCCCAACCCCGCCTCATCCTGCCCCATCGCGCCCCGGCGCGCGTAGCGTGTCGAGCATCGAACCGCCGGGTTTCGCCAGTGCCCCCAAGACGATCGACGAGGCCCGGTTCCGCCAGGTCCTCGGCCATTTCGCGACCGGCGTCACGGTCGTGACCTGCCTGGCCGGGGAGCGGCCGATCGGCCTGGCCGTCAACTCCTTCACCTCTGTCTCGCTGGACCCTCCCCTGGTGGCGTTCTGCGTGTCGACGGCGTCGACGACGTGGCCCCAGCTCCGAGCGGTCGGCGCGTTCTGCGTCAACATCCTGGGCGAGGACCAGGAGGCGCTGTCGCGGGTGTTCGCCACCCACGGCCTGGACCGGTTCCTTGGCGTCGGCTGGCGGCCGTCGTCGTCGGGTGCTCCGGTCCTGAACGACGTGTTGGCGTGGGTCGACTGCACGGTCGAGGCCGAGTACCCCGCCGGCGACCACCTCATCGTCGTGGGCCGGGTGCGGGAGCTGGCGCTGGCCCACGAGGGCAGGCCTCTGGTCTTCTACCGGGGCGGCTACGGTCGCTTCGAACCATGAGCTTCGCAACCGTCACCGAGTCCGACGTCATCAAGGACGTCTACGTCGTCGAGCCCACCGCGTTCGGCGACTCCCGCGGCCGCTTCGTCGAGAGCTACCGCCGGTCGTGGTTCCCGCACGGCCGTGAGATGGTCCAGGGCAATCGCTCGGACAAGAGCGCGGGCACGGTCGTCGGCCTGCACTACCACCTGCACCAGGCCGACTACTGGTACTTCACCAAGGGCGACTCGCTGGTCGTCCTGCACGACCTCCGGGAAGGCTCGCCCACCGACGGCGCCACCCTGCACCTGGAGATCGGCGAGGCCGACGGCCGGGGCGTGTTCATCCCGCCCGGCGTGGCCCACGGCTTCGCCGCCCTGACCGACCTGACCATCACCTACATGGTCGACCAGTACTACAACCCCGAGGACGAGCTGGGCGTGGCCTGGGACGACCCGGCCCTCGAGGCGGACTGGAAGCTGTCCGACCCGATCCTGTCCGACCGGGACCGCAAGAACCCGCTCCGGGCCGACATCCCCGTCGGCCGCCGGCCCTACTGGGGCCTGCGCACCTAGCTCCCGACCCCGGTCTGGGCGATCCGGCGTCGTCTCTGGCCGCGGATCGCCCGCTCTCAGATGGAGGAGCGCACGTAGGAGTCGACCGCCTCGGCGCCGACCAGGCGGGCCAGCACGGTGCCGGCGGCGTCGGCCAGCAGGACGGTGGGGGCGGAGCGGATGGAGAAGGCGTCGGCCAGGTGCGGCTCGCGGGTGGCGTCGACCTTGACCACCCGGGCGCCCGGGTCCGACGCCCGCAAACGGGACTCGACCGGCCCGCACGACGCGCAGAAGGGCGTGGTGAACACGATCCACGTCCGTTGCGCGCCGGCCAGGAGTGACGCGGGGACGGCGGGGTGGTCCGGCCGGTCGCTCCGCACCCCCTCGCGCCACTGGCGGTAGAGCCGGGTGACGAGGGCGACGGCGAAGAGCAGGACGAGGACGACGACGCCCCTGGCCAGCAACATCCTCAGCTCGTGACCGGGCGACGGCGGGCGGCCAGCAGGTAGATCTCGCAGCCGACGCAGATCCCGGTGGTGGCCGACAAGGCGGCGAGGGCGGCGACGATCAGGGCCAGGCCCCACCCGACGCCGGAGTGGCCGGCGACGAAGGCCAGGGTGCCGGCGCCCAGGAACAGCACGCCGACGGAGGACGCGAACCGGGGCGGGCGGGGATCCTCCAGCTCCGACGGTGGGCTCAGGCGCGGCCGGATCACCTTGGCGTACAGGGCGAGGAACGGCCCGTACCGGGGGCCGAGGGCGGCCCCGGCCAGCAGGACCAGGGCGAACAGGGGCACCACCGGCCGCCAGTCGAACAGAAAGCCGCCGAGCAGGGCGACGGCGAGCACGGACTGGTTGAACCGGGGGCCACGCGGGTCGATGGGAGGAGGAGTGGCCATGTGCTCATCTTAAACCCGACCAACTCGGTCGGCATTCCCTCCCCGCCTGCCGGCACGCTTGGGCGGCCGACGTCGTGTGGACTGGTCGTGTGGACTGGAGGCCGTGGAGCTCGCGGGCAAGGTCGTCGTCGTTGCGGTCGGGTGGTCGGGCGGAGAGGACCTGGCTCGCGCCCTGGGCGACCGAGGAGCGACCACCGTCCTGGTCGGGCCCGACGCGGACGCCCTCGGGCGGCTGGCCGCCAGCCTGGACGGCCGGCCGGCCGTCTTCGTCTCGGACGGCTCCGCCGAGAGCACCGAGGCGCTGGCCGCCTTCGTCTCCGAGATGTTCCGCCCGTCGTAGATTTGCCGGCGTGAAGCCGATCATCGGGATCTCCGCCTACCCCAGGGTGGTCGAAACCGCGACCGGTCCCGCCCTGCTCCACACCGCGAGCCGCTTCTACGTCGAGGGCGTGGAGCGGGCGGGCGGGGTGCCGGTCATCCTGCCCATCCTCGATCCCGACGTCGTCGACGACCTGCTGGCGGTGGTGAGCGGCCTGCTGCTCACCGGCGGGGGCGACGTGCAGCCGTCGCGCTACGGCGCCCGCCCCGTCGCCGAGACCCACAACGTCGACCCGCTGCGCGACGCGTTCGAGATTCGCCTGATCCAGGCCGCCATCGGGCTCGACATGCCCTTGCTGGCCACGTGCCGGGGCATGCAGGTGCTGAACGTGGCCATGGGGGGGTCGCTGATCCAGCACGTCCCCGCGGTGACCGGCCAGGGCCACGACCACGCCGATCGCTGGCGCGAGGGCGTGCACCGGGTCAAGGTGGAGCCGGACAGCCACCTGGCCGAGGCCCTGGGGGCGACGGAGGTGGCGGTCAACTCGATCCACCACCAGGCCGTCGACCAGGCCGCGCCGGGGACGCGCGCCGTGGCCTGGGCTGAAGACCACACCGTGGAGGCGATCGAGGTGCCGGGCAGCCCGCACGTGGTCGCCGTCCAGTGGCATCCGGAGCTGCTGGAGGACTGGCCCGAGCAACAGGGCCTGTTCCGCCAGCTCGTCGAGCACGCCGCAGCCCGGGCCAAGGCCCGCGGATGATCCTCGGCGGGGGGTTTGTTACTATCTACGTAGGAGAAATTATCTCTCGGAAGCCTCCGGGGAAGTGGTGGTGCTGATGGCGACGACCGAACTCGATCTGGGCAGGTACAAGCTCGGGTGGCACGACGTCGAGGACTACGTCTTCAAGCCCAAGAAGGGCCTGAACGAGGACATCGTCAACGAGATGTCGTGGATGAAGGGCGAGCCCGAGTGGATGCGCCAGTTCCGGCTGCGGTCCCTGCGCACGTTCATGCGCAAGCCCATGGCGCCCTGGTTCGCGGTCAACATGCCCGACCTGGACTTTCAGGACATCTTCTATTACATCAAGCCGACCGACAAGCAGGTCGACGCCTGGGACGAGCTGCCCGAGTCGGTCAAGCAGACCTACGAGAAGCTGGGCATCCCCGAGGCCGAGCGCAAGTACCTGGCCGGCGTCACCGCGCAGTACGAGTCCGAGGTCGTGTACCACCGCAACCGTGAGGACCTCGAGGCCATGGGCGTCCTGTTCATGGACATGGACACCGCCCTGCGGGAGCACCCCGAGATCCTCAAGGAGTACTTCGGCACTGTCATCCCCCCGGGCGACAACAAGTTCTCGGCCCTGAACTCGGCCGTGTGGTCGGGCGGGTCGTTCATCTACGTGCCGCCGGGCGTCACCGTCGACATGCCGCTGCAGGCCTACTTCCGGATCAACGCCGAGAACATGGGCCAGTTCGAGCGCACGCTGATCATCGCCGACGAGGGCTCCACCGTGCACTACATCGAGGGCTGCTCGGCGCCTGTGTACAGCACCGACTCCCTGCACTCCGCGGTGGTCGAGCTGATCGCCAAGCCCAGCGCCCACATCACCTACACGACCATCCAGAACTGGTCGACCAACGTCTACAACCTGGTCACCAAGCGGGCCCGGGCCGAGACCGAGGCGCGGGTCGAGTGGATCGACGGCAACATCGGCAGCCGGCTCACCATGAAGTACCCGTCGGTGTACCTCATGGGCCCCAAGGCTCAGGGCGAGGTCCTCTCGGTGGCCTACGCCGGCGCCGGCATGCACCAGGACGCGGGCGCCCAGATGGTCCACGCCGCCCCCGAGACCACGTCGACGATCATCTCCAAGTCGATCTGCAAGGACGGCGGCCGCACGTCGTACCGGGGCAAGGTCCGGGTCGAGCCCGGCGCCACCGGGGCGAAGAGCCACGTCCGCTGCGACGCCCTCATCCTCGACGAGGACAGCCGCTCCGACACCTACCCGTACATGGAGATCAACGAGCGGGACGCCCGCATCGGCCACGAGGCCACCGTCTCCAAGGTGGGCGAGGACCAGCTCTTCTACCTGATGAGCCGGGGCCTTTCCGAGCAGCAGGCCATGAGCATGATCGTCAACGGCTTCATCGAGCCGGTCACCCGCACGCTGCCGATGGAGTACGCGGTGGAGTGGTCGCGGCTGATCGAGCTGAACATGGAAGGCAGCGTTGGCTAGCGGCGCGGGCCTGTCCGACTGATGGGCCTGTTCGACTGATGGGCATTTTCGACAGGGCGAAGAAGCTGGCCGAGGAGCACGCCGAGCAGGTCACCCAGGCCATCGACAAGGTGGCGCATGTCGTCGACGCCAAGACCGGCGGCAAGTTCGGCCACCAGATCGACAAGGGCGCCGCCGCGGCCAAGGATTTCGTCGACGGGAACGGCGAGCATGTGACCGTCGACGGGAACGGCGAGCATGTGACCGCTCCGGCCCCGGCCGCACCGACCCCGGCCCCACCGGCGGTGTCCGAGACGTCGGCCGCGCCAGGGACGGCGGCCGCACCCGGGCCTGCGTCGCCTGAAGCAGCGGCCTCCCCGCCGGCAGCGGCCGAGCCGCCTCCTCCCGCAACCCCGTAGGCCGTCCGCTGGCCGCACGGCGTCGCGGTGGCGCGCTCGTGGCCGCGGCGGTGGCCGCCCTGGCGTCAGTCGGCGTCGGGCCGGCGCGGGCGATCCCCAACACCTGCCCGACCAGGGAAGCCGACGTCGGGACCGTCGTGATCGCCGCGCCGGCCTCGGGCTCGCCGGCGACGGGGGTGGTGACGGTGCAGGGTCGTGCCACCACGCCCACTGCCGGTTTTGGCCGGGTCGAGCTGTTCGTCGGCGAGTCCCTGAAGGACTTTCAGATCGTCGACCCGCCTCAGCCGGTCGTCGACTTCACCTTGCGGGTCGACGTCTCCAACGTCCCGGCCGGGCGATCGACCCTGTCCGTCGTGGCCTGCGGCACCGCCGCCTCCGCGACGGTACGCGGCATCGCGTCGGTCGACGTGTCGGTCGGGCGTTCGTCGGCGCCGCCGGTCGCGCCGGTGCCGCTCACGTCGGTCCGCTCCGCCGTACCGGGCTCGAGTCGCGGACCGCTGTGGGTCGGCGCCGCCTTCGGCGCGGCCGCGCTGGGCGGTTTGGTCCTCGCCCTACGGCTCAGTGGGGCTCGGGAGGCCACCGCGGCCCCAGCGCGTCGGGCCCGGGCTCGTCGGCCCCCGGCCGGGTCCAGCGCCCGGGGGACGCCCCAGGAGGCTCGGGCGCAGGTCGCGGCCGGACCACCTCGTCCCAGTCCGGCTGTTCCTCCGCGGGTGGTGTGGTCGCGGGCGCCGAAGGACTGGGGCGCGCCGCCGGCCCGCGGCGGCCGCGCCGCGCCGGCGCCGGACGGGAAGCCGGGATCGGACCCGGCGCCGGGGCCGGGCCGCGTCGACGGCGCAGCCTCGACCCGGCCGCCCGCTCCGGGGCAACCGGCGGCGGGAGAGCGGTCCTCGGCCGCTTCTCCGCCGGGGCGGACGGGAGCGACGGCCGTTCGTCCCGGCGGGAGGAAGCCGCCCCCGGCCGTTCCTCCGGCGGCGCAGGCCGGCTCGGCAGCCGGTCGCGGCGACCGATGGAGGGTGGGCGAGGAACGGGTGACCGCCGGACGGTCACCGGCGACCGAGACGACAGAGGCGACCGACGCGACCGAGGCGACCGACGCTGAGCGCCCCGGCCCCGGCCCGGGTCCGGACCGCCGGCGGCCGGAGCCGGACGGCGAACTGCCGGCTTCCGACGGCGAACGGCCAGCACCGCCAGCGTGAGCAGGGTGGCGAACGTGATCGCTCGGCCGGCCAGCGCCGCGGCCGGGCGGTGATAGGTCAAGGTGACCACGTGATGGCCGGCGCCGACGGGGACGCCCAGGAAGGCGCCGTCGGCCTCGAGGACCGGGGTCTTGTGCCCGTCGACCTCCGCCTCCCATCCGGGGAACCAGGCCTCGGCCACCACGACCAGTGACGGATCCGTCCCGTTGACGCCGATCCGCCAGTTGCCGGGGCCGGGCCGGGTTGGCGTCAGGGTGGTGGTCGACGGGGGATTGGCCGCCACCGGGTCGTAGATCGGGGCGAAGCCGGCCGACCGGTCCCGGCGCACGGTGCCGTTCTGGAGGAAGTCGCCCGGCTGGTCGACCGAGTGGCCGACGACGAGGCGCGGCACCTTGTCGGGCGCGCAGTCCGGGCAGGTCACGACGAACGCGTACTGCTTGCCGGCCGAGCCGGTGATGGCGTCGAAGGTGAACGCGGTCAGCCCGAACTCGTCGACCCCGACGGCCTTGGTGCGGGCCAGCTCGGTGCCGAGGGACCGACCGTCGGCCGCCACCTGGTAGAGGGCGAGCTCCGCCCGGTCCGGTAGCCGGTCGAGGTACACCGAGACGCCCTGCAACCGGTCGGCGGTGGAGCGGAACACGGCGCCGACGCCGGGCGAGATGTTCACCAGGTCGACGCCGGCGAACAAGGTGCCGAGCCAGGTGTGCAGGCCGCAGGCGACGCCGAGCTGGCTGGCGAGGGCCGGGTCCAGCGAGGCGATGGAGTCGTCGGCGCACGGATCCGGCGACCGCACGTCCACCACGGTGGTGGCCTTCAGGGCGGCCGACGCGTCGGGCGACCCGGTGACCACCCCCACGTTGCGCTGGGCCAGGCCGACGGCGAGCTCGGGCGTCAGGTCGCCGGTGGCCATGGTGACGGTGTGGGCGTAGGCCCGGACCATGGGCAGGGCCAGCGGGTCGGCGGTCAGGTCGATCGACGGCACCTTCTCCGCGGCGGTGCCGGGGTCGGTGGTGTGCTCGGTGACCTGGAACGCGGTGGACGAGAGGGCGTAGGCCCGCTCGCGATAGGCGTCGGGCATCAGGAACGGCTCGGCCGTCAGCCGCCAGACCTGCTTGCTGGCCACGAAGTGGGGCCAGCCCGTCGTCAGGTCGTGACCGGTGTCGAGCACGCTGGCCGCCGACGTGGGCTCGATCTTCGTCGGCGCCAGGCGGAACTGGCCGGGGGCCGACGACAGCGCCGAGGCCAGCTGGCCATAGGCGGCGGCGGTGGCCGGCGGGCGAATGCGGTAGTAGGTCCGGTAGGGCCAGATGTCGACCAGGAAGATGGCCACGATGGCGAGGGCGACGGCGCTGGCGAACGCCGGCCCGAGCGTGGCCGGCGAGGACCGGGCCCGGTGGTTCTCGGCCCACTCCTGGGCCAGGACGACGGGATATGCGGCGCCGAGGGCCAGGCCCAACGGGGCGACCGCGTAGAACCGGGGGAACCGCACGCTGCCGAACACCGGGATCAGCTTCTGCAACGTCACGAACGGGGTCAGATAGGGGACCAGCACCAGGAACGCGGCCCCGACCACGAGCACCAGCGTCATGGTTCGTCCGAGGTGCAGCGGCCGCAGGAGGGTGCCCAGCAGGACGCCGACGGCGACACCGGCGATGACGAACGCCACCCACTGGCCCCGGGCCGCCGGCCCGCTGGAGGCGGCGGGGATGGCGCCGGTGGAGAGCCAGATGCCGACGGCGGACGACAGCAGGATGGCGGTCAGGGTGCCGTCACGGTCCTTGCGGGGCAGCACGGCGACCGTCGCCAGGGTGAGGGCCAGGCACACCCAGCCCAGGTGGAAGAACAGCGGCAGCAGCCCGGCCCGGTCCAGACCGACGGCGCCGGTCAGGCCCTGGGCCCGCCCGAAGTACACGCCCAGCTCCTTGCCGACGTGCGCGGCGCTGCCGTTGAACAGCTCGCCCTGCACCAGGGCCGGCGGGGAGAGGATGAACGACTTGCCCAGCGCCATCAACGGGAGGAGCCAGTAGGCGGTCGACCCGACGGCGATGCCCACGACGGCCGCGGCCCGGCCGAACAGCTGGCCGGACGTGGCCGGGTTGCGCCCGGTCCCGACCCGGCCGACCTCCACCGCCAGCTGGCAGCCGCCGAGCAGGACGAGGGCGAAGGCGTACTCGGGTTGCATCAGGACGGCGAAGCCGGCGAGCAGCCCGGCCAGGGCGACGTAACGCCCCCCGTCGCCCCGCAGGCCGCGGCGCACGCTCCACGCCAGCCACGGGGCTGCGGCGATGACGCCGATGGTCGGTTGCGACCCGGCCAGCACACCCAGGGAGATCAGCAGCGGTTGCAGCCCGAACAGGACCCCGGCGACCAGGGCGGCGGGCACGTTCCGCCACAGGGCCCGGGCCAGGACGAACGCACCGCACGCCCCCACCACCTGGAGGCCCAGGACGCCGATCTTCACGGCCACGTCGGGGCCGACGGCGCTGGCCAGCGGCACGAGCAGGAAGATCGGCAACGCCGGGGTCACGGCCCACATGGGCGCGCCGGCCCACAGGTCCGGCATCCAGTACGGGATCCGGTGGTCGGTGGAGATGTGGTTCAGGACCATGCGGACGTAGAGCGAGATGCCCGGTCCGTCCAGCACCAGGGCGCCGCCCGTCCAGGCGCCGGAGAAGCCGAGGACGAAGACGACGAAGACCGCGGGCACGAGGACCCGCCGGTGCCGGTGCAGCCAGACGGCCAGTTCCGGGACGGGCGCGGGAGTCGCCCCTGCGACGTCGACCTGGCGCAGCCGCTCGTCCTCGCCCAGCTCCCGGACCTTGATCGGGAAGTTGAGCGTCATCGGCGGCCGCTCACCCGGTCAGTCTTCCAGGCCGCCGGTCCCGCCTTCCGGACAGTCCGGATGCGGATCAGTCGGAGGCGGGCCGCTCCGGGCCGCTCGAGCCGGGCGACGCCCGCAGCAGCTCCAGGACCGTCTCCCGGACGCGCGGCAGCTCGGCGCCCAGGTCGACGAGGATCCGCGCCGCCAGGCCCGCGCCCTCGTCGACGATGCCCAGGAGGATGTGCCCGGTGCCCACCCGGTGCCGGTCCATCTCGTGCGCCTCCCGGACGGCCTCGGCGAAGACCTCCTTGGCCCGGGGCGACAACGTCAGCCGGGCGACCGAGCCGGGTCCCGTCCCGACGATCTCCTCGATGCGCCGGCGAACGCCGTCGGCATCGATCCCCAGCCGGTCCAGGGCGACGGCGCCGACGCCTTCGCCGTGCGACAGCAGGCCGAGCAGCAGGTGCTCGGTGCCGATGCGGGGGTGGCCGAGGTCACGCGCCTCCTGGCGGGCCAGGGTGACCACGGCCCGGGCCCCCCCTGCGAACCGCTCGAAGGGACGGACCCGCGGCGCCCCGGCGGGCCGGCCCGGCGCCCGCGGGAACCGCCGTCGCCGACCGGGTTGCGCCACGAACGCCTGCTGGGCCGCCTGCTTCGACACGCCCATCTCGCCGCCGATCTCCGACCAGGAGCACCCCGCGGCGCGGGCCGACTGCACGAAGTGGGTCACGAGAGCGTCGCCGCGCGACCCCAGCGCTTCGGCCACGGAGACTGCGGCCCGGACCCGTTCCAGGTCGGTGTCGTTGGCCGACTCGACTGCGTACACGAGCTGGTCGACCGAAGGTAAGGCGTCCATGCGTCAACCATACATTGACGCGCCAACACCGTCAATCACACGTTGACGCGGGCCACCCGTTGGCACCGTCGAGGAGGCCGTCCCGCACGGCCGCGCTGATCCGGCCGAGCTCGGCAGCCTGCTCCGGCGTCAACACGTCGAACAGGTGGCGGCGGACGGCCTCGACGTGGCCGGGGGCCGCCGCTTCCAGGGCGGCGTACCCGGTCGGGGTCAGCACGGCCAGCGCCCCCCGCTTGTCGGTCGGGCACGCCCGGCGCTCCACCCAGCCCGCGTCCTCCAGGCGGGCCACCGCGTGCGACAGGCGGCTGCGCGACGACTGCGACATCTCCGCCAACTCGCTCATGCGCAAGGTGCGGCCCGGCGCCTCGGACAGGGCGACCAGGATCTCGTAGTACGTGTGGGGCATGTCGGCGTCGCGCTGCAGCTCGCGGTCGAGTTCGGACGTCAGCAGGCGGATGGCGGACAGGAACGCCCGCCACGTCCGTTGCTCCTCGTCGTCCAGCCATCGGGTCTCGGCCATCGTCCAATGATACCGGGACGGTTGAAGTCTCAACCGGGGCCGGCCCAGAATGCGGGGTGGCCGTCGCCGTCATCGAGGTGGACGACCCTTCGGACGTCCGCCTCGGCGACTTCTACGGCCTGAACGACCCTGAGCTGCGCCGTCGACGGGAATCGGACGGCGAGGGGGACGGGTTTCTCGTGGCCGAAGGCGTCCTGGTCATCCGCCAGCTGCTGGCCTCGCCGTACCCCGTCCGGTCCCTGCTGGTCACGGCCAAGGGCCTGGCCGACCTGGAAGCCGACCTGGACGGCGTCGACGCGCCCGTCTACCTGATCGGCCAGACGGCGATGACGGCCGTCACGGGCTTCGCCTTCCACCGGGGCGCGCTGGCCGCCGCCGCTCGTCGCCCGCCGATCGGGCTGGACGAGGTGGCCGACGGCGCCGACCTGCTGGTGGTCGCGGAGGGGGTCAACGACAACGAGAACCTCGGCGGCCTCTTCCGGAACGCCGCCGCCTTCGGGGCCGCCGGCCTGGTGCTCGACCGGGCCTCGGCCGACCCGCTCTACCGCCGGGCCATCCGGGTGTCGATGGGCCACAGCCTGCGCCTGCCCTTCGCCCGGGTGGCCAGCGCGCCCGCTGCCCTGGCCTGGCTGCGCGCCGCCGGGTTCGAGGTGCTGGCCCTGACCCCCTCGTCGGCCGGCGGCTCCGAGGACGTCCGCAGCGTGGCCCGCCGGCCCCGGCAGGCCCTCGTGGTCGGTGCCGAGGGCCCGGGCTTGACCGATGCCGCGCTGGCCTCCGCCGACCGCCGAATCCGGATCCCCATGGCCGCCGGCGTGGACTCCCTGAACGTCGCCACCGCCGCCGCCGTCGCCCTGTCCCAGCTCAGCCGGTCGGGGTAGGCCGGTTCAGTCGCCGTCGCCGGCCGGCAGCCCACGCGAGAGGAACCCGATGATGACGTCCATCCCCGCCTCGAACTCGGCGTCGCTGTCCCATTCGGCCAGATACTTCGCCGTTTCCTGGACCCGGGGCGCGCCTTCGGGCGGCGGGGAATGGAGCTCGGGCCCGGGGTCGCGGGTGGCCAGGGGCCGGAAGAAGCCGCCGGCCTCCAGGGATACGAACCCGATGGCGAAACTGGCCGACAGCCGGTAGGCCCGGGCGATCTGTCCCGGCTCGATCCCCGCCCGGTGCAGGGCGTCCAGGGCCGATTCCAGGGTACGGAGGCCCTCGGCGCCGGTCGGTGGCCGAGTCATGATCAGCGGCGCGAGGTTGGGGTGCAGCAGCGTCACCCGGCGGAACTCCCGGGTCAGGCTGCGCAGCGCGTCCCACGGCGGCATCTCCCGGCTGGGAATCTGAATCTCCGCAGTAGCCAGGCCGACGACACCGATCAGCAGGTCGTCCTTGGTCGGAATGTGGCTGTAGAGCGACATGGGGGCGACTCCCAGGTCGGCGGCCAACCGCCGCATGGTGAGGGTTTCCAGCCCCTCGGTGTCCACCAGCCGGAGCGCAGCGCTGAAGATCACCTCCGCTGTGAGCAAGGGCCGGGTCAACAAAGCCGCCTTTCGACTCGACAAGCCGTACGTCGTACGTATACTAGGGACCGGCGCCCTTTCTCACCCCGTCCGCCGTGGGGTCGAGAGGGGCGCCATTCCTTTTTCCCGGTACATTTCCACGCCGGGTGACCTCGACGCTCTTTTCCACCGGTCGGCGCCGGGTCGCAGCCGGCCTGCTGGCCGCGTTGGTCCTCGCCGTCGCCGTGGTCGGCGTGAGAACGGTCGCCGGCCGCCGCCGTGCCGACCCGGCCGCCGATCCGGGCCTCAGCGCCGCAGTCAGCGCCGTCATCCCCCAGCTCGAGGCCTTCGTCGAGCAGGCCAGAGGGCTGAAGTTCCTGTCGCCGGTCAAGGTCTCCGTGCTGGGCGACGCCGCCTTCCGCCGCCGGTACGACGCCGGCGGCACGACGGACGCCGGCGGGCCCGACCCCGGGACCGACCTGTTCCGGGCCCTCGGGCTGGACGACGGCAGCAGCCAGAACTCCTCGGGAAGCACCTCCGACGCCGATTCGGTCGACGGCTACTACGACAGCGACACCAAGGAGCTGGTCGTCCGGGGGACCAGCCCGACCCCCTTCGTACGCCAGGTCCTGGTCCACGAGCTGACCCACGCCCTCGACGACCAGCACTTCGGCCTCGACCCGGACGTCGTCGACGACGAGGCAGGGATGGCCGACGACGCCCTCGTCGAGGGCGACGCCACCGCGATCGAGTACCGCTACGTGGACTCCCTGTCGCCGGCCGAGCAGCGCCAGGCCGCGGACGAGGAGAACGCCGCCGGTGGCACCGGTTTCGACGCCTCCGACCCCCTCGCCGAGCTGGACGACTTCCCCTACGTCGACGGGCCCGACTTCATCGCCGCCCTCGTGGCCGCCGGCGGCCAGGCTCGCGTCGACGACGCCTTCCGCGCCCCGCCTACGACGTCGGCGGAGATCCTGCACCCGGACCGCTACCTGTCCGGGCGCGGGCGGGCGGAGGTACGCGCCCCTGTCGCGGGTGGCCGGGTGGCCGACGACGGGGTGATCGGCGAGTACCTGCTCGGGCTGGTGCTGGAGGAGACGGTGCCGAAGGCCGAATCCGAGCGGGCCGCCGCCGGCTGGGCCGGCGACCACTACGTCGCCTGGCGCTCCGGCCGTCGCACCTGCGTGCGGGTGAGCGTCGCCCTCGACACGGACAACGACCGGACGGAGCTGGCGTCGGCGGTACAGAAGTGGGCGGCCGACCACCGGGGCGCCACTGTCGACGCGTCGTCGTCCACCGTGGATTTCAGCCGCTGCGGCTGAGGGACCCGCTCAGCGCACGCCGAGCAGGTCGACGACGAAGACCAGGGTCTCGCCGCCCTTGATGGCCCCGCCGGCGCCGGCGTCGCCGTAGCCGAGGTGGGGCGGGATGGTGATGCGCCGGCGCCCGCCGACCTTCATCCCGGCCACGCCCTGGTCCCAGCCGGCGATGACCCGCCCGCCACCGAGCGGGAACTTGAACGTCGACCTGCGGTCCCACGACGCGTCGAACTGGCGGTTCGTGCTCCACGCCACGCCCACGTAGTGGACTTCGACGTCCTTGCCCGACGTCGCCTCCGGGCCGGTGCCCTCGACGAGATCCTCGGTGACGAGCTCGGTGGGCGGCGCCTCGCCGGACGGTACCTCCACCTGCGGCTTTGCGGAGTCGGTCATGGCGGCCACCCTATCGGCAGGTGCTGCGCCGCCCCTCAGAGCGCCGGATCGCGACAGACGCGGGGCGGGCCGGGGACGACCGGCGGGTCGACCCGGGGATAGGGCTCGGTGAAGCCGGATCCCGGATCGGCGGTGCTCAGGTACCGGACGATGCCCCGGGCGACGGCCTGGCCCTCGACCCGTTGGACGTCGGCCCGGGCCAGCAGGTCGGCCTCGGGCGGATCGGAGATGAAGGCCAGCTCGGCCAGGGCGCTCACCACTTTCCCCGGCTGGCGCAGCACGGCGTAGTAGTCCCCGCCGGACGTCCCGCGCCGGTACTTGGCGCCTGCGTCACGGTCGGCCACCCAGGCCACCTTGTACTGCGACAGCGCCTTGACCACTTCCTCGTAGATGAGGCCGGCCAGGCGCTTCGAGTCGGGCGAACCGATCTGGTAGTAGGTCTCCGACCCCGGGCCCGCCCGGGGCCCGTCGGGATCGGCGTTGTGGTGGATGGACACGAAGGCCCGGGGGTTGAGGTCACGGGCGATCTCCGACCGGGTCGGCAGGCTGAGCTCGTAGTCGCCGGTGCGGGTCAGCACGGTGGGCACACCGTCGGCCTCGAGGGCGGCCTGGGCCTGGCGCGCCACGGCCAGGTTGACCACGGACTCGGACAGCCCGCCGGGGGAGACCGCCCCCGTCTCGGCCCCGCCGTGGCCGGGGTCGAGAATGACGACCGGTGCGCCGACCGGCGTCCCGCGGCGCAGCGTCGCCGTGGCGTTGCAGGGGGTGCGCACGACCCAGCCGTCGGCCATGGCGGACACCACCGGTAACACGATCCCCGACGGGCTGACCACCGCCGCCGCCGGGCCGCCGGTCGCCGTCGGAGGCGTCGGGGGCGTCTGCGCCGTCACCGGCGGGGCGGTGACGGACGAGTCGGCCGTGCCCGGCTCGGTCGGTGCGGGGCGGCCGGCCCGGCCGACGGCGGCCTTCGGCGAGGAATGGCCGGCACCGCACGCCGCGCCCGTCGTCGTGCAGGCCAGGGCGACGGCCAGCGCGGCCATGCGCCGGCGATTCGGCGGGCGACCCACGCCCTGCGACGGTAGCTGCCGATCCCCGGTCGCTACAGTCGCGTCGATGGTGCAGGGGCGCCGGGTCCGGCTCCTGGTCGCCGCCGCGGCGGCCGGCGTCGCCGTCGTCGCCGGCGGCCGGGCGTTTCTCGCCGGCACGGCTCCGGCGCACGTCGACCGGGCCAGGCCGTTGCCGTCGGCGGCCGCCTCAGCGGCTGCGGGGACGCCGACGCCCGCACCACCCGCCGCCCCGCCCGCCGTCTCGCCGGGGCACGACGCCCTCGTCGCCGTCGCCGTGGCCACCGTGTGGAACGCCCCGGACCAGGCCCGGCCGGTCGATGCGCCGTCGCTCACGAACCCGGTCGACGTCCGGCGGTGGACGTCGACCATGACCAACGACGAGAAGCTGTGGCTGGTCGACAAGCTGGCCACCCAGGTCCTCTACGGCGAGCGGGTGACCGTGCGCGACGTCCGGGGCGATTGGGCCAGCGTGGTCGTGCCCGACCAGCCGTCCTCCCAGGACGCCGCCGGCTACCCGGGATGGCTGCCGGTCGCCCAACTGACGGGGGTCAGCGCCGCCGACACCGGCCGGTCGGCGGTGGTCATCCGGCCGACGGCGTCCCTGCGTGAACGGGCGGCGCCCGCGCACGAGCTGCTGGAGCTGAGCTACGACACCCGGCTGCCGGTGCTGGCCGCCGACGCCACCTTGGTGACGGTGGCCACCCCCACCGCCGGCGGCAGCGCCGTCGTGGCCGCGGCCGACGTGGACGTCCAGGCGCCCGGGCCACGACCGACCACCGGCGGCGACATCGTCCGCAGCGCCCAGCTCTTCTCCGGCCTGCCCTACCTCTGGGCCGGGACGTCCGCCGCCGGCTTCGACTGCTCGGGCTTCACCGCGGCGGTGTACGGCGCCCACGGCATCGTCCTGCCCCGTGACGCCGACGACCAGGCCCTGAAGGGCACGCCCGTGGACCGCGCCCACCTGCAGCCGGGCGACCTGCTCTTCTACGCCTACGACGGCGGCAAAGGCGCCATCCACCACGTGTCGATCTACGTCGGGAACGGGATGATGATCCAGTCGCCGGCCACGGGCAAGACGGTCGAGACCGTCCCGGTCGACACCCCGTCGCTCGCCCCGCAGTTCTGGGGCGCCCGCCGGTACCTGGCGGCCTGACCCCGCGGCCTCGGCCAGACTTCCGCCGTGCGCTTCCGCCTGGAGCAGCGGTTCTCGGCTCCGCTGGATGCGGTGGAGGCGGCCTTCGTCGACCCGGCCGTACTGGGCGAGCTGGCCGAGCTGCCCGAGCTCGGCCGCCCGGAGATCCTGTCGCGCAGCGACGACGGCGACACCGTCACCATGGACGTCAGGTACGCGTTCGTCGGCGAGCTCTCGAAGGCGGTCACCGCGGTGATCGACCCGGCCCGCCTCACCTGGGTCGAGCACTCCATGCTCGATCGGCGCACCCATCGCACCGCTCTCTCGATCCGGCCCGACCACTACGCCGACCGCCTCACCTGCTCCGCGACGGTGACCCTGGCGCCGCTCGACGGTGCGGGGTGCCGTCGGGAGGTCGACGGCGACCTCCGGGTCCGGGCGCCCCTGGTGGCCTCGAAAGTCGAACGGGCCATCGTCTCGGGCCTGCGTGACCACGCCACGGTCGAGGGCCGGGTCGTGCAGGCGTGGCTGGACCGCCACCCGTCGCACCCGTCGGGCGGGCCGTAGGGTCGGGCCGGCGGCTCAGCCCAGGTCGACGGTGCGGGTGATGCGCAGCGAGTCGAGCAGGCGCCGGTCGTGGGTGACGAGCAGGAGCGTGCCCTCGTAGTCGTCGAGCGCCTGCTCGAGCTGCTCGATGGCGGGAAGGTCGAGGTGGTTCGTCGGCTCGTCCAGGACCAGGCAGTTGGCGCCGACGGCCATGAGCAGGGCCAGGGTCGCGCGGGTCCGTTCGCCGGGCGACAGGCTGGCCGCCGGGCGGGCGACGTGCTCGGCGCCCAGCCCGAACTTGGCCAGCAGCGACCGGCTGGGCTGGGCCAGCAGCCCCGACGCCTCCTCGAAGGCGGCGACGAGCGGCCGGTCGGACAGAAAGGTGCGACGGCCCTGGTCCAGCTCGCCGACGACCACCCCCGGCCCCAGCGCCCGGGAGCCCGACGCCAGCGGCACCTCACCGAGGAGGGCGCGTAGCAGCGTGGTCTTGCCCGAGCCGTTCGGCCCGACGATGGCCACCCGTTCGGCCCACGTCACCTCCAGGCTGACCGGCCCCAGCCGGAACGTCCCCAGCTCGACGACGGCCCGGTCGAGGCGGGCCACCAGGTCCCCGCTGCGGCTCGACGGGGTCAGCTCCAGGTGGAGATCCCATCCCTCCCACGGCTTCTCCGCCACCTCCAGCCGCTCGAGCGCCTTCTCCGTGATGCGGACCTTCGAGGCCTGCTTCTCGGTCCGGTTGACCCGGAAGCCCTTCTGCGCCTTGTCGTGGTCGGACGCGTTCTTCTTCTCGCCCCGCACGCCGGTCACCGCCCAGTCGCGCTGGGTCCGGGCCCGGGCGACCAGATCCGCCCGCCGGCCGCGGTACTGGTCGTACGCCTCCTCGGCGTGGCGGCGCGCCGTCGCCTTGGCCTCCAGGTAGCCGAGCCAGCCCCCGCCGAACTCGACCGAGCGCCGGGAGTGCTCGTCGATCTCCAGCACCCGGTCGACGGTGTGCTCCAGGAAGGCCCGGTCGTGCGACACCACGACGAGCGCCCCCTCCAGGCCGGCCACGAACCGCTCCAGTTGGGCCAGCCCGACGAAGTCGAGGTCGTTGGTGGGCTCGTCGAGCAGGAGCACGTCGAACCGCGACAGCAGGATGGCCGCCAGCGAGGCCCGGGCCGCCTGCCCGCCGGAGAGATGGGCCAGGCCCACGCCGAGCCGGTCGGCGGGCAGGCCGAGGTCCTCGCACACCTCGGCGGCGCGGACCTCGAGATCCGGCCCGCCGAGGCTCAGGTAGCGCTCCAGGGCGACCGAGTACCGATCCTCCGCCCCCGGCGCTCCCCGCCCGAGCAGGCCGGCCGCGTCCTCCATCTCGGCCTCGGCCGGGGCCACCCCGGTACGGCGCGCGAGGTAGGCGGCGAGGGTCTCTCCCGGCTCGCCCGCCGTCTCCTGGGGCAGGTAGCCGACGGTCGCCGCCGGCGGGGCCAGGCTCACCCGCCCGGAGTCGGGCGGCTCGAGGCCGGCGAGGATGCGCAGCAGCGTCGTCTTGCCCACGCCGTTCGGGCCGACGACACCGGTCCGGGCGCGCGGGCCGACGACGACGCTCACGCCGTCGAGGACGACGAAGGCCCCGTGCGACCGGGTGACGTCGGTGGCGACCAGGGTGGCGCCGGCGGCGGAAGGCACCGTGGCACTGTGCCAGAGGGACCGGACGACGAAGACAGCCTCGCTGAGGCGCCGTAGGCTGGCGCCCATGTCGGATGCGGAGGAGTCCGCCACCGAACTGGCCGGCGAGGACCTCCGCGGCGACATCCGCCTGCTCGGCCGCCTGCTCGGCGAGACCCTGGTGCGCCACGAGGGCCGCGAGGTGCTCGACCTCGTCGAGCGGGTGCGGCACCTGAGCAGGACCACCCGGGACGCGTCCTCGCGGGCCAGCGCCGACTCCCTCGACGAACAGCTGTCGGGCCTCGACCTGCCCACGGCAACCGTGCTGGTGCGGGCCTTCTCGGCGTACTTCCACCTGGCCAACATCGCCGAGCAGACCCACCGGGCCGACGAGCGGACCCAGCTGTCCGACGAGGAGGGACCGCTCAGCCAGGCCATCGAGGAGCTGGCCCAGGCCGACCTGGCCCCGGGCGCCCTCCAGGCGCTGATCGACCGTTTGGAGCTCCGGCTGGTGCTGACCGCCCATCCGACCGAGGCCGTGCGCCAGTCCATCCTCAGCAAGCGGCGCCGGCTCGCCGAGCTGCTCGACCAGCGCACCAACCCCCGGGCCACCGAGGACGACCGCCGCCGGGCCACGCGCGAGATCGCCGAGGTGGTCGACCTCATCTGGCAGACCGACGACCTGCGCCAGACCAAGCCCACGCCGGCGGACGAGGCCCGGTCGGTCGTGTTCTACCTCGACGAGCTGTTCGGCGTGGTCCTGCCCGACCTGCTCGACGACCTGGCCGCCCACCTCGCCCGCCTCGGCGTGGACCTCCCGCCCCGGGCCCGCCCCGTGCGCTTCGGCACGTGGGTCGGTGGCGACCGCGACGGCAATCCCACGGTGACCCCGGAGGTGACGCTCCAGGTCCTGGGCGAGCAGCGCAAGGCCGCCCTGCGCAACCTGACCGTCGCCGTGGAACGGCTGGTGAGCACGCTGAGCACGTCGACGCGGGTGGCCCACATCTCGTCCGACCTGGAGGCCAGCCTGGCCGCCGACCGGGCGGCCCTGCCCGACGTCAACGCCCGGTTCGGCACCCTCAACGCCGAGGAGCCGTACCGGCTGAAGTGCTCGTACATCCTCCAGCGACTGCTGAACACCCGTCGCCGCCTCGCCGAGGGGGCCCAGCCCCGCGAGGGGCTGGAGTACGCCTGCACCTCCCAGCTCCTCGACGACCTGGAGGTCATGCGGACCTCGCTGCTGGAGAACGAGGGCGGCCTGGTCGCCCACTGCAGCGTCGACCGGGTCATGCGGGTCGCCGCCACCTTCGGCATGGCCCTGGCCACCATGGACATCCGCGAGCACGCCGAGCCCCACCACGTCGCCCTGGCCGTCCTCTTCGACCGGCTCGACAACGGCAGCCCGCCCTACGCCGAGCTGTCCCGGTCCGAGCGCTTCAAGCTCCTGTCGGCCGAGCTGCAGTCGGCCCGGCCGCTGAAGTCGCCCGCCACCCGGCTCCACGGTGAGGCCGAGGACATGCTCCGCCTGTTCGAGACGGTGCGGGAGGCGCTCGACATCTTCGGCGACGAGGCCATCGAGAGCTACATCATCTCCATGACCAAGGGGGCGGACGACGTGTTCGCCGCCGTCGTCCTGGCCCGCGAGGCCGGCCTCGTCGACCTGACCGCTGACGTGGCCCGCATCGGGTTCGTGCCGCTGCTCGAGACCGTCGACGAGTTGCGCGAGTCGGGGCCGATCCTCGACGAGCTCCTGTCGGATCCCGGCTACCGCCGCCTCGTCGACCTGCGGGGCGGCGTCCAGGAGGTCATGCTCGGCTACTCGGACTCGAACAAGGACGCCGGCATCACCACGTCGCTGTGGGAGATCCACCGGGCCCAGCGGGCCCTGCGCGACGTCGCCGGGCGCCACGGCGTCCTGCTGCGGCTGTTCCACGGCCGGGGTGGGACGGTCGGCCGGGGCGGGGGCCCGACGGGCGACGCCATCCTGGCCCAGCCGTACGGCACCCTCGACGGCGCCATCAAGATCACCGAGCAGGGCGAGGTCATCTCCGACAAATACGGGCTGCCGACCCTGGCCCGCCGCAACCTGGAGTTCGCCACCGCCGCGGTGATCCAGGCTTCGGTGCTGCACAAGGAGTCGCGGGTGCCGCTCAGCGTGATCGAGGACTGGGACGAGGTCATGGACGTCGTGTCCAGCGCGGCCCACGGCGCCTACCGCACGCTCGTTCGCGACCCTCGACTCGTCGAGTACTTCCGGGCCTCGACGCCGGTGGAGGAGCTGGCGGCGCTGAACCTCGGCTCCCGCCCGATCCGGCGCAGTGGCGGCGCATCGGGCGGCGGGTTGGATTCGCTGCGGGCCATCCCATGGGTGTTCGGCTGGACCCAGTCCCGCCAGATCGTCCCGGGCTGGTTCGGGGTGGGCGCGGGGATCGAGCAGGCCCGCGCCGTGGGGTGGTCGCAGCGGCTCCGGGGCATGTACCAGGACTGGCACTTCTTCCGCACGTTCGTGTCCAACGTCGAGATGGTCCTGTTCAAGACCGACCTCGACGTGGCCCGGCGCTACGTCGAGCGCCTGGTCGACCCGTCGCTGCACGACATCTTCGAGCGCATCGTCGACGAGAACCGGCGCACCATCGAGCAGGTCCTGTGGCTCACCGGCAAGGAGCGCCTGCTCGACCACCACCCGCTGCTGCGCCAGACGCTCGACGTGCGCGACGCCTACCTGGACCCGATCAGCTACCTCCAGGTCTCGCTGCTGTCGCGCCTGCGGGCGAGCGACGGGCAGGATCCGGAGCTGTGGCGGGCCCTGCTGCTGACCGTCAACGGCATCGCCAATGGACTACGAAATACCGGCTAGGAACACCGCACCGCGAAACCGACACGACCGCTGCAACCGGGGGAGAGCAGAAGGCACCGTGAACGCATACGAGGATCTGATCGCAGCTGCGGACGAGGAGTACGCCCGCGGGAACTTCAAGGAAGCCCACATCACCTACGGCAAGGCTCAGTCGGCGGGCACCGCCCGCAACTACTACTGCCGCCAGATGCGGGGCATCTGCTCGCGCCGCGTGGCCGAGCAGCGCATGCGCAAAGCGGTCGAGCAGCCCGACTTCGGCCAGGAGTTCCTCGACCAGGCCGCCCGCTGGCTGGCCAAGTCGGAAGCCAACCTGAACTCGGCGTTCGACGAGTCGCCGGCCAACGAGCTCGGCACAGTCCGCCTCGAGCAGGCCCAGACCGAGGAGGCCATCGCCCGGTTCATGGAGCTGTGCGGCGGCAACCCCTCGCGCCGACTGTCGGCCGCCCGCCGCTACCGGGAGGAGGGCCTGCAGCTCTTGGCCCGGGTGTGACGCCGGGCGTCAGTCCTCAGGAGACCCGGACGCCCCGCCAGAACGCCAGACGGTCCTTGATCTCGGCCGCGGCCTCCTTGGGGTCGGGGTAGTACCAGGCCGCCCCGTCGTTCCGTCGTCCGTCGACGACCACGTCGTAGTAGCTGGCCGTCCCCTTCCAGGGGCAGACGGTGGTTCCGTCGACCTTCTCGAGGTGCTCCCAGCGGACGGAGTCGGGCGGAAAGTAGTGGTTCCCCTCGACGACGACGGTGCCGTCGGATTCGGCGAGGACGGTGTCGTTCCAGATGGCGCGAACGGTCATGGACGGTACAACGCGCGCCCTGGCGCACATCTTCCGGGTTCGGCCGAGGTGCGGTGCGACGGTAGGTTCAGCTCGTGCACCGCATCGACGCCTCGCTGTTCCGGGCCGTGAACCGCCTGGCCGACCGGACGGGGTGGGCCCACGGGCCGGCGGTGGCCGACGCCAAATACGGGATCGTGCTCTTCGCAGTGCTCCTGTTGGTCGGTTGGTGGGAGGCCCGTAGGGCCGGCGACCTCGATGCGGTGGCCGCAGCCGTGTGGGCCGGCGCGGGAACGCTGGTCGCGGTGGGCGTCAACCAGATTCTGGGCCAGGCGGTCGGCCGGGCCCGGCCCTACGCGGCGATGCCGACCGTCCACGTCCTGATCGCCAAGACGGGCGACTTCTCCTTCCCCAGCGACCATGCCGTCGCCGTCGGCGCCGTCGCCGCCGGCCTGCTGTTCGTCGACCGCCGCCTCGGCGTGCTGGCCGCCGTGCTGGCGGTGGTGCTGGCCGCGGCCCGGGTCTACGTCGGAGCCCACTACCCGGGCGACGTCCTGGCCGGCCTGGTCGTGGGCGCGGCGGTGGTCGTCGCCGGTGGCCTGGTTGCGGTCCCGGTGCTGCGCTCGCTGGTCGGTGCCCTCGACCGCTCCCCGCTGCGGCCCCTCGTCAGTGGCCGCACGTCGCAGGTCCCCGAACCGGCCGGCCGCCGGTCGTAGGTCCGGTCCGGCGCCCCACATCAGGCGGTGCGGCGCAGCTCCTCGTCGACTGCAGGCGCGGCACCGGTCAGCGCGACGGCGGGGGCGACGGCGACCGGCTCGGTGACCCGGCGGTTGTTCCGGCCGCGATCGAGCCACGCCACGAATCGGGCTCGGGCCGCGGCGAGCGACCGGGCCCGGGCCGACCGGTAGGTGGCGCGCGCGGTCGCCTCGCGACGGAGCTCGGCGACCCGAGCGTCCGACATCTGCTTGATGAGGCTGCTGTACACGTCCATCCAGGTCTCCTCCGGCGGCCGACACCATTGTTGGCAAGCCGCGGCATCCGCCGCTCCGAAATACGCGTCACCGTGCTGTGCGGCCCGTCGGCCGCCGGGCCGTCACCGATCGCACCGCATTCCGCCGGCCGCCCGCGGGTAGGGGGTGAGGATGCCAAGAGCGATCTGGAGCGGGTCCATCAGCTTCGGCCTGGTGAGCGTGCCGGTGAAGGCGTACGCGGCCGTCCGGGACCACGGCGTGCACTTCAACCAGCTGGAGAAGCGGACCGGCGCCCGCATCCAGTACAAGAAGGTGTCGGAGAAGACCGGCAAGGAGCTCGACTCCGACGCGATCGAGTCGGCCTATGAGGTCGCCTCCGGGGCGTACGTCGTGGTCGACCCGGACGAGCTTCAGCGCCTGCGCCCCCGAACCAGCCGCACCATCGAGGTCGCCGACTTCGTGAACCTGTCCGACGTCGACCCCGTGTACTACGAGCGCACCTACTGGCTGGCTCCCGACGGTGAGGCCGCCGAGCGGCCCTACCGGCTCCTGCTGGCGGCCATGGAGGCCGAGGGCAAGGTCGGCATCGGAACGGTCGTGATGCGCAACAAGCAGTACCTGGCCGCCGTCCGGCCCCTCGACGGGGCGCTGGCCATGTCGACCATGCGCTTCGCCGACGAGGTGGTCCCGCAGTCCGACGTCGACGCGTTGTCGTCGGCCAAGCGGGCCAAGCCGGACGCGAAGGAGCTCGAGCTCGCCTCCCAGATCATCGGATCGCTCGCCACCGACTGGGACCCGGCCCGCTACCACGACACCTACACCGAGGAGCTGCGGCAGCTCATCGAGGCCAAGGCCAAGGGCAAGGAGATCGTGGTCGAGCCCGAGGCGCCTGCCGACGGCAACGTGCTCGATCTCATGGCTGCGCTGGAGGCCAGCCTGGCCGCAGCCAAAAAGGGCGGCGGCCGCACGCTGGCGGCTGAAGTGGCCAAGGCGGCCGAGGACCTGGCATCCGCGGACGGCGGGCCGGCGCAGGACGCGGACCCGCCGGCCGAGAACGACGGCGCCGCGTCGAAGCGCCCGCCGGCCAAGAAGCCGCCGGCCAAGAAGCCGGCGGCCAAGAAGCCGCGGGCGGGCGCGTCAGCGCAGAAGCGCTCGTCGCCGGCCAAGCCCGCGGCCCGCTCCCGCCGCAAGTCGGCGTGAGGGCGGCCTTCGTTCGGAGCGAGCCTCCTCCCCGCGCCGGGGACCGGTGAGCCGGGTCAGCTGGCCGGGAGGGGAGGGGTCTGGAGGCAGCCGGCGTCCTTGCCGAGGTAACGCAGGCCGGTCAGGTCGGTCTTGGAGAACCCGGTCGGGCGGATCGTCTGTTGGGCGGCGTCCGGATACATGAGCGAGCCGGGGTCGCTGGTGTGGCCGAGGCCGGCGACGTGGGCCAGCTCGTGCAGGACGATCCGCCCCCACGTGATGTTGTTGCGGCCGATGGGGCCGGTGCCGCTGGCGGCCGGAGGCCCGAACCCGTCGCCGATCGGGGCCTTGGTCGACTCGTCGTTGTAGGCGTCGACGTTGAAGCGCAGGCGGGCCGACACGGTGACGCCGCCGACGCTCAGCGGCAGTGTGTTGCCGAGTATCTGCTGGGCACCGTTGGTCTGCGAGTCGGGGAAGTGCACCCAGGCGATCAGGATGGGGGCCCACCGGGTGCCGTAGCGGTCGGGGACGTACGCCGTGGTCCGGTCGGTCTCGTCCGTCATCCCGTCGTCGACGAAGGTGATGCCGGTGGCCTCCGACAGTCGCCGGAACGCCTCCCGGACGTTCTCGACGACGAACGGGGGCGCGGCGGCGCCGTTCTGCACGTAATGGACCGGCTCGCAGGGGTTGAAGCGCAGCGGCGTGCACCCGTCGGCTGCGACCTTGAGAAAGGTGTAGCTGAGCGGCAGGTTGGCGATGTCGTTGGCCGTCAGCCCGCGGTTCCCGACCGTGTCGGTGTGGTCTTTGGCCGGGCAGGCGTCGAGCTTGGCCGCCGGCGCGGCCAACGGATCGGCGCTCCCGCCACCGGATTTGGCGCCACCACCACCGCCACACGCCGTCGTCGCCATCAGCAGAGCGACGAGGACGACGCCCCAGCCCGACCGCCGTCCTGCCGTTCTCGTTCTCCGTGCGACAGCAGACCCGGCCATGCTCCCCCCGCCGGCCAGTCTACGGCCGGCCGGGGCGCTCCCGGGAGCGGCTCCCTAGGCGGCGGATGACCGGGACGTGTCCTGGGCCGCGGCCTTCACCAGGGCGGCGCAGAAGGCGTCCAGGTCGTCCGGCTTGCGGCTGGTGAGGAGGTTCCCGTCGACGACGACCTCCTCGTCGACCCAGTTCCCCCCTGCATTGGCGATGTCGGTCCGCAGGCTCGGCCACGAGGTCAGGGTCCGGCCAGCGACGACGCCGGCCTCGACGAGGGTCCACGGGGCGTGGCAGATGACGGCCGTCGTCCGACCGGACTCGACGAACCGCCGGACCCAGTCGACGGCCGGGGCGATGGTGCGGAGCCGGTCGGGATTGGCGACCCCGCCCGGCAGGACGATGGCGTCGAACTCCTCGGGAGTCACATCGTCGAAGGTGGCGTCGACCGGGAACGTGTCGCCCTTGTCCAGGTGGTTCATGGCCTGGACCGAGCCGCCCTCGGGTGCGATGAGCCGTGGATCGCCGCCCGCCTCCTTGACCGCATCCCAGGGGCGGGTCAGCTCGACCTGCTCGATCCCCTCGTTGGCGACCACGAAACCGATCTTCCTGCCTGCCAGCTCGCCCGACATGCTGCGACCTCCGCGACTCGTCTCGGAACCCGCGCGGGCTACCCGTCCACCCCTCGTTCAAACCCGGAACACCGGCTTGACAAGCGGCCCATATCTACGGTTACGTAGGCGTAGTGAACCTTCGCATGAGCAAGGACGACCGGCGAGCGCAGCTGCTCGACGCCGCCGGCGCGCTGGTGGAGGCGGAAGGCCCGGCGGCGCTCACCATGGAGCGCCTGGCCGACCGTGCCGGGGTGTCGAAGCCGGTCGTCTACGACCACTTCGCCAACCGCACCCAGCTCGTGCTGGCCGTGCTGGCCCGGACCTGGGCCGAGATCGACGCCGAAGTCGCCATCCGGGCCGCGGCCGCTCGCACCCCCGCCGAACGGCTGCGAGCGACGTTCGACGCGCTGGTCGACACTGCGGCCCGCCAGGGCCCGAACATCCGGGGCCTCGTGGACAGCGGGTCGGCCGATCCGGAGGTGGAGCGGGCCCGGCGGGCGCGGTGGAGCGACAAGGAAACGGGGTGGGCCGCCGGGCTCGAGCGCGACCTGGGCCTCGCCCCGGCCACCGCGGCGGCGGCGGCGACGACGCTGCGGGCGGCCATGGTCGGCGCCGTCGCCCACGCCCGGACGTCGCCGGCGGCGCAGCAGGCCGCGGCCGACGTCTACGTCACCACCGTCCTGGCCACGCTCGGCGCGCTGTCCGACAGAAAGGGAGGACGTCGCCCGTGACGGATCGTCGGAAGGTTCGTGGCGCCACGGCCGCCGTGGTCGGCGTGCAGGCGTTCCTGGGCCTGGTCGTCGGCTTGGCCCTTCTCCGGGCGGGCCGGCGCCACCCGGGGCGCGGTCTCGCCGCCGCCGGCCTGCTCACGATCGTGGTGGCCGCCGGGCTGGTGGCTGTCGCCGTCGCCGTCATGAAGGCCCACCCTTGGGCCAATACCGCGCAAGGTCGCACGGTCGGGCTGACGCTCGAGGTGCTCGTCGGGCTGGTCGCGCTGAGCCGGATCGGTGTCCGGCCGCTGATCGCGACGGTGAACGTCGCCCTGGCTCTCGCGGCCTGCGTCCTGCTGGCCCGGCCGGAGGACCGCGGACCGGTGGCCCCCGACGCCCAGCCGCGCCGGACGACCGATCCCGATCCGCCCTATCCCCGATCCGCTCCCTTCGACCGGCCGCCCTCACCGGCCGCCGAGCTGACCGCCGGCGGCGCGCTGCTCGCGCTGGCCACGCTGGTCGTCCTGCTGGTCGCCCTCACCGTGCGGAGCAGGATCACCTTCGGCCTGGTGGTGCTGGCCGTGGTGTTCGTCCCGCTGGAACGGGTGCTGGCCCTGCATCCGCAGCGGGTCCTGCGGGACGGCTGGCGGACCGACCTGGTCCACTTCGTGGTCAACGGGCTGCTGCTCAACGTCGGGCTGTTCGTGAGCGTGGTCGTGGTGGGCTCGCTCCTGCGGGCCGCCGTGCCGGGCGCGCTGCGGTCGGGGATCGCCGGCGAGCCGGCCTGGCTCCAGTTCGTCGAGGCGTTCATGGTCGCCGAGCTGGGCGGCTACGCCGGCCACCGGGCCGCCCACGCGGTCCCGTTCCTGTGGCGGTTCCACAAGGTCCACCACAGCATTCGCCAAATGGACTGGCTGGCGGCCAGCCACCTGCATCCGGTCGACCAGACGTTCACCCGGTCGTGCGCCGTGCTGCCGCTCTACGCGCTGGGCTTCACCCGGGCCAGCCTGGGCGGGTACCTGGTCGTGCTCACCTTCCAGGCGATCTTCATCCACGCCAACGTCCGGGTGAAGTTCGGCCCGCTGCGCTGGCTGATCGCCACGCCGGAGTTCCACCACTGGCATCACGCCAACGACCCGGCCGCCTACAACTCGAACTTCGCCGGCGAGTTCCCCCTGATCGACCTCCTGTTCGGCACCGCGCACCTGCCGAAGGGACAGATGCCGGCGCGCTACGGGATCGACGACGCCGAGCCGGCCGGCTACCTCCGCCAGCTGGCCTGGCCCTTCCGGTCGAGGCCGCCCTCCCCGGCGCCGGCGCCGGCGGCGTGAACGTCCCTCACAGAATGCTCACCGGATCCGCCCTGGGTGCCAACACCCGAGGGCGACCGTAGGGGCCATGACCCGTCCCCGCCGGATCCCCTTCGTCGCCCTGGGCGCCTGCGCCAGCCTGCTGGTCGCCTGCTCCGCCACCAGCGGGTCCCCCTCCGCCGCGCCAGGGACGTCCACCACCACGGCGGCGTCCGGCGGCATCCACAAGATCAGCCACGTCATCGTGATCATGCAGGAGAACCGCTCCTTCGACACCTACTTCGGCACCTATCCGGGCGTCGACGGCATACCGATGCAGAACGGCCAACCCACGGTGTGCCTCCCGAACGGGACCGGCGGCTGCGACAAGCCGTTCCACGACCCCGCCGACGTGAACGGCGGAGGTCCTCACGGGCAGGACAACGCCACGGCCGACATCGACAGCGGCAAGATGGACGGCTTCCTGACCTCTGCGCTCAAAGGGGCCAAGGGCTGCGCCGATCCCAACAACCCGGCCTGCACCAACGGCGGCGGCTCGGACGTCCTGGGCTGGAAGGACGCGCGCGAAATCCCGAACTACTGGTCCTACGCCCAGAACTTCGTCCTCCAGGACCACATGTTCGAGCCCAACGCCTCGTGGAGCCTGCCCGAGCACCTGTTCATGGTGTCGGAGTGGTCGGCGCTGTGCTCGCAGGCGGGGAACCCGTCGAGCTGCGTGAACGCCCTGCAGAGCCCGGCCAACCCCAACGCCGCGGCCGGAACGGTCAAGCCGAAGGCGAAGGCGAAGGCGCCGGCCAAGGGCAAGGCGGCGGTCACCACCACGACAACCAAGCCGCCGGCGACCACCGCCCCCGCGACCGACGCCGAGGGCGACCCCGTCGCTCCGGTCACCGGTCCGGACTATCCGTGGACCGACCTCACCTACCTGCTGCACAAGGACAACGTGCCGTGGGGTTACTACGTCGTCGCCGGCACGGAGCCCGACTGCCAGAACGACGCCGCGGTGAGCTGCGCCCCGGTCAAGCAGGACGCCAAGACCCCCGGGATCTGGAACCCGCTGCCGTACTTCGACACCGTCCGCCAGGATGGCCAGGAGGCCAACATCCAGAGCGTGGCCAACTTCTACAGCCAGGCCAAGGCGGGGACGCTGCCCGCGGTCTCGTGGGTGGTCCCGTCGGGGGCGGTCAGCGAGCACCCGCCGGGCGCAACCTCCGCGGGCCAGGCCTACGTGACCAGCCTGGTCAACGCGGTCATGAACGGCCCCGACTGGAGCTCCACCGCCATCTTCCTCTCCTGGGACGACTGGGGTGGCTTCTACGACAATGTCGTCCCGCCCAAGGTCGACGAGAACGGCTACGGCCTGCGGGTCCCGGGCCTGGTCATCAGCCCGTACGCCAAGCAGGGCTTCATCGACCACCAGACGCTCAGCTTCGACGCCTACGCCAAGTTCATCGAGGACGACTTCCTCGGCGGCCAACGCCTCGACCCTGCCACCGACGGTCGCCCGGACCCCCGCCCCGACGTCCGTGAGAACGCCAAGCAGCTGGGCGACATCACCGCCGCCTTCGACTTCAACCAGGCGCCGCGCCCGCCGATGACCCTGCCGGTGCACCCCTCACCCGGCCCGGCATCCATCCCCGGGACCTGACCCACTCGGCCCGACATCCATCCCCGGGACCTGCCCCACTCGGCCCGAGAACCGCCGGCCGGCTGACCCCGCAGGCGGCCCGAAAACCGCAGCGGCTCGCAGGCGCCGGCTGTCACCATGGCCGGCATGGCCTCGAACGAGCCGCCGATCCGCCTCACCTTCCAAGGGGTGAACGAGCTGTGGGACGCCCTGTCGTCCATGGCCCTGGCGCGCTTCGTGAGCGGTGAAGAGGCCTTCGCCGAGACGTTCAAGGTCACGGGCGTGGCCCGCGCCGCCGACCTGGTGCCGATCGACTCGGTGCGATGGCAGGTGACCGAGGACTACGCCGACCGCGTCCTGGCCCGCGGCCCGGGCTGGTCGGTGTGCGTCCAGCGGTGGCGCAACGGCACCGCTGAGGTCGCCGTCACCGCCGTGGGCGCCGAGGAGCTGGCCAAGGCCGTGTGCGACGTGCGGGCCCGTAGCCCGCTGGTCGAGCCCAAGCCGGAGACGGTCGAGATCGAGTTCTGGTACGGCACGCCGTCCTGCCTCAAGCAGGTGAAGCGGCGGGTCGACGTCCCGGCGTGGGAATCGATCGCGCCGAACTACCCGTCGACGGTCCGCGACCGGCTCGGCGCGTTGATGGAACTGTCCTCGCCCGGCGCCGGCGGCCGGCTGCTCCTGTGGCACGGGCCTCCCGGCACGGGCAAGACCACGGCGATCCGTGCCTTGGTGCGGGCGTGGGCCGGCTGGTGCCGGGGGCTGTTCGTGGTCGACGCCGAGCGGTTCCTGGGCGAGGCCGGCTACATGATGTCGGTGCTGCTCGAGGCGGCGGACCCCGGCGACGACGACGACCCGTCGCCCCGGTGGCGGCTGCTCGTGTTCGAGGACGCCGACGAGCTGCTGCGGGCGGACGCCAAGCGGGAGTCGGGCCAGTCGCTGTCGCGCCTGCTCAGCCTCTCGGACGGGTTCATCGGCCAGGGCTTGAACGTCCTCGTGCTGCTCACCACGAACGAGCCGATCGGTCGCCTGCACCCGGCGGTGGCCCGGCCCGGGCGGTGCCTGGCCGACGTGGAGTTCCGTTCGCTCAGCCGTGAGGAGGCGACGGCGCTGATCGGCGCGGACACCGCCGGCGAGCTGACCCTCGCCGAGGTGTTCGAGCGTCGGGGTGAGCTCACCCGGGTCGGCGCCCGGGCCGACGACCCGCCGATCGGGCAGTACCTCTAGCAGCGGCCGGCCCGGTCAGCCCTCGGCCTGGTCGCGGACCCCGGCCACCGCGGCCCACAGGTCGGTGGCCGACGGAGGCCCGGTGAACGAGGTGCGGACCACCCCGTCCGCGTCGGCCACGACGATGATCGGGACCGCCTCGATGTGGTAGCGCTCGTGCAGGTCGGGGCGGGCCTTGACCTCGGCTTCCTGGACGGCGACCGCGTCGCTGGCCAGGACCTGGCACCGCTGCACGGCCTGGGCGCAGGAGTCGCAGGTCGCCGACGTGAACACGGCCACCAACCAGGCTGCGTCGGGCCGGTCGAAGTCGGCCCGGTCGAGTTGCGCCGGGACCTCCCACGTCCCCTGGGTGGGGGCTTCCGGCCGCCGCCGCTCCAGCACCACGGCGACGACCGCCGCCACGACCACGACCGCGGCGGCCACCAGGATCCGTTCCATCCGCTCAGTATCGGCCAACCGGTGTGCCCGCGTGTACCGGGCCGCCCGAGCGGGCGCTCAGGTCGGTTCGCGCAGCGGGATCGCGGCCGACATGGCGAGGCCCGGGGCCTTGACCTTGTAGCTGTCATGTTCGACGACCACCGGTGCGGACGCGGTGAGGATCAGAGGCGTGGTCGCCCGCTTGAGCGTCGGGTTCAGGTGCAGCTCCCGCCGCTGGCCGGCCGGCACCTCGACCGATGCCAGGCCGCCGACGATCGTCTGCGTCCCGTCCCCGAGGAGGTTCACCGTGACCTGGGCCGAGCGCGTACCGGGGTTCTGCACGACCACCCACGCATCGTTGGCGTCGTCCGCCCCCCCGGCGGCGACGGCCCAGCGGGTGGCCGGCAGCCGGGCGCCGAGGGCGATCGACAGCCCGAGCCGGGTGCTGGGCGAGGTGCCGTCGACCGTCCGCTCCACGACGACGTCGGGGCCGCTGGTCGTGCTCACGGTGACGGAATGGCCGACCCCCTTCGGGATGCGGCTCTCGTCGTTGGCAATGACGGTCACCCGCGACTCTCGCGGGACGGTGACCTGCAGCGGTTCGGCTTCGCCGGCGTCGAGGACGAGGCTGAGCTGCACCTGGGCCTCCTGGCTGCCGGGGTTGTAGATCTGGAACCGCTCCCCGACACCGTCGGCGGTGAGGCCCTCGGGGAAGTACCAGACCGGTCCCGGTGCGGCGGCGCCGAGCCCGATGGACAGGCCCTTGCGGCCGCCGGTGCCGGTCCCGTCGAACGTCTGCAGCCGGCCGAGGACGAGCCGGCCAGTGCGGGCCACGAGGCTCACCGACACCGACTCCCGCCGCTGGACGTAGTCGCCCACGTTGATCGTCGTCAGCGCCTGGCCCTTCACCAGCAGGCCCGTGAGCGCCTGCGGGGTGACCGTTCCCTCTTCGGTGCTGAACACGACGTCGATGACGGCGTCGTCGGGGAACGGGTTGAGGGCGAGCAGGGTCTCGGTCGCGTCCTTGGTGGTGGCGCCCTCGGCGAAGTACCAGCTCGACGACGCCGACGACGCGCACGGCGTGAAGCTGTCGCCGAGCGTGCCGCTGGCGACGGTCTCCACCACCGCGTCGCCCCCGTCGAGCTCGACCACGGCCGACGCGTACGTCGACGAGACCACGTCGGCCAGGCGGAGGCTGGCCCGTCCGGCCGGCCCGACGGTGATCGGCGCCTGATGGCTGTCGCCCTTGTCGGGGAAGACGGTGACCGTGCCGTTCAGGGCGCGCGTGCCCGCGTTGGCGACCACCACCGAGGCGTCGGCGGCGGCGTTGCCGGCCAGACCGCCAGGGCAGTACCACGCCGACGAACGGGCGCTCACGGGTGCGGCCAGCGGGACCTGGGCGGTGATGGTCGTCGCCGCCGTGGGGGCCGCCCGCGCCCGGCGGTCGATCACCCCGCCGGCGGCGAGGAGGGCGACCAGCAGGACCAGGGCCGGGGCGCGCCGGGTCCGGCGCGCCGGGCTGCCGTTCGGCGACGGGGACGCGACGCCCGGCGCGCCACGCCGGTCGCTCGCCCGGTCGCGTCCGCGCCGGCCCCGCCGGCGCATCACGCGCCGACCCCGGCGAGAACGGGCATGAGCTGGGTGTCGGGCTCGAGCGGCGCCGGCCGGCGTCGGGAGCGCCACAGAGCGGAGGCGGCGACGATCCAGAGCAGGAACGGCACCAAGGCGAGGGGCCAGCGCCACAGCGGCGTGCGGTAACGGATCCTGGCCGACCCGGCCTGGCCCGTGGTGAAGACGTTGGCCACCCCGAAGGCCCGGGACCGGGAGGCCGTCCGGCCCCCCACCGTCAGCTGCCACGCGGGCGACGGGGACTCGGAGAGCAGGACGCGCCCGGGCGCCGGCAGTTGGCCGCTGAACCGCACCGGCCCGCTGCCGCCGAGGACCGGCTGGCCGCCGGAGAGGTCGGCACCGGCCTCCAGCTGGCTCGGCAGCGGCGCCGGAGCGCTCTCGGCCAGTTCGGCCCGCGCCGGCCCCCACGACACGTTCTCGTAGACGTCCAGCGAGGGGTCCGACGGGAGGAGCCGGAGGTCGAGCTGGGAGCCGAGGGCCCGGGTGAGACTCGCCGGCGCGGGCAGGCTGCCGACGGCGCTCTCACCGGTCGCCAGCCGCTTCGGGACGACGATGTAGCGCACGGCCATCGGGGCCAGCAGCCGCCCGAGCCGGGCGGTCCCGCCGGCCCGTGCGGTGCGGATGGCGTCGCCCATGGAGACGGTTGCCGCCGACGGTGGCCCGGGCCAGAGGTCGGTCACGTTCGGCGCGCCGTTGCGGGAGGTGGCGAAGGCGACCCCGTCCTCGCCGGGCACGGCCCAGCCGTCGATCGGCAGGACGGCGGGGTCGCCGATCCACAGGACCCGGAACGCACCCTGCGGGACCTGCGCCGGCATCCAGGCGACGGAGCGGGTCATTTCCTGCGAGGCGAGCTTCCAGCCCCCGTCGGCGGCCGCCCCGAGGATGGGCAGCACGGCCGCGAGCAGGGTGAGTCCCCCGGCCAGCGGGGCGGCCTGGCGCCAGCTGAACCGGTACCCGCGCAGGTCGACCTGAGAGGCGGCGGCGCCCATGGCCACGGCGCCGGCGAGGGCGGCCGCGGCGGAGGCGAGGAGCAGGTCCGGGTCCTGCACCCGCAGCGGCAGCCACCCTCGACCGCCGGCCCACGCCACCCCGACCGCGGCCAGGGCGATGCACCAGAACCGCACGGCCCAGGCGAAGCGCCAGTCGCGGGCGACGAGCAGGGGCAGCGCGGCGGCGGCGAGGACCGCCCAGCCGAGCACGCCGGCGCCGAGGGGGCCGACCTGGAACCGCAGGAGGGCGCCGAGCCCGAGCGCCCGCGCCGGGAGCCGGCCGACGCCGAGCACCGTGGACCACCCGCCCCGTCCGGCCAGCGCCACCGACCACGGAAGCAGGACGACGAACGCGACCACCAGTGCCCCGACCGCGCCCCGCACCGCGGCGAGGGCCCGGCCGGCGCCACCGGCCACGAGCGAACCGATCAGCAGTCCGACAGCGGCGACCGCCACGGGCAGGACGACGCCGGGCGCGAAGGCGGCGACCGCGGCGAGAAGGAGGCCGAGCTTGAGCCCGGGCCGCCACCCCGGCTCCTCACGGACCAACGCCCGGCGGCGCTCCCGGGCCGGCCGCGGCGCCCCGAAGGGGGTCAGGCCGCTCATGCGGGCGAGCTGGAGCAGGATCCAGGGCATGGCCGCGTAGACCAGGAGCCCGGTCCACCGCCCGGCGGCCAGCGCGTTGTACGGGAGGGGGACGGCCAGGTACGCGATGAGGCCGGCCAGGCGGGCCATCGTCGAATCGAGCGGCCGGCCAAGCCGCCAGGCGCCGAGCGCGGCCACCGGCCAGGCGCCGAGCACGAGCACCTTGGCCAGCACCCCCATGTGGCCCAGGAACAGCAGGCCGAGGATGCCGAGCACGCCGAAGGCCGGCGGCGCGGGCGAGGTGGAGCCCATGCCCGTCGTCCGCCAACCGTCGAAGACGTGGGTGAGCAGGGTGGACGGGCGGGGGAAGGGTGCGAACTGGCCGACGTCGGGCAGCCGCCCGTGCAGCAGGTGCCGGCTGCCGACGAGGAGGCCCACGACGAGAAGGCAGAGCAACAGGGTGGCGGCCCGGGCCGGGCCGTTGCCCACCGACTCGACCAGCTCGTGCCCGGCCTCCACGAGCTGGCGGGCCCGCTCCTCGGCGTGCAACCGGCGCTGCAGGTACAGCGTGAGCCGCACGCTGCCGCGGGCCTGGAGGCGACGGACCTCTGAGTCGGGCACGGCCCGGCTACGGCGCACCATGGCCCGCAGGGGGCGCAGGTCAGGGTAGTGACGGAGGTTCCAGGTCCACGCACCGAGCAGCTCACGGGCCTCGCGGCCGCGCCGGCTGACGAGCGCCACCAGCGCCTCGATCACGGTGACGACCAGCGCCTGGGGGACGACCCGGAGCAGGTGGAGCCACGAGTAGCTCTTGAGCATGGCCCGCAGGTGGTGGCGGGGTTCCATGCGGGCGCGGCGGGGGTCCGCGCCCGGTTGCTCGTCGGCGCCCTCCCGGTGCCGGACCCGGGCCGCGGGCGCGACGACCACGCGGGCACCGGCCACCTGGGCCCGCCAGCACAGGTCGACGTCGGCCCCATAGTCGGCCATGGCCGGGTCGAAGCCGCCGAGCTCGGCGAACAGGTCGGCCCGCACCAGCAGGCAGGCGGAGGACACGGCGAACACGTCGCGGACCGAGTCGTGCTGCTCCTGGTCGAGCTCGCCGTGGTCGACGAGGGGGCCGCTGGCGCCGGTCTTGTCGACCGACAACCCGACGCTCAACAGCCGGTCGGGCTGGTCCCAGTCGACCAGTTTGGGGGCGACGATGCCGGCGTTGGAGCGGATCGACTCCTCCACCATCAGCCGTACCGCGTCGGGCTCGGGGGCCACGTCGTCGTGACAGAACACCAGGAAGGCCGCGCCCTGGACCGTCTTCAGCACGTCGTTGGCCGCAGCTGCGAACCCCGCACCCCGGCCGGACGGCGGCCGTCGCAGGAAGGCGTCGGGCAGCACCGCGGCCACGCGAGGCCCGGGGTCTTCCGTGCCGGCGCCGTCGATGACGAGGACCGACTGGTTGGGGTAGTCCTGGCTGCCCACCGCCTGCAGGGCCTCTTCGAACCACTCCCCGGGTGTGTCGGCCACGACGACCGCGACCAGGGGCGGTGCAGATGGCTGCGGATCCATTTCTCGTGCCGAGGCTAGCTCCGTCACCCGGAGCTGGCGCGGCACTCGGCCAGCCTCAGCCGACCTCCATCACCGGGATTCTGCTGGCCACGTCCTTCGGCTTGTACTGCTTGGGGTCCGGCTTCGGGGACCGCTTGACGAAGCGCCTGTGGGCGAAGCCGACGATGCCGAGCTTCCAGAGCACGTAGCCGGATTTCCCAGGGAGCACGGACACGTCGGCGAACCGCAGGTGCTCCAGGGCCCGCTTGCCGATGTAGACCGACCGCAGGAAGGTCCCCAGCCGGGGGTACATCTTCTGCTCCTCGGAGCTCGGCTTGACGAACCGCAGCATCTGGTCGAACACCCACCGGGGCGGCCGGCAGACCGTCAGGATGTAGAGCATGAGGTTGGCGGCCCGGGGCGGGATCACCATGAAGCTCGACGAGATGCCCTCGAGGTCGATGCCCCGTTCCGTCATGGCGCGCGACATCTCGGTGTTGGGGATGATCTTGAGCGAGTAGATGTACAGCGTGTACGGCCGCTCGATCTTGTACAGCAGCTCGAGGGTGTCGATGACGTCCTGGCGGGTCTCGACGGGGTTGTCGACGATGATGTCGTACGCCGGCGGGATGTGGTACTTCCCCGAGAACGTGCCGATGACGGCGCCCGCTTCGAGGATGCGCTCTGGCGGTGTGGGCCGCTTGTAGAAGTCGAGGATCTGCTGGCTGCCGCTCTGGATGCCCATGCGGACCCGGTGCATCCCGGCCCACGTGAGCATGTCGAACTTCTCCTGCTTCACATAGTTCGGGATCACGCCGTAGACGGTGAAGGGGATGTCGGGCAACTCCTCGTGCCACAGCTCCGCGAACTGCGCCAGCTCCCGGTACGGGATGGCCATGAAGCTGTCGTCGTGGAAGCTGACCTGGCTGACGAACGGGAACGTCTCCCGGACGCTCTTGATCTCGTCGACGATGTAGCGGGCGCTCGGGTGCCGGACCTTCTTGTACGACGGGTCGTTGGCGATGAACTTGGTGTTCCCGCAGAACGAGCAGTGGAACGGGCAGCCGATCGACCACACCGTCTGGTAGCCGAGGCTGAAGTTGTCCAGGTATTCGTCCTTGGTCATGGGGACGAAGCCGTGGCTGGGGGAGTAGATCCGCTCGTTTCCCGTCCCGTACTGCGGGAACGGGAGCGTGTCCATCTCCTCGGGGGTCATCAGGGGGAGGAACCCGTTGCGGATCACCGTGCCGTCCTGCTCGCCCTTGAACCAGAAGTTGCCGACGCCGGTGAAGTCCTGGCCGGTGGTGAACAGCTTGTAGAACTCCTCGAAGGCGAACTCGCCCTCACCGGTGCAGATGGCGTCGACCTCGGCGCAGATGGCGTCCTCGGGGTCGATGATCGGGTGGATGCCCCCCCAGATCAGGTACGTCGACGGGTTGATGGTGCGGATGCGCTTGGCCACCCGGCGGGTCAGCTCGGCGTAGCCCGTCATCGACGAGAACCCCACCAGGTCGGCCTGGGCCAGGTGCTGGGCGATCTCGTCGACGCCCTCGTCGCTCAGCTCGCCCTCGGTGCCGAAGGTGCCGCGGAGGAGGTTGGAGAGGCTCTTGAACCGGTTGGTGGAGATGTAGCAGGACTCGGTGTCCGGGTTGAGCTTGGCCACGTACGCCGCCATCTTCCGGAACCCGCAGGACGTAATGCCGTCCTCAAGGCAGACCATCTTGATGCGCATCGCTTTCCCTCCGCAGGACGATCACCGCAGCGCCAGTAGCATCCCCCGAGCCACACGGCGTGTGCCCCGCTACGGTAGCAGCAGGCAGGGAATCGTCCACCGTGCGGGCGCGCGATGCGCTGGTGCGTGCTCCGGCGCGCCCGCGGTGGCCCGGGCCACCTCGGGCGTGGCTGCTAACGTCGTGGGCCGTGGTCATGAAGTCCGAGACGGGCGTGGCCGGACGGACTCGACCGCCTGGCACCACGTCGCGGCATCGGCCCTCGGCCGCGTCGCCGCAGGTCACCGGCCCTCCGCCGCCGGCGCCGGGCGCCCCGGCCCAGCCCCGCCAGGGCCTGGTCGCCGCCGTCGCCGAGCTGTGGCGGGCCCGCGAGCTGACCGCCAACCTCGTCCGGCGCGACCTGAAGGTGCGCCATCGCGGCAGCTTCCTCGGGATGCTGTGGTCCCTCGCCACGCCGCTGCTGATCGTCGCCCTCTACTGGTTCATCTTCACCTTCATCTTCAAGCAGTCGCCGGCGAGCGACGTGGCGCGCGCCGACGGCCAGAAGCCGATCTTCGCCATCTACTTCTTCGCCGGGCTGACCATCTGGAACTTCTTCAGCTCCGCGGTCGGTGCGTCGACCGGCAGCGTCACCGGCGCGGGCTACCTGCTGAACAAGGTGTACTTCCCCCGCGCCATCCTGCCGCTGAGCACCGTCCTGTCGAGCCTGGTGACGTTCCTGTTCGAGTTCTCGGTGCTGCTGGCCGCCGCCATCGTCTCCCTTGGGCTGCCCAGCGTGGACCTGGTCTGGATGCCGGTGATCGTCGGCATCACCGCCCTGCTGGCCTTCGGCTTCGCCCTGCTGCTCTCGGCGGTCACGGTGTTCCTGCGCGACGTCGCCCACTTCGTCGGCGTGTTCATGCAGCTCTGGTTCTGGGGCACGCCGGTGATCTACTCGCTGCAGTTCGTGGCCGGCCGCCCGGGGCTGGTGCGGCTGCTCAAGCTCAACCCGGTCACCGGGCTCGTGGTCTCGTTCCGCAACATCGTCGTGCTCGACCATCCTCCGGCGCTGCGGCTGCTGGCCTACGACGCCGGCGCCGCCGTGGTGATGGTGGCCGTGGGCGCGTGGGCGTTCGGGCGGTGGCAGCGCGTGTTCTCCGAGATCGTCTGATGCCCGACCTCGCCATCAGCTGCGCCGGCGTCTGGAAGAGCTACCGGATGTACCACCAGCGGGCCCACACGCTCAAGGAGCGGGTCCTCTCCGGCGGCAACCGGTACGACCACTTCTGGGCCCTGCGGGGTGTCGACCTCGAGGTCCCCGCCGGGTCCACCATGGGCATCATCGGCGCCAACGGGTCGGGGAAGTCGACCCTGCTGAAGGTCATGGCGCGCATCCTCGAACCCAACCGGGGGGCGCTGGAGGTCAACGGCACGGTGTCGCCCCTGCTCGAGCTGGGCACCGGGTTCCACCCCGAGCTGACCGGCCGGGAGAACGTGTTCCTCGCCGGCTCGCTGCTCGGCCAGACCCGTCGGGACGTGGACGGCCGGTACGACGAGATCGTGGACTTCGCCGGGATCGCCGCCTTCATGGACGTGCCGGTGAAGAACTACTCGAGCGGCATGTACGCCCGGTTGGCCTTCTCCGTCGCCATCAGCGTCGACCCGGAGATCCTCATCGTCGACGAGGTCCTCTCCGTCGGCGACGCCAGCTTCCAGCTCCGCTGCCACGAGCGCATCGGCCAGCTCCGCTCCGAGGGCCGCACGATCGTCATGGTGTCCCACAGCATCGACACCATCCGGGCGCTGTGCACCGAGGCGTGCTGGATCGACGAGGGGGTCGTCCGTGAGCGGGGGCTGCCGCGCGACGTCATCGCCAGCTACCAGGACCAGGTCCGCACCGACTCGGCCGAGGACAGCCACCGCCGCGCCTCGCGCGGGCCAGCCACTGCGCAGGACACCGCGGCGACCATCACCGACGTGAGCTTCCGGGCCGATGACGGCAGCGCCGCGGTGGCGTTCCACACCGGTGAACCCTTCGTCGTGCGGCTGCAGTACCGATGCAGCGCGGCAGTCGCCGACCTCGTGTGCGGCGTCGCCGTGTACCGGGCCGGCGACCTGGCCCACGTGTTCGGGCAGAACACCGGGCAGGCCGAGATCCCGCTGCCGGCGACCGAGGACGGTGTGGTCGAGTTCCGTGTCGACCGCCTGCCGCTGCTGTCGGGCCTGTACCTGCTGACCGTGGCGCTGCACGATTCGACCGGGCTCATGGTCTACGACTGGCGGGAGCAGGAGTACTCGTTCATCGTCTCCGAGAACCTCGCCCTGCCGGCAGGCGACGGCATGGTGCACGTCGACGGCCACTGGACGCTCGCCCCGGCCACGGTGCGGTCCTGATGCTGCGGGGCGCCGACGTCCCCCGGGTGATGACCCGGGTCGAGGCTGCGTTGCACCGCCAGGAACGGACTCCCGTGGACGACGACACGGAGCGGGTGGTCTTCGTCGACCCGGACGGCCACGGCGACCTCGGCACCGCCCATCTGCGCGGCCCGGCCGACCTGGAGATCGAGTTCCACTCGGGATCGGCCCGGCCCGTCGTCGGCCCGGTGGTCCGCATGGCCAAGCGGGCCGTGCGCCGCAGCCTGCGGTGGTACATCAAGCCGATCATGGAGCAGCAGAGCCGGTTCAACCACGCCATGCTCGACATCGTCGAGCGGCTCCGGATGCGCGACGACCAGCTGCTGACCGTCGAGATCGAGCACAACCGTCTCGACCAGGCCCGCACGGAGGCCGCGGTCGACCTGTTGCGCGCCGACCTGCTCGCTCTGGCGACGAGGACGGCGAACGCCCCGGTCGGCGCGGGCGCCGGCGCACCGGGCGGCCCCACGTCGATCGCCGACCTGCCCTCCGTCCGGACGACACTGCGTTACCGGGCGTTCGAGGACCGCCACCGCGGCCCCACCGACGACGTTCGGGAGATGCTGCGCGTCTACCTCCCCCACTTCGAGCCGTGCCGGAAGGTGGTCGACATCGGGTGCGGGCGGGGCGAGTTCCTCAGCCTCCTTCGCGACGCGGGCGTGCCCGCCTACGGGGTCGACTCGGACGAGGGCATGGTCGAGGCGGTGCGCGACGCGGGCATGGAGGTGGTGCTCGACGACGCCTTCAGCCACCTGCGCGGCCTGCAGGCAGGCGCCGTCGACGGCATCTTCTGCAGCCAGGTCGCCGAGCATCTGGACACCCCGCAACTGCTGGGCCTGCTGGAGCTGTCGCTGCGCAAGCTCGCGCCCGGCGGGGTGATCGTGATGGAGACGCCCAACCCGGAGGCCCTGTCGATCTTCGCCCGGTTCTTCTACACCGACCTCACCCATGTCCGGCCCATCCACCCCGACGCCCTGCGCTGGGCGATGGAGGCGGTCGGGTTCGAAGCGGTACGGATCGAACGGGTGCTGCCGGTCGAGGACGGGGTGCGCCTGGAACATCTCCCCCCGGAGCTGGTCGCGCAGGACGGGTGGGCGGCGGTTGCGGCCAACATCGACCGCTTGAACGGCGTGCTCTTCGGGCCCCAGAATTTCGCCGCCGTGGCCACCACCCCCCGCCGCCCGTGACCGACGATCCGTCGCGGCCGCCGCGCCCGGTCGCCATCGTCATCCTGACCTGGAACGCCCTGGACTGGACCAAGCGGTGCGTCACCGCGCTGCGGGCGTGCACGGACCACCCCGCGTGGCGGCTGATCGTCGTCGACAACGGCAGCACCGACGGCACCGTCGAATGGCTGCGGGCGATCGAGGGGCTGACCCTCGTCACCAACGGCTCGAATCTGGGGTTCAGCAAGGGCTGCAACATCGGGATCGCCCGCAAGGCTCCGGGTGAGGACGTCGTGCTCATGAACAACGACGTCCTGGTCTCCGATCCGGCGTGGCTGGCCAGGCTGCAGGACGCCGCCTTCACCGTGGCCGACACCGGCGTGGTCGGCGTGCGGCTGGTGGGCCAGGAGGGCCGGATCGCCCACCTGGGCAGCTACATGCCGCCCTCGACGCCCTGGGGCCAACAGATGGGCGGCCTCGAGCTCGACATCAACCAGGCCCGCCGCGACCGGTCGGTGGAGAGCGTCGTGTTCGCCCAGGTGTATCTCCGCCACGAGTGCATCGACCGCATCGGCGGCCTCGACGAGGACTTCTTCGCCTACTTCGAGGACACCGACTACTGCCTGCGCGCCCGGCGGGCCGGCTTCGGCGTCCGCTACACCGGCGCGGTCACCTCGACCCACGCCAACAACGTGACGACCCGCGAGAACAAGGTCGACTTCTGGTCGCTGTTCAACCGGTCGGCCAAGGTGTTCCAGCGCAAGTGGGGCCGGTGGCTGGCCGACGAGCGCTACGACGCCGACGTGGTGTGGCACTCGATCCTGCACCGGGCGCCCGGCTACGCGCTGCAGTCGCGCAACCTCATGATCGCCATGCACTTCGCCGGGCTGCGGGTGGCCTACCGCAACGCCTACGGCGAGGACGACGGCCCCAACGACCACCTGCTCGTCGACGACCTGCTCAAGCGCAAGGCTCGCACCGACGTGACCCAGGTCGCGTTCTGCCAGGCCGACGTGTTCAAGGGCGTGAAGGGTCGGCGCCGGGTGGGCTGGACCATGCTGGAGGTGTCCGGGCTGCCCCAGGAGTGGGTCGACGGCTGCAACCTCATGGACGAGGTCTGGGTGCCGGCCTCGTTCAACGTCGAGACGTTCCGCCAGAGCGGGGTGCGGGTGCCGATCCGGGTCATGCCCCTCGGCGTCGACGTCGACTACTTCCACCCGGGCATCAAGGGGTTCCGGCCCTCGTCCCGGTACACGTTCCTGTCGGTGTTCGAGTGGGGTGAGCGCAAGGCGGCCGAGCTGCTCCTGCGGGCCTTCGCCGAGGAGTTCAAGAAGACCGACGACGTGCTCCTGCTGCTGTCGGTGTACAACCGGGATCCGGGCGTCGACGTGTACCGGGAGATCGCCAATCTGAACCTGGGGTCCGGCCCGCCCATCGTCGCCATGGTCAACCCCGAGTTCGCCGGCTACCAGATGGGATCCGTCTACCGGTCGGCGGACTGCTTCGTGCTGCCGACCAGAGGCGAGGGTTGGGGCATGCCGGTGCTGGAGGCGATGGCCTGCGGCCTCCCGACGATCGCCACGGACTGGAGCGGCCCGGCCGACTTCCTGCACGACGGGATCGGCTACCCGCTGCAGGTGAAGGCCATGGTCCCGGCGAAAGCGAAGTGCTTCTGGTACGACGGGTTCGACTGGGCCGAGCCCGACATGGACCACCTCCGGTTCCTGCTGCGCGAGGTCTACGAGCAGCCGGAGCGGGCGCGCGAGAAGGGCCTCGCCGCGGCGGCGGAAGTGGCCTCGAAGTACAGCATGGAGCACACCGCCGACCGCGTGAAGCAGCGCATCCTCGAGTTGGGGTGAAGGCGGAGCGGACCAAGAGCAGGGCCTGGCTGGTCGTCCGGCTCGTGTTGACGGCGGCGATGCTCGCCGTCGTCCTGCCGCGGCTGCATCCGTCCACACTGTTCCCGAGCCATCACCTGCGCTCGGTGCTCTGGATGCTCGGCGCCCTGGCCTTCTCGGTCGCAGCCGTCATTCTGTCGGTCGTGCGGTGGCAGCAGATGCTGCACGCGCTCGAGCTGCGGGCGCGACTTCCTGCGCTGGTGTCCCACACGCTGGCCGGCCTGTTCGTGTCCAACTTCCTGCCCACGACGGTCGGCGGCGACGTGCTCCGGGCCAGCCGGCTGGCGGCGGAGAACGGCCACCGGAGGATCTCGGCCGCGTCGGTGGTGCTCGAGCGGCTCACCGGGTTCGTCGGGCTGCCCCTGATCAGCCTCGTCGCCCTTGCGGCCAACCCCGGTCTGCTCCGCCTCGGAACGGCCAGCCACATCACCGTGGTGCTGTCGCTGGGCTCGCTGGGTGCGCTGGGTGTGCTGCTCGTCGTGGCCGCCCACCCGAGCCTCGGCGAGCGGTTGGGAGCCCGCCGGTGGATGGGCCTGGCCCTGACCGTGCACCTGGGGCTGGTCCGCCTGCGGCGTCACCCGGCCCTGGCCGTCGCGGTGATGACCGCGGCGCTGAGTTACCAGCTGAGCGTCGTCATGGCCGCGTGGATGGCCGCCCACGCCCTCGGGCTGCCGGTCGGCTGGACGGCGATGATGGCGTTCATCCCGGTGGTGTCGATCGCCCAGGCCCTCCCCTTGTCGATCGGGGGGCTGGGGCTGCGCGAGGGCGCGCTGGTGGTCCTGCTCCGGCCCCTCGGGGTGGCCACCGGCCAGGCCGTCGGCCTCGGGCTGCTGCTCTACGGGATGAGCATCACCGTGAGCCTGCTCGGCGCGCCGGCCTTCCTCGTCGGCGCCCGCCGGCCCACGCCCGTGCCGGCATCCGCCTGACCCGTCGGCCGGAAGGCCGAGCATGACTCTCGTCGGCCGGAAGGCCGAGCATGATTCAGCCGGCCGGAAGGCCGAGGACGGTCTTCAAGGCGGCGTCGTAGCCGTCCACCTGGGGGCCGCTCAGCTTCTGCGACAGGCGCAGCAGCACCGCGCCCTCCAGGATCGCCCTCTCGTGGATCAGCTTGTCGTCCTTCTCGAAGGCCTGGAAGAAGGCGTACCGGCTCTGGGCCTCGGCGACCGTCGCGTACACCTCGACCGACCCGCTGGCATCCTCCCGGGAGGGCGCACCCTTGCCCCCCGGCACCAGACGGGTGTCGCTGAAGTCGGCCCTGCTGACGTAGCTGCCGGGGCGGCCGAGCTGATGGTCGGGGTCCGTCGCCATCGTGTACCGGAGGACGAAGCCGACCGGTTGGCCGCGGCGCTGCATCCCGTCGACCACCGCGCCGGCCAGCGCCTGGACGGCGGGCGCGGGCGGCACGGGTGCCGGCGCTCGCGTCGGGCTGCACGCACCGAACAGTGCCGCGGCCAGCACCGGGGCCGACAGGCGCCGGCAGAGGCGGCCTAGCATCGGGCCACCTTGAGCCAACCGAGCGGCGGCACGAGCGGGAGACGGCCGCACTTTCGCGGATTCGACGGCCTGCGGGCGATCGCCGCCGGCACCGTCCTCGTTCACCACGCCGCCAACCTGGCCGGCAGCGACCACCGCACGAGCATCGGCGCCTACTTCGACCACATGGACATCGGGGTGGCGATCTTCTTCCTCATCTCGGGCTTCCTGCTCTACCGCCCGTTCGTCTGGTCCCACCTGGCGGGAGATCCCTCGCCTGGTCTGGGTCGCTACTTCAGGCACCGTGCGCTTCGCATCTTTCCCGCTTACTGGGTGGCCCTCACCGTCATCGTGGTCGTGTTCGGCGCCGCCGCCCTCCAGATCAGAAACGTGTGGGACGCGTTCGTCTATTACGGATTGTTCCAGATCTACAGCCCGGCGCATCTCTGGGGGGGCGTGGCCCAGGCCTGGAGCCTGTGCACGGAACTGAGCTTCTACGCCTTCCTTCCGCTGTACGCGCTGCTCGTCCGCCGCCTGGCCCGCGGCGGGGACGACTGGCGCGTCCTGGGTGTCGAGATCGCCGGGTTGGCGACGATGTACTGGGCCAGCGTCGCCTTCCGCGTCTGGGAGTTCCACGCCTTCCCCGCCCACCCCGAGACGTTGCGCTGGCTGCCGGCCAACCTCGACTACTTCGCCCTGGGCATGGGCCTGGCGGTGGCCAGCAGCTGGAGCGCCCTCCGCGCCGACAGGCGGTCGGCTGGCAGGGGGGCGGGCTGGGCCTCGGCCGCATCGTGGGCACTGGCCGGGGTCTGCTTCTGGTTGGTGGCCAGCCGTTACAGCGTGTCGCGTGGCGTGCTGCCCGGGCTCGGCGTCGGCCTCGCCACCCAGGCGCTCTACGGTGCCGCGGCCTTGTTCCTGCTGCTGCCGGCGGTGTTCGCGCCGGGTGATCACGGCGTCGTCCAGCGGCTGCTGTCGAGCAGGCCCATGGCCTACGCCGGGAAGGTCTCCTATGGCGTCTACCTGTGGCACGTGTTCGTGCTGCTGCTCTGGTACGACGCCACCGGCACCCTGTTCTTCTCCGGCGGCCTGACCCGGCTGCTGCTCACCGGCGCGGTCGGGGCCATGCTGCTCGCGTCCGTGAGCTGGTTCGCGGTCGAACGGCCGGCCCTGAACCTCGCACGGCGGATCGACCGCGATGCCGCCCGCCGCCGCCCGCCGGCCGTTCCGCCGACACTCGATGCGCCCGGTGCGGGGTCGCGACTCCTGGACCGCGCGCCGACCGGGTGAGCGGCCGTCCGCCCACCAACCGTCTGGCGGAGCTGGCCGCCGCGATCGTCCTGCCCGTCGTCGCGCTGGGGTACTTCACCTCGACCAGCGGCTTTCTCTGGGACGACTTCAAGAACCTGCGCCAGGCGCAGGTGCGCGGCCTGTCGGCCGGCTACCTCTTCGCCGGGACGTCCGGCCACTTCGCGCCGGGTCACCGGCTGGGCGACTGGTTCCTCGAACGCCTCTTCCCCTTCAACTTCGCCGCGGCCGAGGTGATCCTGCTCCTCGGCTTCGCGGTCACCCTGCTGCTGTTCCACCGGCTGCTGGCCGAGCTCTACGGGCCCGGCCCCGGCCCGGTCGTGCTGACGTTCCTCTACGGGGCCTCGATCGTGCACGTCGGGGTCATCCAGTGGTGGTCGTCGGGGCTCGACCGGGTACCGGCGACGATCTTCACCTTCGTCTCGATGATCGCCTACCTCCGCTTCTTCAAGACCCGGTCGCCCCGGGCGCTCGCCGTGTCCGTAGGGGCGATGGTCCTGGCGCTGCTCTTCTACATCAAGCCCGTCTTCATCCCGCTCTACCTGATCCTGCTCCGGGTGCTCCTGCTCGAGCCGGAGCGGTCCCTCGCCGACACGTGCCGCGACGCAGTGCGGGAGTGGCGGACCTGGGCGCTGTATGCGGCGCCGGTCGCGGTCTACCTGGTGATCTACGTGACGTATTACAAGGACGCGGTGAGCACGCCGTCGGTGGGGGTGCTGTGGCGCTACCTGTCGACGTTGTGGCTGCGGGTCGTCGGGCCGGGCTTCTTCGACCTCTACCTGGGCAAGGGGTCGAGGTCGACCGCAACCACCGCGGCCATCGTCCTGGTGCAACTGGTGATCGTCGCCGGTGTGGTCTGGACGGTCGCCCGCCGCCGGGGGAGCGGCCGGGCATGGGCCTTCTTCGCCCTCGCCTTCGCGGCCAACGCGCTCGTCGTCGGCCTGACCCGGATCGGGACCTTCAGCCCCGAGACCATCGCCTACACCGTCTATTACAACCTGGAGGCGTCGTACCTCTTCGTGCTCGCGCTCGGGGCGGTGGTCCTGCGGTGGCATCCGCTGGGCGCCCCCCTCCCGGTTCGACGCATCGTCCCTGCGCTCGTCGGGGCCTGCGTCGCGGCCTACGCCGTCCTCGGCGCCTTCGGAGCGGGTGAGCTGAGCAGCGGCGGCGTGTGGTTCGGGCGCCAGGCCCGGAACTACGAGGACCGCCTGCAGGCCGGCGTGGCCAGGCTGCCGGCGCCGGCGGACGGGCGGGCCTTCGTGGTCGACGCCGTGCCCAACGTCGTGATGCCGTCGTTCCTGGCGCCCTACAACGTGACATCGGAGGTCTTCCCGGTGATCGACGACCGCTTCACGTTCGACGTCACCGGCCGCCCTCTCTATGACGTCGGCCCGGATGGCACGCCCCGGCCGGTCACCTACACCTCGGCTGGGGGCGGCGACGCCGTCGCCCTGCTGCAGGCCGCGTCGCTCGGGGTCGACCCGCCCACGGCGGCGATCGTGGACGGGGCCGTGTGCGTGACGTCTGCGGCCGCGACGACCGTGATCGGGTTCAGCCCGCCGGCGCCCATCACAGGAGGCCCGCTGTACGCGGCGCTGCGGTACTCGTCGCAGACCCAGCCGCTGTTGGCCATGGCGACGCAGCCGCCCGGCAACGGCCCACCGTCGACTCCGGAGGTGGTCAAGCTCGCCCGCGGCGGCGACCAGACCAACCTCTTCTCCCTGCACGTCGATTCCCTGCGGGCGCTCTACCTCGTCCTCGAAGCGCACTCGAAGCTGTGCATCCGCCGGATAGAAGTGGGCCGGGTCGCGCCTCGCGCCCCTTGAGACCTGCCCGCGACCCGCTCAGCGCTTGGGGCGGAGGTCGTCGCTCTGCAGCGCCTCCAGCGTGCGGACCATCAGGGGGAGGGGCAGCGGCGCGGCCCGGACCCGCTCGGTCGAGCCCTGACCCTCGCTCAGGGCCCACTGGAGGAAGTTGCGCAGGGCGACGTCCTTGGTCGACGTCGGCGGGGCCTTGGGAACGAGCATGTAGGTGAACGCGCTCAGGGGGTACGACACCGGCGCAGGGTTGTCGTAGCCCACCTTCAGATCGAGGTCGTCGGGCGTCCCGACCGCGCTGAGCAGGAAGGTGTCGATGGAGTCGGCGGTGGGAGTCGAGAACTTGCCGGCCGCGTTCTTGATCATGGCCACCCGGAGGCCGGCGGTGCCCGCCTCGTCCGCCGACGTGTAGCCGATCGCCCCGACCTTGCCGGTGACGGCGGCCGTCATCGCCGCGTCGCCGGTCACCGGCGTACCGACCGGCCAGGCGACGGTGGCCCCCGATCCGACCGTCCACCGCCCGGGTGCCGAGCCCTGGAGGAACTGCGACAGCACGAGCGTGGCCCCGGAGGGGTCGGCGCGGTTGAGGACGGCGACGGCGGCGTTGGGAAGGGCGACGCCCGGGTTGTCGGCTGCGATCTCCGGCGACTCCCACGACGTGATCGACCCGCCGAAGATGCCGGCGAGCGTCGGCGCCGAGAGCCGCAGGGCCGGCACCCCGGGAAGGTTGTAGGCGACGACGACGGCCGTGGCGGCGGACGGGACGGCGGCGATGTCGATCCGCGCCGCAGGAAGGGCGGGCGACTCCGAGACGCCGAAGTCGACGGTGCCGGACTGCAGCTCGGCGGTCGCGGTGCGGGCGTCCTCGGCACGGAAGTTGATGGTCACGCCTGGCGCGATGGCCCGGTACTGCTGTGCCCACTGGTTCACGACGTTGGCGGCCAGCGTCGAGCCGGATCCATTGAGCACGGCATGGTCGGCCGCACCCGGCCGCAAGACGACGGGCGAACGGGCGGTCGGCGAGCCACCGCTGTTGGAGCACGCGCCCACGAGCAGCGCCAGCGGGAGCACCAACCGCCACCGACCCCGCCGCCGGCTCACGCTTCCGCGCCCACCGGGCGGCTCACGCCTGGCGTCGGGCACCACGGAATCCTACAGTTTGTCGGTGCGTGCCCTCGTCGTGTTGCCTACCTACGACGAGGCCGACAACATCGTCGAGGTGCTCCAGCGGGTGCGGGCCGCGGCACCGGACGCTGACGTGCTGGTCGTCGACGACTCCAGCCCGGACGGGACTGCGGACGTGGCCAAAGCGGCCGGCGGCGAGCTGGGAGGGGTCGACGTGATCGTCCGGCCCGTCAAGTCCGGGCTGGGCAGTGCCTACCGCACCGGGTTCCGTTACGGGCAGGAGAAGGGCTACGAGGTGCTGGTCGAGATGGACAGCGACCTGTCGCACGATCCGGCGTCGCTGCCGGCCCTGCTGGAGGCCATCGAGAGAGGCGCCGATCTGGCCATCGGATCCCGCTACGTGCCGGGGGGCTCCATTCCGCCGCAGTGGCCGCTGTTCCGCCGCACCTTGTCGCGCTGGGGCAACCGCTACGCGGCGGTCGTGCTGAACCTGCCGCTGGCCGACGCCACCTCGGGGTTCCGGGCCTACCGCGCCGAGGCCCTGGCCGGACTGGATCTCGACCGCGTCAGAGCCGATGGCTACGGGTTCCAGGTCGAGATGGCCCACCTCCTCGCCCGTGCGGGCCGGTCGATCATCGAGGTTCCCATCGTGTTCCTGGAGCGCCGGCACGGGCGGTCGAAGATGTCGACCCGCATCGTCGCCGAGGCATTCGTCCTGGTGACGGGCGCAGGCCTGCGTGACCTCGTGACCGGAAGGCGGCGGTCGGTCGCGGCACGATGAGCGTCCCTGCGACCGGTGGGCAAATGGAGCCGGTGGTACCGTCGGCCGGCTGATCCCTTCCTCACCGCCGAACCGCCCCGCCTCGGCCCGATGCAGCCCCTGGAGGTCCCAACGGAGACCATGATCCCGGCGCGACCGGACTCGGAGGTGGCTCCCGCGAGGTGGCGCCGGCCGAGCGGGTGGCTCCAGGCCTTCGGTCGCCGCCGTCTCGTCACGGTCGCCGTTTTCGCCTTCCTGGCCCTGGCCGTGCTGGCCTTCACGGGCGGGTGGCGCCACGGGACCATCATCAGCGACGGGCCCGGCGTCTCGCTGTGGCTGCGGATCATCCTCAAGCACTGGCGCGCCGGCGACGGCATTCCCGCGTGGATACCCGACCTCTGGTCGGGCACGCCCATCTGGGACCTCGTCGGCTCCTTCCACCTGGTCGTGCTGCTGCCGCTCGCCGCCCTGTTCAGCCCGGACGAGGCGGTCAAGCTGGGCATCCTGGCCGCCGGAGTGGTGGCGGCTTGGGGCGCCTTCGTCCTGGCCCGCGCGCTGTGGGGGCGGACGTGGCCGGCGGTCACCGCCGGACTGCTGTACGGCCTGCACCCGCTGTTCGCGTCCCACGGCGCCCTGTTCGGCCACGAGCCGTCGCTGTGGGTCTTCGCGGCGACGCCGTGGCTGATCCTGAGCCTCGGTCGGGCCCTGCGACGGGAGGGCCCGCAGTACATCGCCATCGCCGGGCTCCTGATCGGCACGGCCGTGCTGGAGCAGGCCGAGCACACCTATTCGCTGATGATGCTGTGCGGGATCCTGCTCGTCGTCGAGTTGGCCCGAGCGCGAAAAGCCGCGCCCGGGCCGCTGCGGCCGAAGGGCGTCATGATCCGGGCCGGAGCCGTCGTGTTCATCGGCCTCGGGGTGACGGCCCACTGGCTGTTCGCCTTCGTGGCCCGCTCCAAGTCGTTCATCCTCACGCCGGCCGCCGACGTGCGCAACGGCTTGGAGTTCTTCGCCGGGGCGCTGGGCCGCCGCCCGCAGGCGTTCATGAGCCGGGCCACGCCGCTGTCCGGGACCATCGACTTCCAGAACGTGGCCCAGCAGGCGCTCCGCATGGACAAGGCCGCGGCGAGCGCGTTCTACCTGAGCGTCGTCTGCGTCGCCCTGACCGCGGTGACCGTGGTGTGGCTGGCCCGCCGCGACGACGACGCCGACGGCACGCTCAGCGCCATCCTGGTCGTCGCGGCCATGGGTGTCTGGATGTCCATGGGGACGGTTTCGCTGGCCGCCGGCGGCCTGGCGTCGGCCACCCGGGCACCGGTCATGGTCGTGCTCGGCCTGGTCGTCGGCCTGATGTGCGGCAACTTCCTGCGCCGTCTCGACCTGGGCCGGGCCGGGACCATCGCGGCCTGGTGCCTCGCCGTGTTCCTGTTCGTCCTGCCGTTCGTGACGCCGATCACCGCCGCGCAGCGGCTCATCCCGTTCCTCACCGAGATCCGCTTTCCCCGGCTCTACCCGCTTGCCGCGCTCGCGGTGGCGCTGGCCGGCGCCTTCCCGCTCACGCTGGTGGAACGGTGGGCGATGGCCCGGCCCCGCCGGCTTCCGGCGCTCGGGCCGATCCTGGCCGTCGTCGTGATGATCGCCTTTCTCATCGACATCGCGCCGTACCGCAGCCTCTACACCCTTCGGCCGCCGGACGACACCCAGGCGTTCCAGGCCGCGGCGGCCACCTTGAACAGCGTCCAGAACTCGTACAGGATCGCCACCCCGTACTTCGGCGACCCGGGCACGGACGAGGCCCTTCTCAAGGCCCGGGCCGACCTCTCGGTCGGATGGCCGCACCCGCTGGCCGCGCCGGACGTGTGGGGGCTGACGAGCGAGGTGCTCGAGGCGTCTCCCGCCGGCTACCGCGACGCCGCTCTCGGCCTCTCGGCCACCGCGTACATCTCGGCCCAGCTGCTCACCGGCGTGAACCAGCCAGACGAGAAGGTGAGCGACCTCCAGCTGGAGCCCAATCCGAGGGTGCTGCCCATGGTGCGGGCGTACGACCAGGTCGCGGTGGTCGACGACCGTACGGTCTCGCCGGAGCTGGCCGTGGCCCTCGCCGGCCGCAACGTCGGCGTCGTGACCGGAGGTGCGTCGACGGCACGCGCGCTGTCGGCTCTCGGTCCGAGCACCATCGCGCCGGCGGACGCATGCGACCCGCTCGCCACGCCGCAGCGCGGCACCGACCGGCTCGGAAACGAGCTGGCCATCGCCTGCAGCATGTCGCCGTGGGTGGGCGTGCGGTCGGGGCGGACGCTGATCCCCGTCGTCCAGCCGACGGGCGCCGTGTTCCCGTCGCGAGTCGGGGGCTTGGAGGGCGTGGCGGTGTGGCTCGACGGCGGCGCGACCGCGGCGACCGAGCTGGCCCTGCACGAGGTCGGCGCGGACGGCGTGTCGCTCGGGCCCGAGATCCTGCGGGTGAAGCCGAGCGGGATCGACGAGAACGGGATGACCCGCTTCGCCTTCGACCCCATCGCCGACTCTGCGGGCAGGACCTACGCCTTCACCATGACCTGCGACGGCTGCGCCACCAAGGACGCGCCCCAGATGTGGACCACCTCGGACGCCCGCGGGGCCGGCAACCTCATCCTCGGCGACCGCCTCCATCCCCAGGTGGCGGCAGCGTTCTCGCCGCTCTACCCGCGCATGGCCGCGGCCGACCCGTCGGGCACGCAGCTGGTGGCCACGCCGACCGCGCCGGGGCGCTGGAGCATCCAGACGAACGGGTCGCGGGCGTCGCTGATCGTGGTGGCCGAGAGCGACTTCCCCGGGTGGGTGGCGACGGTCGACGGGAAGTCGGCGCCCGTCGTGACCGCCGACGGCGGCTTCCTGGGCGTCCCTGTCGGCCCGGGGCAGCATCTCGTCAAGCTGGAGTTCCACCGCACGACCGCGGCCACCGTCGGGCGGGTCGTCACCGGGATCACACTCCTGATCTGCCTGTTCCTGCTGTGCCCGCCGCTGCGCCGCCGCGTCGCCCGCCTCACCGGCCGGTCGCGGCGGCGGAGCCCCGCCTCAGCCGGCCGCCCTGGCGACGCACTCGACGTGGGCGCCCCACCGGCTGGTCGACGCCGGAAGCAGCCCCTCGACGCGCGCCAGCGCGTTCCAGGCACGGCGGCCGCCGGCGGGCAGCCCCCAGGCCGCGAACGAGACGAGGCTGTGCTGGCGACGGTCGACCACGTCGAACCCGGCTCCGGCGACCAGCCCGAGCAGCGTCGCCCCGGTGAAGCGTGAGTGGATGTGGACGCCGTCCCACTCGGGGTGGATGCGCCGGCCGATGCGCACGATCGGGTTGTCGTCGACCGTCTCGGCCAGGATCAGGTGCCCGCCCGGGCGAAGCACCCGCCTGAACTCGGCCAGGGCCGCGGCCGGATCCGGGAGGTGGTGCAGGACGTGGATGCACCACACCAGCCCGAGGGTGCTCGAGGCGAGCGGGAGACGGGTGCCGTCGCCGGCGGCGACGGGCGCGAACGCGGCCCCGAGCCGCGCCCGTTGCACATCGGGCTCGACCCCGACGACGGCGAGGCCGGCGCCGCCGATACGCTCCAGCCAGTAGCCGCGGCCGCAGCCCACGTCGAGCACGGGCCCGTCGGCGCCGAGCTTCCACAGCCGGTCCTCGAGCCAGGGGTTCAGGGGGGTGTCGGGACGGATGGCCGCTGAGGCGCTCACCGGGTCGACCGCCCGGGGGCGTCCTCGGACCGGTCCAGAGGGCGGAACGCCCGGGACCACACCAGTCCGAGGGCGCCGAAGACGCCGATGACGAGCCCGACCCACAGGTGCGAGTGCGCCGGGGGAGTGGCGGGGGCGACGGGCGTCCGGTCGACCACGAGGGTGGAGGACGTGACCTGGGCGCTGCGGTTCTGCGGGGTCGCCGCCGGCGCCGCTCCCGCCACGCCTGCGCCGCCCAGGAGGAGCACGCCGAGCAGCACGATGCAGAGGGGGAGGAGGCGAGGGCGCACGAGGTCCTTGATCCAGGGGTCCGGGTCGTCCGGAGACTCGGCCGGAGCGGTCGGTCGCCCACAGACTATGCTCCCCGCACCTACTGTCACCGGGGGAAGCGGGTGTGATGTCCGGTTCAGGGTTGCGTCGCGGCGTCGACTGGGCGTCCAGGTACTCGACGCGCCGCCGGCTCCTCGAACCCGTCACCGAGCACGACACCGCCGTCGCCGTGCTGGTCGGCCCCCAGGGAGCGACCCGCCCGGCGCCCCAGATCGACAGCCCGGGCGTGGCCTCCGTCGTGGTGCCGACCCACAACGACGGGCCGAACATCGGCGTCCTGCTCGCCCGCCTCCTCGACGAGCCGGAGGTCGGCGAGGTCCTGGTCGTCGCCAGCGCGTGCGACGACGAGACGGTGCCCACCGTGCTGGAGGTCGCCGAGCGGTCCGGCGGGAGGGTCCGGCTCTACGTCGAGGCGGAGCGGTCCGGCAAGGCCGCGGCGGTGAACTTCGGCTTGGGCGAGGTGACGCTGCCGTTCGCCGTCATCGTCTCGGGCGACGTCCTTCCCGAGCCCGGCGCCATGGCGCACCTGGTCAAGGCCCTGCGGGCACCGGGGGTCGGCCTGGCCGGTGGCCGGCCGGTGCCGGTCAACCCCCCCGACTCGGCCATCGGCCACGCTGTCCACCTCATGTGGCGGTTGCACCACCGGCTGGCACTGCACCAGCCCAAGCTCGGCGAGATGCTCGCGCTGCGCACGGAGGCCATCGTCACCCTTCCCCGCACGTCGGTGGACGAGGCGTGTTTCCAGGCTCTGCTGGAGACCACCGGGTGGCGCTCGGCCTACGTCCCCCAGGCGGTCGTCTCGAACCGGGGCCCGAACAGCAAGAAGGACTTCCTCAAGCAGCGACGCCAGATCCACGCCGGCCACCTGTGGCTGCGGTACCGCCAGCAGTACACCGTCCCCAGCCTGCGCCCGACGCTGCTGGTGCTGGAGATCTGGAACGACGTGCGGACCGAGCCGGAGGGAACCTCACCCCGTCGCCTAGCATGGACGGCAGGAGCTGTGGCCATGGAGGCGTACGCCCGGGCCAGAGCTCGTCTCGACTACATGCAGGGAAGGGAGAACCATGTCTGGGACATGGTCGCGAGCACCAAGGCTCCGCCGCTTGACACAGACGGGGTACTCGCTGGCCGCGGCGAGCTCCTGGAGGGCCCACGGCTGGCCCCGCCTGCTGCCCGTCAACGTCACGATCAGTACCAATTTCAGGTGTAATTTCCGCTGCCAGACCTGCAACGTCTACGACCGCAAGGTCAAGGAGCTCGAGGCGGACGAGTGGGCCCAGGTGTTCCGGTCGCTGGGGCGGTCGCCGGTCTGGATGACGTTCAGCGGCGGTGAGCCGTTCCTGCGGGGCGACCTGCCGGACATCATCCTCAGCGCCATCGAGACCTGCCAGCCCGCCATCGTCAACATCCCGACCAACGGCTGGTTCACCAAGCGGGTGGTCGCCGGCGTCAAGCGCATCTGCGAAGAGGCGCCCGGCACCCAGCTCGTGATCAACCTGTCGATCGACCACCACGTCCCCGAGCGGCACGACACCATCCGAGGGGCGCCCGGGTCCTGGCCCCGCATGATGCGCACGCTGGCCGGCCTGCGGGCCCTCGACCTGCCGAACCTGACCGTCGGCGTCCACACGGTCGTGTCGAGCGAGAACGAGGACGACTTCCCGGCCATCGCCCAGAACCTGACCAAGCTGGGCGCCGACTCCTACATCGCCGAGCCGGCCGAGGAGCGGGTCGAGCTGCAGACGATCGACACCGGCATCAGCCCGAAGGCCCGGCAGTTCCGGGTCGCCGCGGCCGCCGTGCTCGACGCCGAGGACGCGGCGAACGGCATGGTCGCCCGGGCCGCCCGCTCGGTCCGCAACGAGTACTACGGCCGGGTCACCCGCTTCCTGGAGGGCGAGACGGAAGCGATGCCCGTGTGCCATGCCGGGTTCCTGTCCGTCCACGTCGGCGCCGAGGGCGACGTCTGGTCCTGCTGCGTGCTGGCCCGCTCGTTCGGGAACCTGCGCGACGCCGACTTCGACTTCCCGACGGTCTGGTTCTCGCCGGAGGCGGAGGAGTTCCGGACCTGGATGCGCGAGCGCCACTGCGCCTGCCCGCTGGCCAACGCCGCATACACGAACCTGCTGGTCGACCCGGGAGCGGCCACCCGCATCGCCGCCGGCATGGTCCGCAAGCCCAAGCCGCTGGCCGCCCAGTCGGCCCACGCGATCACGCACAACCAGGTGGCGACGGCCGTGAACGCCCGCTCGTGACCGTCCTCGTCACCGGGGCGACCGGCTTCATCGGTTCCCGACTGGTCGGCGCGCTGCGGGAGGCCGGCACCGACGTGCGGGCCATGGCCCGCTCCGACGCCGGCGCCGAGCGCCTGCGCGCCGCCGACCCGTCGCTGGAGATCGTGCGGGCCGACATGGGCGACGACGACAGCCTGCGCCGGGCCGCCGAGGGTTGCGACCTCGTGTACCACCTGGCCGGGAGCTACCGGGGCTCCGCCGCGGAGATGCACTCGACCCACCTCGGCGGGACGGCCAAGCTGCTCGGCGTCCTCCCCGCCGACAGCCGACTGGTCTACGTCAGTTCGACCTCGGTCTACGGCTGGGACCGCCCCTGGCCGGCCGACCACGCCACCCCGCCGCAGCCCGCGTCCCCCTACGGCCGGGCCAAGCTGGCCGCCGAGCAGCTCGTCGCCGCCCGCCCCGACGGCACGTCGGTCATCGCCCGGCCCACCATCACCTACGGGCCCGGCGACGGCGAAGGCATGCTCGCCCGCGCCGTGCGCCTGATGTCGAAGGGCGTGCGCCGTTTCCCCGGCACGGGCCGCAACCGGATTCACCTCCTGCACGTCGACGACCTGGTGGATGCTCTGCGGCTGCTGGGGACGGCGGGCGACGGCATCTTCGTGTTCGGCGGTGCCCAGGCCACGCCGATGGAGCAGATCCTCGGGCGCCTGGCGGAAGGGGCGGGCTTGGGTGCGCCCTCGTTCGGCCTTCCGGCGGCGGTCCTGCGGCCGGCGGCCAAGGGGCTGGAGGCTGTGTGGTCCCTGGCCGGGCTGAGCGGTGAGCCACCGCTGAACGTCCATGGGGTCGACGTCGCCACCCGGGATCGTTGCTACTCCTGGGCCCGAGCCGAGGCCGAGCTGGGCTGGCGCCCGCAGGTGGCCATCGACGACGGGCTGCGGGCCACGGGGGCCTGGCTGGCCGCGGCCCAGGCCCAGGCCAAGCCGAAGCGCACCGTGCCCGGGTTCGAGGCCGACGCGCCCGAGGGCCAGGCCGCCGCGCTCGGGTTCGACTGGCGGGGCTACTTCGAGGACAACGACGAGGGACTGGGCACCGTGTACGAGCGGTTCGCGCTGGCCGACGTCCTGGACGCGGCGATGGCCCGGACGGGCTCGACCAGCGTGCTGCACGCGCCGGCGTTCGGGATGATGGGCATCCCCGGGCTGGACGCGGTGTTCCTGGCCCGCCGGGGCATCCGGGTCGGCCTGCTCGACTTCGACGCCGAGCGCCTCGAAGCCGTCCGCAAGCTGTGGCAGGAGCTGGGACTCGATCCCGAGATCCACCTGGTGCCCGGCCCCGACCCGGCGACGTGGCCCGAGAAGCTGTCGGCCGAGTACGACCTCGTCTTCAGCTTCGCCGCCCTGTGGTGGTTCGACGACCCGGCGGCGGTGCTCGACGCCCAGGCGCGCTGGGCGCGCCGCGGCGTGCTGAGCTGCGTGCCCAACAAGAACGTCTTCCTGAAGATGCGGGCCAAGCTCTGGCACAAGGACCTGTTCGACCGGCTCAACGAGGACGCCCTCGACAGCCGCCTGACGACGGCGGCGGCCGAACGGGCCGGGTACACGGCGGTCGACACCGGCCTGTTCGACATCCCGCCCTTCCCGGACACGTCGGTGCCGCTGGCCAAGGTCTTGCGCGCCGCCCTCGGTCGCTCCAAGGAGCCGGCGGCCAACCCGGACGGGACGGGCGAGGGCGACGGCGAGGGCGTGTGGGCCTGGTCGATCCTGCCGTTCCTGAAGGGTGACCAGCCCGACCTCGACGAGCGGGTCTACCGGATCGGCCTGCTGGAGCGCCACATGCCGGGGGCCATCGCCCCGGCACTGGCCCACCACCGCTACATCCTGTTCGAGCCGTTCATGCCGGCCGAACCCGAGCCGGCCGCCTCGGCCGCGGTGCCCACCCACACCGCGTAGCAGGCCAGCCATGGGACCTTGGCGGTGAGGCGGTCGTCCAGGTCGGAGACCCGGCGGATCGTGGCCGGGTTCTCGGTCGAGAACAGCCGGCGGAACACGTTCGGGCGGATGACGAACGCCAGCTCGTAGGGCAGCCAGCTGAACCGCTCGCAGGTGGCGCCGGCGAAGCCGGCCTGTTCGAACGCGGCCCGGTTGCGGCGCTGGCCTTTGAAGTAGTGGCGCTCGCGTTTGGCGGCCAGGAGGTTGAAGAGCAGGAACTGGGGGCACCCGATGAGGGGCTCGAAGGCGATGACCCGCCCGCCGGGCACGAGGGCCCGGCCCGCGGCCCGCAGGAAGCCGGCAGGGTCGTCGAGGTGGTGGAGCAGGTTCTTGGCCACCACGATGTCCTGGCTGTGGCGGGGGAGGGCGTCCAGGACCTGGGTGCCGTCGCCCACGCGGAAGTCGCCGCTGACCACGGTGGCGGCGAGCTCCAGCGCGGCCTGGCTGAGGTCCGAGCCGGTGTAGGCCAGGTCGAGGCCACGCGACGCGGCGGCCCGGCCCAGGGCGGAGCCCAGCAGCCCGTCGCCGCACCCCGGCTCGAAGATCCGCACGGTGCGCTCCGGTCGACCGGCGGGCAGGCCGACGTCGAGAACGCGGGCCGCGACCCGGTCGTTGAACGACCGGAACAGCGGGTGGGCGAGCTGCTCGCGCACCGCCGCCTCCCGCTTGGCGAAGTGCTGGTCGTAGAACGTGCGCTGGTAGTCGAGGTGGTCGTCGGTCATCGGGGCACCGTCTCGACGGGCGTGGCCCGCAGGACCATCACGTCCTTGCGCACGGGAATGAGATCGTAGACGGCGAAGACGGCGGCGATGGCCAGGTCACGCGCTCCGGGGCGCCGGTCGGAGCGGACGGCCTGCCACCAGCTCGAGCTGAACCGGCCCTCCCGGTAGGCGTCGACCGCGAACCCGTTGGCGGCCATGGCCTCGACCATCGCTCGTTTGGTGAACAGGTGGACGTGGCCCGAGGGTCGGTGCTCGCCGAAGCGGCTGCCGTACCGTCGTCGGGACGACGCCTCGACGCCGGGCGGCTGCTCGCCCAGCAGCAGCGACCCCACGATCAGGAGCGAGTCGAGGCGGGGGGTGGACAGCAGCAGGTACCCGCCGGGCGCCAGCACCCGCCGGACCTCCGACAGCAGCTCGTCCGGGTCGAGCAGGTGCTCGATCGTCTCCAGGCTGACGACGACGTCGAAGCAGCCGTCCGGAAAGGGGAGCGGTCCCGGCAGGCGGGCCGCGGCCCGGGCCACGGGGCGGGCGAGGGGGGCGAGCGGGGCCGGTTCGCCGACATCGACCGCCACCGCCAGCGCGGCGCCGGCCGCCTCGCCGAACCGGGCGGTGACGAAGGCGTCGCCCGCGCCCAGGTCGAGCAACCGGCGAACGTTGCCCGGCCGGACGAGGCTCATGGCGACCCGGATGCGGTGGTCGAGGAGGACGCCGCGGCGGGTGGGCCGGTAGCCCCGGTACCGGGGGTCGGCGCCCGCCCATTCGCCCGGCGGCTGAGAAATGGTGGCCATGCGGGCGGAGCATTATGGCACCGGTGGCGGTCCGGGCGTGGTTTGCTGGTGGGGTGGACGACTGGAGCGACCTTCGGGAGGCGATGTACACGGCGGTCGGCCTCGGGATCCTCGGGTTCCAGCAGGCGCAGGTCCGTCGTCGCCAGCTGCAGAAGGGGCTGTCCCGGCTGGCGGCCGACGTGGAAGAGCGCGTGGACCCGGTGCTCGACGACGTGGAGGCCCGCCTGTCCGACGAGATTCGCCCGTTGGTCGCGTCGGCCCGGACGGCGCTGCGCAGCGCCCAGCAGTCCCTGCTCGGCCCCCCACCGCGCCGGTGAGGCGGGCAAGGTTGAAGGGCCGGTTGCTCGTCGCCACCCCGAACCTGGGCGACCCCAACTTCGAGCGCACGGTCGTGCTCGTGCTGGAGGACGGTGACGAGGGCGCGCTGGGCGTGGTGCTGAACCGGCCCAGCGAGCTCGACGTGGCCGAGCCGCTGCCCGAGTGGGCCCGGGCCGCGGCCCATCCGCCTGTCGTGTTCATCGGCGGCCCCGTGGCGCCGAGCGCGGCGGTCTGCGTCGCCCGGCTCGGCCCGGCCGGAGCAGCGGAGGGCTGGCAGCCGCTGCTCGGCGCCGGTCCGGTGGGCACCCTCGACCTGGACAGTGACCCGGACGAGACGATCCCGCGGCTCGACGAGATCCGGGTGTTCGCCGGCTATGCCGGTTGGGGCCCGGGCCAGGTCGACCGTGAGATCGCCGACGGGGGCTGGTTCGTGGTCGACGCCGACGCGGCCGACCCCCTGTCGCCTGCGCCGGAGGACCTGTGGGCCACAGTCCTGCGCCGCCAGCCGGGCACCCTCGCCCTGTTCGCCGCCTACCCGCCGGACCCCTCGCGGAACTGACCCCCAGCCCGGTTGCGGCGCAACCGGGCCACACCTAGATTGCCCGTGGCGATGGTTCCGTGAGCGACCCCTCGCCCGCCCGGTGACGTCGCCCCGTCAGGTCCTGCAGGCCAGTGCCGTCCTGGCCGCACTGCTCGTGGTCTTCCTCTGGCAGCCGATCAGCTCGAACGGCTACTACGCCACCACCGACCTCCTCCAGTCGTCGCCCATGTTGCGGGACGCGCCGGCGAACTACACGGTGAAGAACGCGCTCCTCGGTGACCCGGTGTGGCAGATGCACCCTTGGCTCGAGTGGAACCGCGACCAGCTCAGCCACGGACGGCTGCCGGTCTGGAACCCCTACAACGCCGCCGGCGTGCCCCACCTGGCCAACAGCGTCTCCGCGGTCCTCTCGCCGTTCAGCCTGCCGTTCTACGCCCTGCCCTTCCGGATCGCCCTGTTCCTCGCCGCCGGCCTCAAGCTGTTCGTGCTCGGCCTGTTCACCTACCTGTACCTGCGCCGACTGCGCGTCTCGCACCTCGCCGGGATCGTGGGCGCCGTCGCCTTCATGTTCAGCGCCTACAACATCCTGTGGCTGAACTGGCCCCATCCGGGTGCCGCCGTCTGCCTGCCAGCCGGGTTGTGGCTGGTGGAGGTGGCCCGGGCCGCGGCCGACCGCGCCCGTCGGTGGGCGGCCCTCGCCGCTTACGCCGGCATCGTGGCGTGGGCGTTCCTGGCCGGCCATCCCGAGACGCTGTTCTTCTGCATGGCCCTGGTGCTGGGATACGCGGTGGTTCGCCTCGGCCTCACCGCGGGACCGGCGCGCCAGCGGGTCGGGCGGGTGGCCGAAGTGGGCGCGGCCACGCTCCTGGGGGCCGGGATCAGCGGCGTGCAGACGCTGCCGTTCGTCGAGTACCTGCTGCGGAGCACGTCCTACGCCGAGGGCGCCACCCGGGCCCTGACCCATTTCGACCCGCGCTTCGCCACGCTCCTGGCCTTCCCGAACCTCTTTGGCAGCCCGGCGACGAACTACTACGACCCCGGCCCGCTGCGGGGCACGCTGCGGCTGCCCGGGGGCGCGGCCATCGGGTCGAACTACAACGAGGCGGTCGGGTTCTACATCGGCCTTCTCGTGCTCCTGTTGGCCGGAGCCGGGGCGGTCTCGCTGGTCCGGCGTCGTGGAGGCGACCACGCCGCCGAGGCACCTCGTGTCGTCGTCGCCTTCTTCACCGTCACCGCCGCCCTGTGGTTCCTGTGGGCCCACGACATCGGCGGCCTGGGCCGCGTGGTCGGGTCGCTGCCGCTCGTCGAGCTCAGCGTGGTGAGCCGCAGCCAACCGGTGTGGCTGTTCGCCCTGAGCTGTCTCGCCGCCGTCGGCCTCGACCATCTGTGCGCGCCCAGGGGTCGGCGACTGCTCGTGGGCGCGGCCTTCGCGGCCGGCGGTGCGGTCCTGCTCCTGCTGGCCCTGGTGTCCGAGCGGCTCCTGCGCAACTACTTCGGGGGCCTGCCCGCCAACACCGTGGCGAGCGCGCTGGCCCGAAAGGCGGTCGGCCAGCACATCCGGTACATCTCGCTCACCTTCGTCGCCGGAGTGGGGGCGGTCGGGCTGCTCGTCGCCGGGCGGGGCCGGTCGTGGACGCGGGTCGGCGGCGGTGCCCTCCTCGTCGCCATGGTGTTCGCCCAGTCCGGCTTCCTGCTCCGCCACTACAACCCCACCGTCGACCCTCGGTACTTCTATCCGGTGACCCCGGCGGTGACCGCGGTGAGCGACGCCGTGGGCTCCGACACCGTCCTGATCGACGGGCTCATGAACCCGGACACCAACCTCTGGTACCGCCTCCACATGCCGACCAGCTACGACGGCGTCGGCGTCGCCGACTACGACCTCCTGCAGCGCCGCATGCTGGCCGTCCCCGACGCCATCCACTGGGACCGGCTGGCCAAGGTCCTCGGGGTGCGGTACGTGGCGACCACGGGCGTCGCCGTCGGCATGCAGGAGGTCGGCCGCAGCGGGAGCGTCGGTGTCTTCCGGGTGCCCGGTGGATCGCCGCGGTACTACTCGCCGGGAGACGCCCTCCCCGTGGCCGGCAACGAGGACGCCCTCCGCCTTCTCGAGCGGCCCGACTTCGACCCCCAGCAGACGGTCCTCATCCACGCCGCGGTGGCGGCCTCGGTCGGCGCCGCGGGGGCCGTGGAAGTGATCCGCGAGGACCCCACCGAGATCCACCTGCGGGTAGCCCGGGACAGCCCCGGATGGCTGGTCGCCCTGGTGACCCGGTACCCCGGCTGGAAGGCGACGGTCAACGGTCGAACGGTCCCGCTCCGGCGGGCCAACGTGGCCTTCACCGCCGTCCCCGTCGGCCCGGGCGCGAGCGACGTCGTCCTGCGCTACCAGCCCGACTCGGTCCGTTACGGCCTGGCCCTGACCGCGGCGTCGCTGCTCGTGGTCGTCGCCCTCCTCGGCTGGAGCGTCGGGCCGGGGTCGACGGCCGGCACGCGGGCCGGCGCCGCACGTCGGGCGCGCCGGGCCGGCGGCTACCCGCCGGTCGCCGCCGCCGACCGGTAGACGTCGACGTGGGCGGCGGCGGACGCCTCCCAGGTGGAGCGGGCCGCGACCTCGGAGCCGAGCCGGCGGCGGCGGTCGTCGGGGGTCAGCGCCTCCTCCAGCGCGTCGGCCAGCGAGCTGGCGTCGGCGGGGCGACAGAGGACGGCGGCACCGGCCGCCACCTCCTCCATCACCGTCCCGCACGTCGTCACCACGGGGGCGCCGCAGGCCAGCGCCTCGAGCACGGGCAGCCCGAAGCCCTCCTCCAGCGAGGGGTAGGCCACCACCGCCGCGCCCCGGAGCAGCGCGGGGATGGCGTCCTCGGCGACGTAGCCCAGCCGATGGATGCGGTCGCGGTGGCTGGCGCCGGCCACCGCGGCGTCGACGGCGGCCGTCCCCCAACCGGGCGCGCCGGCCAGGACCAGCGTCAGGTCGGCCCGGCCACCGGCGATCCGGTCGAAGGCCCGGACCAGGGTGGGCACGTCCTTGCGGGGCTCCAGCGTGCCCAGGAAGGCGACGTAGGGCGCCCGCACGCCGAGGCGGGCGAGGGCGGCCAAATCCTCGTCGCCGCCTTCGCCCACCGCCGCAGGCGGATCGGGCCGGAAGCGCAGGTGGTCGACGCCGTGGGGCACGACGTGGACGGGAGCGCGGGGCTCGACCAGCTCGGTGAGCAGTTCGGCGGTGGTGGCGCTGACGGCCACGAGAGCCGAGGCCCGTCGCGCCGCCAGTCGGATGGCGGTGGTGAAGAAGGCGACCTTGGCCCGGTCGTGCCACTCCGGATGGGTGAAGAAGGAAAGGTCGTGGATGGTCACGACCGTCGGTCGACCGGCCGCGACCGGCATCGTGTAGTGGGGACCGTGGTGGACGTCGACCCGCAGGCGGCGAAGCAGAAGGGGAAGGCCGGCCTGCTCCCACACCAGGCGGACGGGCCTCGGCGCCGGCGCGGCGGCGACGACGAGCCGGGGCCAGCGGGCCCCGTCCCCGGCCCGCGCCACGACCGTCACCTCGACGTCGTCGCGCCGTTCCAACGCCTCGGCCAGCGCCAGCACGTAGCGGCCCGCCCCACCCGCCGGATCGGGGATGGCGCTGGCGTCGAGGGAGACACGTACCGGCGCAGTCACCGTGCCGCCAGCATGGCTGTCCACACCTCGACGTGGCCACGGGCGGCCCGGGCCCAGGTCAGCTGCCCAGCCCGGGCCGAGCCCGCCGCAATGAGGTCGGCCCGGCGGGCGTCGTCGCCGGCCGCGGCGACCAGGCCGGCGGCGATGGCGTCGACGTCGAGCGGGTCGACCTCGAGACTGGCTCCGCCGGCGCTGGGTACCGGGCTCGACACGACGGGGACGCCGCAGGACATCGCCTCCGCAACAGGCAGCCCGAAGCCCTCGCGCAGCGGCACGTAGGCCATCGTGCGGGCCCGCCGGTACAGGGCGCTGAGGACTCCGCCGTCGACCTGGCCGGCCAGGACGACGCCTGGCCCCGATCGCAGCGACGGCCCCCACCCCGCCGGCCCGGCCACGACCAGGGGCCACGGCCGGGGGAAGCGGGCCCGGGCCTGCTCGTAGGCCGCCAGCAGGCGGGGCAGGTTCTTGCGGGGCTCCAGGGTGGACACGGTGAGGAGGAAGTCCCCCTCGACGCCCAGCCGGGAGAGCAGGGCGGCGGCGCCTTCGTCGTCCGGCGGGGGGAGGTGGTCGCACCCCTCCTCGATCACCTCGACCCGCGCCGGAGGCGCCCCTGCAGCCAGGAGGTCGTCGGCCACCGACGCCGACGGGACGACCATGCGGGCGGCCCGGTCGAGGGTGCGGCCCAGCGCCGCCTCGTGCCAACGCCGCCCCCGGGCCGGGTACGCGTCGGGGAACTGGCGCCAGGCCAGGTCGTGGACCATGGCGCTCAAAGGGACGGCGCCGGTGGGCGGGACGGCGAACGAGGTGGCGTGGACGACGTCGGGCCGGCCGGGGGCGGTGCCGAAGCCCCGGTCCCAGGCCCACACCTGGCCGCGGGCGGGCAGGGCCGAGGCCGACACCGGGCCGAGGGCGGCCAGCGGGTCCGGTCGCCCCGAGGGGGCGCGGCTGGCCCACAGGCCGACGTCGGGACGAGCCGGCTCCTCGATCGCCGCCAGTCCGGCGAGCAGCCCCCGCGCGTAGGTTCCGATGCCTCCGGGGACGGCGCGGCGGAGCTGCTCGGCCACCACCAGGAGGCGCATCGGGTTACGTCGCCGTGCTCAAACTCCGGTGACCGCCGGCTTCCACTGCTGGTTCAGCCCGCCGTTGGCCGGCCACTGGATGATGGGCGCGCCGTCGTCCCTCGAGACGCCGGCCACGTCGAGCACCAGGCCACTGTGCTGAGCCACGAAGTTGAAGGCGCCGGTGGTGCCCACCGGCACGAGTTTCCACTGTTGGTTGACGCCGCCGTTGGCCGGCCATTGGATGACGCGCGCCCCCGGATCCTTCGAGGCGCCCTCGACGTCGAGCATCATCCCGCTGTGCTGGACCTGGATGTTGTAGACGTTCGGCCCCACCGGGATGAACCGCCACTGCTGGTTCTTGCCGCCGTTGGCCGGCCACTGGATGGCCTGGGCGCCCCGGTCGAGGGAGACGAAGTTGATGTCGAGGTTCTTGCCGGTGTGGCCGACACTGACCGTCGTGTCCAGCGGCTCCCACAGGAAGCTCACCGTGACCCAGCCGTTGTCGGTCATGCCGAGCGACTTCGCCGCCTCGATGGACAGGTCGATGCCGGCCGGGTTCAGCACGCAGCGTCCGAACTGGTCGGCCCCGCCGGCCTTGCCGCTGGGCTGGCCGGTGGAGAGGCTGATGCAGTTGGAGCTGGTGTTGTAGCCGTTGTAGAACGCGGCCTGGGACTCCGGCGTGCCCCGGGGCAGGTCGCCGAACCGGCGGCGCGGGCGGGTGGAGCCGGGACCGGCCCAGTAGGGGTCGTCCTCGTTCCAGGGGCCGACGTCCTTGACCGGGATGGTGGCGCTCTGGCCGCTGTCCCGGCTCACCACCACGCGGTAGTCGAGGTCGAGGCGGTACCCGCTCGAGCAGCCGGATGCGCTCAGCGCGGTGGTCAGCTTCAAGGCCGCGAACTTGGCGCACTTGTCGGGGACGGCCACCTCGACGCTGCCCGGCGTGTTGGGGTCGTACTCGGTGGCGTAGACGCGGAAGGTGGCGAACGACGGCGGGTTGGCCGAACCGGAGCCCGGGGGGGCCGGCGACGGCGACGCGCCCGGGCCCTCACCGGCGATGGCGGGGGTGGCGCCGCCCGGCGGGCCGGCCTCGCGCCCGTCCTTGGCGGCCCGGTCGGGGTCACGCGGGGTGGGCTGGGAGTCACCCACCGAGGGGATGGTGACCACGGATCCCGAGGAGGGAGCCGACTGGGCTCCGGCGCTTCCGATTGCTCCGGGAGAGACCAGGGTCGCCAGGGCAAGGACGACGAGAACCACTCTTCGCATTCGCAAGCCGCACACAGTAGTCGTCGGTCCTGAGCGGCTGGGGGCATGGTGGATCAGGCGCCCACCTGTCGGTAGATGTCGAGGGTCGCCGCGGCCGCGCCGGCCCAGGTGAACTTGGCCGCCTGCACGTGCCCGGCGGCGATGAGCCCGGCCCGCAGGTCCTCGTCGAAGGCGGCCCGCTCCATGGCGTCGGCGAAGCCTTCGGCGTCGCCCGGCTCGACGAGGAGCCCGGCGTCGCCCACCGTCTCGGGCGTCGCTCCCGCCCGTACCCCGACCACCGGCACGCCCGCCTCCATGCCTTCCAGCAGCGGCATGCCGAACCCCTCGTACAGCGACGGGAAGACGAGGACCCTGGCGTCGGCCAGCAGGGCCGAGACCCGGGCGTCGTCGATGTAGCCGGTGCGGGTGACCTCGGGCTCACCCAGGCCCCGCTTGCGCAGGAGCGCGGGGACGTCCAGCAGGGCGCTGCGCCCGCCGGCCAGCACCAGGCGCAGGTCGACGCCGCGGCGGCGGAGGATACGCAGGGCGTCCAGGGCCAGGGGGAGGTTCTTGCGGGGCTCCAGCGTGCCGAGCATGAGGGCGTACGGGGGATGGCTGTCGCCCCCGCCGTCGCCGTTGCCGTGACCGTCACCAGGGGGCGGTGCCGGGCGGGCGTGGCTGCCGTTGTGGACCACGCTCGTCTTGCCGGCAACCTCGGGCATCCACGTCACCAGCTCCTCGCAGGTGAACCGGGACACGGTGACGATCGCCGAAGCGCGGCGGAGCATGGCCGGCAGCAGGCGGGCCATGCGTCGGACGCCGGGCGCCACCGCTTCGGGGTTGTGCACGAAGCCGATGTCGTGGACGGTCACCACGATCGGCACCTTGCGCGACGGCGGGGCGATGAAGTTGGTGGCGTGGAAGACGTCGCAGCGGACCAGCCACTCGACCGGCGGGAACTGCACCCGGTCCCACATGGCCCACAGCGGCCGGGCCGGGGCCAGCTTGCGCTCGACGGTCACGTTCGGGCGGTGGGGCGGGTCGATCTTCAGGTGACGGGCGGTGCGCCAGGAGATGGGGAAGACCACCATCTCCTCCTGGGGCGCGAGCTCGGCCATGGCGTCGATGAGCTCGTGGGTGTACCAGCCGACGCCGGTTTTCGAGCCGAGCAGGGGCGTGCCGTCGAAGCCGATCCGCATCCTCGCGGGCCCGGCTACGCCTGCCGGCGGCGCCGGTGTAGGGCGCGCCGCCGCTCGGCCGCCTCGGGTGTGTCGGGGACCGCGTCGACGACATCCACGTCGTCGGGCCCGGCCGCCTGGTCGACCGGCGGGTCGAGCGCGAGGTCGGGGGGCGCGGGAGCCGGTGGCGGCGGGGGCGCCGGTGGCGGTGCGAGTTGCGTCCGCAGCTCGGCCACGATGGCGTCGCGATGGCGGCCCAGCTCCGCGGGCAGGTCCTGCACCAGGCGCCGGCCCAGCTCGCTGATGGCCCGCCGCAGCTCCGCCGTCGCGCCGTGCACCTCGGCGCCCACCGCCTCGCGCAGCGACGTCTCGAGCCGGCCCAGCCGCTCGCTGATCGCCTCCAGCCGGTCTTCGACGGCGGCCAGCCGCCAGGCCAGCTCCTGGTCGGGCGTGGGCAGGACCTCCATCGGCCTGCCAGCCTAGGTGGTCCATGACCAGCGCAGCCGGGTCGGCGATCGGGGGGACGCTGCAGGCGCGCGGCGTGACGTTCACCTGGGCCCGTCCGCTGCTCATGGGCATCCTCAACGCCAATCCCGACTCGTTCTCCGACCCCGGCGCCCGATCGGTGGCAGACGTGGTGGCCCGGGCGCAGGCTCTGGTCGCGGCCGGTGCCGGGGCGCTCGACGTGGGGGCGCAGTCGGCCATCACCGGCCGATCCCCGGCCGAGCCGTCGGCGGAGGCGGCCGCGGTCGTCCCGGTGGTGAGGGAGGTGCTGGCCCGATGCCCGGGGATCCTCGTGTCGGTCGACACGTTCAAACCGGCCGTCGCCGAGGCGGCCCTGGCCGCCGGTGCCCACCTGGTGAACGACGTCTCCGGGTTGCGGGACCCGGTCCTGGCCCGCCTGTGCGCGGCGGCGGGTGCCGCCCTGGTCGTCATGCACACCGCCGCGCCGCCGCTCGTCCGCCGCCAGGAGCCGGGGCTCTACGCCGACATCGCCGCCGAGGTGGCCGCCTTCCTGGCCCAGCGCGTCGCCGTCGCGGCCGAGGCCGGCGTGGCGGAGGCATCGATCGTCGTGGACCCCGGAGTCGACTTCGCCAAGACGCCGGCCCAGTCGGTGGCCCTGCTGCGGCACCTGGGCCCGGTGGTGGCCCTGGGCCACCCGGTGCTCCTCGCCCTGTCCCGCAAGGACTTCGTGGGGGCGCTCACGGCGCGGCCGCCGGCGGGGCGCGACGCGGGGACGCTCGGCGCGGTGGCCGCCCTGCGCAACGTCCCGGCCCAGATACTGCGCGTCCACGACGTCGCCGCGGTCGGCGACCTGCTCACCGTGCTCGACGCCCTCACCGGCGAGGCCGAGGTGGCCGCGGACCTGGTGCTGCCCGAGGAGCTGCGCCACCAGCGCTGAAGGAACGCGGCCCCGTCCAGCGGCTCGGCCATGGGGGTATGGCCGAGCCGCTCGGGGCCGGCGGGCCGGGAGGTGGGAGCTCCCGCCGCGGACGGTGGGGGACCTGTGCCGGGCGGATCAGGGCCCGGCGATCAGGCCGCAGGATCCTCGTCGGTCGGCTGGAGCGCACGGGCGTGGCGCTCGGCGGCCCAGGCCGCCGCCTCCCGGCACAGGGCGGGATGGAACTTCCAGCGGGCCAGTTGGCGCTCGGTGGCGCCCACGTCCTCGCCCAGCTCGAGCAGGCTGAGGGCCAGGCGCAGGGCCCGGCGCCGTTGCTGTTCGTGGGCCGGCGTCTGCAGCTGGGCGTCCTGCCACGACTGGTGGGCCGCGGCCAGGTCCGGAGGCAGGCGGACGACCTGGCGGCGGTTGAGCGGCGGCAGCTTGCGCCGGACGGCCAGGCTCCCGTCGGCCCGCGCCTCGGCCACGTCGAACTGGCAGCAGCGCGACAGGGCCCGCATGAACGGCGAGTGCCGACCGCCCCTGCCGCCGAGACCGAGGGCCTGGGCCGTCGTGGCCAGGTCGAGGTCGAAGCCCTCGGGCGCGGCGTCCAGCCCGTTGGCGAGGAAGCGGAGCAGCCAGGTGGTCGACGGGCCGAGGATGCCGAGCCAGAAGCGCTCGACGTAGGCCGAACGGGGATCGTGCCCGAGGGCGTCGATGACCCCGTCCGGCCAGGGGCGGATGGGTAGGACGGTCACGGACGAGACGTCGGTGGGGAGCAGCGAGACCGTGCTCACGGAAGGCCTCCAGATCGGGGAGAGGAGCATCGAGGGGGAGGTCATGCCGTTTCATTGTTCTTCATTCCCCTTCTCGCTGTCAAGGGCCGGTCCGCGACGGGAATGTCGACCTGCGCGGTAGGGTTTCAACGTCTGAACCGCTCGTCTCCTGAGGATCGACGCCCATGCCCACTTTCCGTGACCTGCTGGCCGAGGCCAAGTCGTCCATCCGCGAGGTCGACACCGAGGCGGCCGCCGCCGCCCTCGCCGCCAACCCCGCCACCGTCGTCCTGGACGTGCGCGAGCCGGACGAGTACGAGCAGGGGGCGCTGCCTGACGCAGTCCACATCCCCCGCGGCCACCTGGAGAGCCAGGTCGAGAGCCGGCTGACCGACAAGGCCGCGCCCGTGCTCGTCTACTGCGCCGGTGGCACCCGGTCGGCGTTCGCGGCCCGCACCCTCGGCGAGCTCGGCTACACCGACGTGGTCTCTGTCGCCGGCGGCTTCAACAAGTGGAAGAACGAGAACCGGGCGTGGTCGACGCCCCGGACCCTGACCGCCGACCAGCGCAACCGGTACCAGCGCCATCTGCTGCTGCCCGAGGTGGGCGAGGCCGGCCAGCAGAAGTTGCTCGACGCCAAGGTCCTCCTCCTCGGCGCCGGCGGCCTCGGCTCGCCCGCCGCCCTGTACCTGGCCGCGGCCGGGGTCGGCACGCTCGGCATCGTCGACATGGACGTGGTCGACGAGTCCAACCTGCAGCGCCAGATCCTCCACAACATGGACCGCGTCGGCGACCGCAAGGTGGATTCGGCCAAGAAGACCCTCGTCGCCCTCAACCCGGACGTGAACGTCGTCACCCACGACGTGCGCCTGGGCGCCGACAACATCCTCGACGTCTTCGAGGGCTACGACGTGATCGTCGACGGCACCGACAACTTCCCGACCCGCTACCTCGTCAACGACGCCTCGCTGGTCAAGCGCATCCCGGTCGTGCACGGGTCGATCTTCCGCTTCGACGGCCAGGTCACCGTGTACGCGCCGTACGTCGGCCCGTGCTACCGCTGCCAGGTCCCCGAGCCGCCGCCGCCGGAGATGGCGCCGTCGTGCGCCGAGGCCGGCGTGCTCGGCGTGCTGCCCGGCATCATCGGCTCGATCCAGGCCATGGAGGCCATCAAGCTGGTGCTCGGCCTGGGCGACCCCTTGATAGGCCGGCTGATGGCCTACGACGCCCTCGAGGAGTCCTTCCGGACGTTCAAGATCAACCGGGACCCGGCCTGCCCCGCGTGCGGCCCGGACGCGGGCGAGATCGTCATCGCCGAGTACGACGAGCTCTGCATGCCCCACCCCAAGCAGGCGCCCGCCGCGTAGCTGTCGGCGGCGGCTCCGGCCGCGTCGGGCACCCTCGCCCGGCCGGTTGCGATCTCACCTGGCTCTCATGCAGTTGTACGGGGACCCACAGTCGTCCCCCAGCCTTCGCTCATGTCGGCCGCCCATGCTCCTGGGCACGGCGAGACGACCGGCCGCCCGCCCGGGTGGCCACCGAAGGAGAGCCTATGAAGAAGCACCTGACCGCCCTTCTCGCCGCGACCGCGGCCCTCACGAGCCTGGGGGCGATGGTCATGGTGATGCCCGCACAGGCGGCGACACCGTCGACCTACGTCCCCCTGCCCCCGGCGCGCATCCTCGACACCCGCACGACGCTGACCCCGTTCGCGGCAGGGACGTCGCGGGACCTCACCGTGGCCGGCGCCGGCGGCGTGCCCCTCACCGGTGCGACCGCCGTCGTCCTCAACGTGACGGCCACCGACGCGGCCGGCGCGCCCAGCTTCCTCACCGTGTACCCGTCGGGCACGACACAGCCGACCGCTTCCAACCTGAACTTCGCACCCGGGCCGTCCGTCGCCAACCTGGTCACGGCCACGCTGGGCAGCAACGGCGCAGTGACCCTGTACAACAACCAGGGCACGGTCGACGTCGTCGTCGACGTGGAGGGCTACTACACGGCCACCACGGGGACGGGCTCCGGGTACGTCGCCCTGAACCCGGCCCGTGACCTCGATACCCGCTCGGGTACCGGCACGGGTGGTGTGATCGCCCCCTTGGCGGCAGGCCAGACGATGAACCTGACCGTCACCGGCGTGGGCGGCGTTCCCGCCACCGGCGTCAGCGCCGTCGCCCTGAACGTCACCGAGACCGACGCCAGCGGCCCGGAAAGCTTCCTCACCGTCTTCCCGACCGGCGGGACGGTGCCGCTGGCCTCGAACATCAACTTCGCCGCCGGGCCCTCCCGGCCCAACCTGGTGATCGTGCCGGTCAGCGCCACCGGGCAGGTGTCGATCTACAACAACCTCGGCACGGTCGACGTGGTGGCCGACGTCGAGGGGTACTACTCGACGGCTGCGGCCGGAGCGGTCGGCACGAGCTACGACGCGCTGCCCCCCGCCCGTGACCTCGACACCCGCACGGGCACCGGGCTGGGCACCGCCATCATCGCCCCGCTCGCCGCAGGCAGCACGCTGAACCTCACGGTCGCGGGTGTCAACGGTGTCCCGGCGACGGGCGTCACCTCGGTGATCCTCAACGTGACCGCCACCGGGGCCACCGGTCCCGAGAGCTACCTCACCGTGTTCCCGACCGGGACCCAGGTCCCGCTGGCCTCGGACGTGAACTTCGTCGCCGGCCAGACCGTCCCCAACCTGGTCATCGCCACGGTCGGGTCCAACGGTCAGGTGTCCATCTACAACAACCTCGGTTCGGTCGACGTGGTGGTCGACGTCGAGGGCTACTTCGCCTGACAGACGCCCGGTGTCGCCCCGGACCGGACCGGCAGTCGCCGAGCCCGGTCCGGGGCGGGCCGCGGATCCGGGCAAGGCGGAGAATGGGGTGGCAGGATATCCGTCGCCGGATGGAGCCTGTCCATCGGCAGGGGGGGATCATGCAGCGCGTATCGGGCCTGCGGCGGCGCATTCGACGGCGGCAGTTCGGCGACGGCGACGGCGGCGCTCCCAGTGCCCGACGGCGGCCGCTCGTCGGCCTTCTGAGCGTTGTCGTCCTCGCCGGCACGGCGGCGTCGTGTAGCAGCAGCTCGCCGTCGACCAAGGACAACGCCGGCAAGATCCGTTCGGCCGAGGACGCGTACCACGCCAAGAACGGGACCTACGGGACGATGGACCAGCTCGTCTCGGGCAAGTTCCTCGCCGCCCCGCTGGCCGACACCGACGTCATCCTCAACGGCGGCACCGACGGCAAGCCCGGCTCGGCGTTCTCGGTGGCCACGGGCACGGTGAACGTCGCCGCCAACGCCGACCAGTGGATCTCCAGCGACAGCGGGTCGGGCCCGGGCTACTCGTCCAGCGCCTTCACCTATCCGCTGAACTCCAACCTGAACGAGCCCCTCGTCATCATGGGCTCCGACTTCACCCTCCAGCCCGGCCTGGCCGCGAGCTGGGAGGACATCCCCGTCGGCACCAACCGGAACACGGTCAAGGGGGTGGGAACGACGCCTGCGGCCCTGCCCACCACGCCGACCCCGTACCCGACCTGCGGCAACGTCGCCGACCGGCCCTTCTGCTCCGACACCTGGCGGTTCCACCTGCGTCAGGGCGTCACGTTCCAGGACGGCCAGCCCTTCACCGCCGACGACGTCATCTGGACGTGGCGCGACCGCCAGCCACTCAGCGGCTCGCCGTCCGACGGCGAGAACACCCTGGCCTTCAGCCTGGCCCTCCCCGGCGCCACCGCCGGCTGCACCAGCAACCTGACGCTGTGCGGGTTCGACTCGGTCGAGAAGATCGACGACTTCACCGTGGACATCACGCCCCGGACGCAGAACCTGCGCTTCCCCGAGCAGGTCGTGCACCCCAAGGGCGCCATCGTCGAGGTCCTGCGGGACAGCTCCGGCAAGCCCATGCCCGCCCCGGCGTCCATGCAGACGCCGGGGGTGTCCAGTCCCCGCAACCTCGGCCGCCACCTCGACGGCAGCACCGGCGGCATCGCCGACGGCAGTGAGGTCTTCGGCATGCCGAACCTGACCGCCACGCCGCTGACGACCGGCAAGCCGATCGGGACCGGCCCCTTCCAGTACGTCAACTACCAGCCCACCACCCCTCAAGGCGGCGGCACCGCGGCCTTCGTCGCCTATCCCAACTACTGGGGCACGCCGGGGGCCCAGGTGCACGGGATGAACTACACGTTCATCGCCGACCCCGCGGTCCGCACCGCGGGCCTGCAGGCCGGCACGTACGACCTCGACATCGACATCAACCCCCTCGACACGGAGGCGGTCAAGGCCAACGGCAAGCAGGTGGTCAGCGCCCCCTACGGGCAGAACTCGCTGATCTACGTGAACAAGGTGGTCAAGACGTCGCCCGACAAGCCCGACCTCACCCTGGTCGGCCCGTCGACGCCGGCCAACTACACCTTCAACATCGGCACCGACGCCAAGGTCCGCCAGGCCGTCTCGCTGGGCATCGACCGCCAGGCCGTGGTGAGCGCGATCTACTCGGGCAACGCCGCACCCGGCCGGTGGATGTCGCCTCCGGGCGTCCTCGGGACCTCCCAGGACATGGTGCCGCCGCTGAAGACCGACGCCACCCAGGCCAAGACCATCCTGGATGCCGACGGCTGGACGTGCGGCGGCAAGGATCCGGGCGCCAACACGGCCTGCGCCAGCAACGAGATCCGGGCTTGGCACGGCGACGCCCGCTTCACGACCGGTCGTCCCCTGACGCTGTACCTGATCGGCATCTCCCTGGTCCCCCAGTCCGGGTACGACCTGCTGCAGGCGCAGATGAAGACCATCGGCGTCGACCTGAAGACCGAGCGCGGCGCCTGTGACGGCGCCGTCACCTGCACCGACGGCACGGTCGGCCGGGGCCAGATGTACAACAGCTCGATGTGGGACTTCGACCTCGAGCTCCCGAACCAGAACGACGCCAACGCCGCCTTCCTCCCGGTCCTGCGCCAGGCGTGCTCCAGTGCCACGAACTTCCGGTTCGCCCCGGCCGACGGCACCAACGCCATCGGCCCGCCGGTGAACGACGTCTCGACGGGCGTCATCGGCAAGAACAACGGCGGCGGCGTCTTCCCGTTCGGCAACACGCCGTGCGCGACGACGAGCGACGACACCCACACCCCGGCCAAGCTCGGCCCGATGGACTCCCAGTGGGTGCCGGCGTCCAACAACGCCAAGAGCCCGGCCGACAACCAGAAGGCGGCCGGCAACATGATGGCCATCCTGGTGAACCAGGACCAGACCAACATCGTGATCCCGGTCGTCGGCCAGTACCGCATCTACGGGATGTCGAGCAAGGTCAAGCTCGGCGACCCGCACCCCAGCCAGACGAGCCAGCGCTGGGTCAGCCTGACGAAGTCGACATCGCAATAGGGCGGTGTCGACGCAGTCCGGCCGCGTAGCGGCGGCCGAGATCCATCTCGGCCGCCCCTGACGTGGGGGGTCACAGCCGCTACGCGGCCAGCCGGCTGGCGCTGGCCGTCCCCACGCTCTTCGGGCTGTCCTTCCTGAGCTTCCTGCTGGGCTCGGCGTCGGGCGACCCGTCGAGCAAGTTGGCATCGGCGGGCCTGCCGCCCGAGGTGTTCCCGACGGCCGAGCAGATCGACGCGGTCCGCCACCGGCTGGGCTTCGACAAGCCCCTGCTGGTCCAGTACGGCCGGTGGTTGCGCAAGGCCCTCCACGGCGACCTCGGGCGGTCGCTGCTGACCCACCGCGGCGTCGGGGACGCCATCCGCGCCGCCCTGCCGTCGACCATCGAGCTGGCCCTGGCCGCGGTGCTGGTGATCGTCGTCGTGTCGCTTCCGTTGGCCATGCTGGGCGCCCGCCTGCAGGGCCGGTGGTCCCAGCAGGCGCTACGGGCCGTCGAGCTGTCCGGGGCCTCGGTGCCCTGGTTCTTCCTCGCCTACCTGCTGATCTACGTGTTCGCGGTCAAGCTGCACCTGGTTCCCGTCGTCGGGCAGAGCGGGTTGAAGAGCATCGTGCTGCCCGCGCTGACCCTCGCCGCCCTCCCGACCGCGCTGGTCGCCCGGCTCCTGCAGAGCTCGCTGGTCGAGGTGCTGCGCGAGGACTACGTCCGTACGGCGCGGAGCAAGGGGGTGGCCGACATGCGGATCTACCTCGGCCATGCCCTGCGCAACGCGGCCCTGCCGGTCCTGACCGTGCTGGGCTCGATCCTGGCCAACCTGATCGAAGGGGCGATTGTGGTCGAGCTCATCTTCGGGCGCTCGGGGATAGGCAACCTCACGCTGCAGTCGGCGGGGTCGTCGGACTACCCGATGATCCAGGGAGTGGTCCTGCTGGCCGGCGCGATGGTCATCCTCGTCAACCTGGCCGTCGACCTGCTGTATCCCATCGTCGACGTCCGCGTCCGGCTGGGGGCCCGGACGTGAGCCGCCGGCGCGCCAGCTCCCGGGCGCCACTGCGGAGGTTCCTGCGCGATCCGGCTGCGGTCGTCGGCGGGTTGCTGCTGGTCCTCGTGACCGTTCCGTTGTACCTGGCGTCCTGGCTCGCCCCGGACGACCCCTATGCCGTGAACGTCCCCAACCGGCTGGCCGGCTTCAGCGGGTCGCATCCTCTCGGGACCGACGGCCTCGGTCGCGACGTCCTCACGCGGATCCTGTACGGCGGCCGGACCTCCGTGCTGCTGACGCTGGCCGTCACCGCCATCATCACCGTCGTGGGCGGCTTCTTCGGCGTCCTGGCCGGCATGCGCGGCGGGATCATCGACCGCCTGGTGATGCAGCTCGTCGACATCGTGCAGGCGGTGCCGCTCGTGATCGTGTCGATGGTGACGATCGCCCTCCTGGGCGCAGGGACGGCGAAGCTGATCTTCGTGATCGCCGTGCTCGGGTGGACGCGCCACACTCGCGTCGTCCGAGCCGCCACCCTCTCGCTGCGCGAGCGGGAGTTCATCGAGTCCAGCCGGGTGCTGGGCGCGTCCCGCCTGCGCATCGCCTGGAGGCACATCCTGCCCAACATCGTGCGGCCGGTGGTCGTCCTGAGCACCCTCGACGTGGGCCGGATCCTCCTGCTGACGTCGACGCTGTCGTTCCTCGGCTTCGGCGCCCGACCGCCGACGCCGGAGTGGGGCTCGATGCTGGCCGACGCCCGCACGTACTTCTTCGTCGCCCCCCGCCTGCTCATCATCCCCGGCGTGGCCATCTTCCTGGTGGCGTGGAGCGCCAACCTCTTCGGCGAGGGAATGCGGGACGCCTTCGAGACCCGCGAGATCTGACGGCCGGCCGAAATGACCGCTCCCGGTGAGCCCTTGCTGTCCGTCGACGACCTGCACGTCCGGTTCCGCACCGACCACGGCGTGGTCAAGGCGGCCGACGGCGTGTCGTTCGCGATCTGGCCCGACGAGGTGGTGGGCATCGTGGGGGAGTCCGGTTCCGGCAAGACGGTGACCGCCCTGTCCGTGCTGCGCCTGCTTCCGGCGACGGCGGAGGTGACCGGTGCGGTCACCTTCGGCGGCCGCGACCTGCTCACCCTTCCCGAGGCCGACCTGCGCGCCGTCCGGGGCGATCGGATCGCCCTCATCTTCCAGGACGCGCTGGCGGCGATGAACCCGCTGCACCGGGTCGGCCGCCAGGTCGCCGAGGCCATCCGGGTCCATCATTCGGAGACCTCCCGCGGCGACGCCGCCCGCCGGGCGGTCGAGCTGCTCGGCCTCGTCGGGATCCCCACGCCCGAGGAGCGGGCCCGCCAGTTCCCCCAGGAGTTCTCCGGCGGCATGCGCCAGCGGGCGATGATCGCCATGGCCATGGCCAACGACCCCGACGTGCTGATCGCCGACGAGCCCACCACGGCGCTGGACGTCACCACCCAGGCCCAGGTCCTCGAGGTCCTGAAGGACGTGCGCCGGCGGACCCACTCGGCCCTGGTGCTCATCACCCACGACTTCGGTGTCGTCGCCGGCGTGGCCGACCGCGTGGTCGTGATGTACGCGGGCAAGGTGGTCGAGTCGGGGACGGTCGAGGAGGTGCTGCTGCACCCCGCCCATCCGTACACCAAGGGCCTCCTGGCGTCGATGCCGACCCTCGACCGGGAGGAGGAGCGCCTGGCGCGGATCCCCGGGCAGCCGCCCTCGTTGATCGACGTGCCGAGCGGGTGCGCGTTCCACCCCCGCTGCCCCTACGCCCAGCTGCCGGATCCGTGCGCCTCTGCGCTTCCGGAGCTGCGCCCGAGCCCGGGCGCGGCTGCAGACGGGCACCGCTCGGCGTGTCACTTCAGCGACCGGCTGGTGGAATCCGGATGACGGCCGACGCCACCGTGGCGACCAGTGCCGCGCTCCTGCACGTCGACGGCCTGGTCAAGCACTTTCCCGTACGGTCCGGCCTGCTCGGCCGGGCCGCGCAGCACGTCCACGCCGTCTGCGGGGTGTCCTTCGACGTGGGCCAGGGCGAGACCCTCGGCCTGGTCGGCGAATCGGGATGCGGAAAGTCGACGACCGCCCGGCTGCTCCTCGGCCTCTTGCCGGCCACCGCCGGCACCGTCCGCTTCGCCGGCACCGACGTGCTCACTGCCCGGTCCAAAGCGCTCCGGGCGCTCCGCCGGCGGCTGCAGATGGTCTTCCAGGATCCGTACGCGTCGCTCGACCCGCAGATGACCGTCGGGGCCAGCATCGCCGAGGCGCTGCGCATCCACCACCAGTACCGCGGCACCGGCCGGGCGCGGGTGCAGGAGCTGATGAGCATGGTCGAGCTCGACCCCGACGACATCGGGCGCTACCCGCACCAGTTCTCCGGCGGCCAGCGCCAGCGCATCGGCATCGCCAGGGCACTGGCCCTCGAACCCGACCTCCTGGTCCTGGACGAGCCCATCTCGTCGCTCGACGTGTCCATCCAGGCCGGCGTCATCAACCTGCTGGCCGACCTGCAGGAGCGGCTGGGAGTCGCCTACGTCTTCATCGCCCACGACCTGTCGGTCATCCGCCACATCTCCCACCGGGTGGTCGTGATGTACCTCGGCAAGCTGGTGGAGACCGGGACCCGTGAGGCCGTCTTCGGTCGCCCGTCGCACCCGTACACCCAGGCCCTGCTGTCGGCCATGCCGTCGGCCAACCCGTTGACCGAGCGGGCCCGTACCCGCATCGTGCTCCCCGGCGACGTGCCGAGCCCGCTCGATCCGCCGTCCGGGTGCCGGTTCCGGACCCGGTGCTGGAAGGCGCAGGAGATCTGCGCGGTCGAGGAGCCGGCGCTGGTCGACCGCGGCCAGGGCCACCCGGTGGCCTGCCATTTCGCCGAGGCCCCGGCGTCGCCGGACGGCACGACGCCGGACGGCGTGTCGCCGGACGTCGCAGGCCGCTGAGCCCGCGGGCGTACGCTTCACCAGCGATGACCGCGGTCCTGGAGATCACCGGCCTCGAGGTCAGGTTCGCGACGCCCGAGGGCCCGGTCTCGGCGGTCAGGGGCGTCGACCTGCGCCTCGACGAGGGCAAGGTCCTCGGGGTGGTGGGCGAGTCCGGTTCGGGCAAGACGGTGACGATGCTGGCCGTCCTCGGCCTCCTGGGCGTCGGTGCCGACGTCTCCGGCTCGGTCAAGTACCGCGGTCGCGAGCTGATCGGGCTGGAGCCCCGGCAGTTGCGCAAACTGCGCGGATCGGCGATCGCCATGATCTTCCAGGATCCCAGGACGTCGCTGAACCCGGTGCAGAGCATCGGCCATCAGATCGTCGAGGGCATCCGCATCCACCATCCGGACGTGTCCCGCAAGCAGGCGTCCAAGCGGGCCGTCGAGCTGCTCGACTTGGTCGGCATCCCTCAGCCCGACCGGCGCGTGCGCGACTACCCGCACCAGTTCTCGGGCGGCATGTGCCAGCGGGCCATGGTCGCCATGGCCGTGGCCAACGACCCCGACGTGCTGGTGGCCGACGAGGCGACCACCGCCCTCGACGTCACCATCCAGGCCCAGATCCTGGACCTGCTGCGGAGCATCCGCCAGGAGAAGGGCGTGGCCATCGTGCTCATCAGCCACGACCTCGGCGTGGTCGCCGGCCTGGCCGACGACGTGGCCGTGATGTACGCCGGCCGGGTGGTCGAGCGGGGGCCCGTCGACGAGGTCTACAACCAGGCCCGACACCCGTACACCCGGGGCCTGCTGGCTTCCGTCCCCCGCCTGACCGACAGCCGGCGGGGGCCACTGCTTTCCATCGGCGGCGGTGCGCCGTCGCTGCTCCACCTTCCCGCCGGCTGTGCGTTCCATCCCCGCTGCGCCTACGAGCGGCCCAACTGCACGGTCGACGACCCCGCGCTGCGCCCGGTGGCAACGGTCGAGGCCGCCTGCCACTACGCCGAGGACCTCGGGCCGGTCGCCACCGGGCCTGAGGCGTAGACGGTGGCCGATCCCATCCTCTCGGTCCGGGAGCTGGTCAAGGACTTCCCCGCTCGGGGCGGCGGCAAGGTGCACGCGGTCTCGGGCGTGTCCTTCGACATGGCCGAGGGGGAGACGCTGGGACTGGTCGGGGAGTCGGGGTGCGGCAAGTCCACCACTGCCCGCTGTGTCGTCCGGCTGGTCGAGGCGACGTCGGGGCAGGTGCTGTTCCGCGGCCGGGACGTCCTCCGCCTCGGCCGCAAGGACCTGCGCAAGCTGCGCGCCGACCTTCAGATCGTGTTCCAGGATCCCTACGCGTCGTTGAACCCCCGGATGCAGGTGTGGTCGATCGTGGCCGAGCCCCTGATCGTGCACGTCATGTCGTCCAAGGCGGCCCGGGCCCGGGCCGGCGAGCTGCTCGAGCTGGTCCGCCTGCGCCCGGAGCACGCGGGCCGGTACCCGCACGAGTTCTCCAGCGGCCAGCGCCAGCGCATCGGCGTGGCCCGCGCCCTGGCTCTCGAGCCCGACGTCCTGGTGCTGGACGAGCCGGTCTCCGCCCTGGACGTGAGCATCCAGGCCGGCGTGCTCAACCTGCTGGAGGAGTTGCGGGCGCAACTGCACCTGTCGTACCTGTTCATCGCCCACGACTTGTCGGTCGTCCGCCACATCTCCGACCGGGTGGCGGTGATGTACCTCGGCCAGATCGTGGAGACGGGCTCCCGGGACGACATCTACACCCACCCGTGCCACCCGTACACCCAGGCGCTGCTCTCCGCCGTGCCCATCCCCGACCCGGGCGCCGAGCGCCGCCGCAAACGGATCGTCCTGGCCGGCGACCTGCCGAGCCCGGTCGACCCGCCGTCCGGCTGCCGGTTCCGCACCCGCTGCTGGAAGGCCCGGGACATCTGCGCCGAGGAGGTCCCGGCTCTCGTCGACCGGGGCCAGGGCCACCCCTCTGCCTGCCATTTCGCCGAGGAGCTCCAGGTCGTGCCGTGAGGTGCGACCCGGCTCCGTGCCGAACGGCGATGGAGGCTCCGTGCCGAACGGCGATGGAGGCTCCGTGCCGAACGGGGATGGAGGCTCCGTGCCGAACGGGGATGGAGGCTCCGTGCCGAACGGGGATGGAGGTGGTGCCGTGAGCAGGGTGAGCCCGATGCGGTCGTTCGACCCCCGGCGGCTGGGGGCGCTCGAGTGCCGGGCGTGGGTGACGTACTACCGCCGGGAGTGGGCGGCCCTGCTGGTCGCATCGATCGGCCTGGTGAGGGCCGGGTTCCGCATGAGCTGGAGCCGAACGTTGCGTGGCGCCTGGCTCGTCCTGCGGGCCAACCAGCTGTGGGCGCCACCGATCGACAACGACCCCGACGGCGCCCGCCGGTGCATGGAGCGCTTCTACCGGCTGGTGGCGGAGGACTCGGGCGAGGCGCTGGACACGGCGGAGGCCGCCCGCCTGGAGGTCGACTGGTGGCGGGCCCACCGTCTTGTGCAGCACGGGCCGGCGAGCAACGGCGACGGGCGCACCCGCCAGGATCTGGTCGACGCCCTCGTCCGCCTGTACGCGTTTCTCTACCGCACCGACGCGGCCGACGTCGCGCTGGCCGCGGTGCTGCGGGCCGAGGCGATGGACGTGTCCGACCGGTGGGTCGCCGAGGGGTGCGAGCTCGGCAGCCCGCGGGTCGACGAGGAGCGCGCCCTGCTCGTGCGGTCGTACGCATCGCTGCTGTCGGCCGTTCACCGGCCGTCCCCCTAACCTCGGGGCGTGGCCGTGCGCTTCGTCATCCTGGGAGGAGGGCCGGCGGGCAACCAGGCGGCCACCCACGCCGCCCGCCACGGCGCCCGGGTCACCCTGGTCGAGCGCGACGTCGTCGGTGGCGCCGCCCACCTGTGGGACTGCATCCCGTCAAAGGCCATGATCGCCACCGGCGGGGCGATGTCGTTCGTCGAGCGGGTCACCGGGATGGGCCTCGCCCCCCTCACGCCGGCACTGGACGTGGACGCCCTCAAGGTGCAGATCGCAACGATCGAGGACCGACTGCGGCTGGCGGTCGAGGGCCTGCTGGCCGACCAGGGAGTCCGCCTGCTGCGGGGGAGCGGTCGGCTGAGCGGAGCGCACTCGGTCGTGGTGGACACCGCCGACGGGACCGAGGAGCTGGAAGCGGACGCCATCCTCGTCGCCACCGGCAGCCGCCCTCGCATCCCCGACTGGTGCCAGCCCGACGGCGATCGGGTCCTCACCACCCGCCAGGCCTATCCCCCGCCGTCCATGCCCGAGCACCTGATCGTGGTCGGCTCGGGCGTGACCGGCGTGGAGTTCGTGCACATGTTCGCCTCGTTCGGGTCCAGGGTCACCCTCGTCGTGAGCCGTCAGCAGGTCCTGCCCCAGAAGGATCCCGAGGTGGCCGCCGCCCTGGAGGAGGAGTTCCTGCGCCGGGGCGTGCGGCTCCTCATCGGCGCGCGGGCCGTCGGGATCGACCGGGAGGGCGACGGGATCGCCGTGCGCTGCGACGACGGGCGGGTGGCCCGGGGCAGCCACGCCCTGATCGCCATCGGCTCGGTGCCCAACTCCGAAGGCCTCGGCCTGGCCGAGGCCGGCGTGGAGGTCGACAGCCGTGGCTACGTGCCGGTCAACCAGCACTGCCAGTCGAACCTGGCCCATGTCTATGCCGCCGGCGACGTCTCGGGCCGGCTGCCCCTTTCCTCGGTCGCCGCCATGCAGGGCCGCAAGATCGCCGAGCACGTCATGGGCCTCCAGGCGCGCGAGCACCGCCACCTCGACTACGACAAGGCGCCTCAGGCCGTCTTCACCGAACCGGAGATCGCCGAGGTCGGCGTGGCCGAGGCCGAGGCGTTCGCCACCGGCCGCAAGATCCGGGTCACGAAAGTGCCGTTCTCCTCGAGCGCCAAGGCCCTGATCAAC
>DATASA010000109.1:0-11867 GCA_036269435.1 Acidimicrobiales bacterium | reverse complement strand
CGGGCGCATCGTCCGCCGACAGTACGCGTCGTTCCCATGCCGGCGCTACCGCCTCGCCGCCGGGCGGTAGGGTCGGACGGCGATGGACCGGGCCCAGGCGTTCGAGACGTTCCAGGGTTGTGTGGCCGACGTGCTGGACGTCGACGTGGCCCGCGTCGTCCCCGAGGCCCGATGGGCGGAGGACCTCGACGCCGACAGCCTGGCCGTCGTGGAGATCACGCTGGCCCTCGACGACGCCTTCGCCATCAAGATCCCCGACGTGCCGCCGACCGACATCCCGACCGTCGGTGCCGCCTTCGACGTGGTCGCCGGCCTCCTGGCCGTCTGAGCACCGGCGACCGTCAGGCGGGCCGACCGTCAGGCAGGCGGGCCGACCGTCAGGCCAGGACGTACTTGGTGGTGAAGCGTGCCCATGCGGCCAGGCCGAACACCAGGGCCCAGGCCACCTGTAGGAAGAGGTCCTGGCGGATGTTCGTCCAGCCGCCGGATGTCCGCAGGAGGTCGCCGAACGCGGTCCACTGGTGGGTGAACAGCGCCGGGTGGATGCCTCGGAGCTGGGGGATGGCGTCGAGGATCTCGCTGGTGATGGCGACGCCGGCGGTGACGGCCATGGCCGCCATCGCCGACTCGGTGAGCGTCGAGACGAACAGGCCCACCGCGGCGAGCCCGAGCATCGAGAGCCCGACGACGGCGGCCGCGCCAAGGGCCCGACCGATCCCTTCCACGAGCGGGACGGTGGCGCCGGACAGCATCGTGACCCGCCCGAGCGGGAACAGGACGGCCCCGGCGAGGAGGCCGGCGCCGGCGATCACGAAGGTCGCCACCAGGCAGAACAAGGCCGCGGTTGCGTACTTGGTGGCCAGCAGCCGGGCGCGCCCGACCGGGCGGAACAGCAGGGCCCGCAGCGTTCCCATGCCGGCTTCGCCGGCCACGGTGTCGCCGGCCACCATCGAGACGGCGAGGGGCAGGAAGAACGGCATGGTGACGGTCAGCCCGGCCAGGACGGCGAAGACGCCGTTGTGGGAGACCTGGGAGAGGAAGTCGGGCCCCTGGTTCCGATCCGGCCCGCCGGACAGGCGCACGGCCACCGCGAGGAGCACGGGCACGCACGCCAGGACGACGAGCAGCACTCGGGTGCGGGCCCGGCCGAACAGCAGCCGCAGTTCACTCGCCAACATCGAAGCCCTCCCCGGTGAGCGATACGAACAAGTCCTCGAGGTTCGGCTTCTCGGTCACCAGGGCCCGTAGGCGCACGCCGGCGGCCACCAGCGCACCGGCGACGTCCTCGGGCGCGGCGCCGACCAGCTCGGCCCGGATCACCGAGTCCGTGCCGGGAACGCCTTCGGGGTCGCTGCGGACCACGCCGATCCCTGGCAGCCGGTGCAGGGTCCGCACCGCGGTCTCGGCGTCGGCGTCGGGGGTCTCAACCCGCAGGACAGGAAGGGTGGCCGCCCCCAGCTCGGCCAGGCTGCCTTGGGCGACGAGGCGGCCCTCCCGCAGCACCGCGGCGTGGGTGCAGACCTGCTCGATCTCCGACAGCAGGTGCGACGACAAGAAGACGGTCGTGCCGTCGACGGCCAGGCTGCGGACCAGGGCCCGGACCTCCCGAGTGCCCTGCGGGTCGAGGCCGTTGGTCGGTTCGTCGAGCATCAGCAGCCGGGGCCTGCGGACGAGGGCGCCGGCCAGGGCGAGGCGCTGGCGCATGCCCAGCGAGTAGGTCCGGAACCGGCGGTCGGCGGCGCCGGACAGGCCGACGCGGTGCAGGGCCGCCTCGATCCGCGCCGCCCGGTCGCTGCGGCTCCCGCCGGGGCCGATGGCGTCGAAGCGCTCCAGGTTCTCCCGGCCGGTGAGGAAGGGGTAGAACGCGGGCCCTTCGACCAGCGCCCCTACCGAAGCCAGGACGGCGGCGGACGCCTCCCGACTGTCCTCCCCCAGCAGCCGGATGCGGCCGGCGTCCGGGAAGATCAGGCCGAGCAGCATCCGCAGCGTGGTGGTCTTGCCCGAGCCGTTCGGCCCGAGAAACCCGAACACCGAGCCTTCGGGCACGGCGAGGCTCAACCGGTCCACCACCGTGCGGCCGCCGAGGCTCTTGGTCAGGCCGACCGTCTCGATGGCGAGCGCCCCCGCCCACCCGGGCGCGGTGGGCGCCCGGGTGCCGAGGGCGGCGGTGCTCACGGGTGCAGCTCGGCCACGGCGGCCTCGAGCCGGTCGGGGCCGACCATGCCGACGAGGACGGTGCCGTTGTCGAGGACCAGCGCGTCGGCCAGGGTGCTGGTCACCAGCTTGCCCGAGCCCCACGTCCCGCTGACCTGGCGGCCGACGGCGCCGAGCGACACCGGCCCGTCCGGGATGGCGACCACGGCGTCCCAGCCGGTCCCGATCACCTGCGTCTTGGCGTCCGGGGCGGTCCCGGGCGATGCGGGGGCGGGGGCCGCGCCGGCGCCCGGCGGGACGACCTTCTGCCGGCGGGTCCCTTGGCCGTCGACCGGCGGGGCGCCCGGGCTGCCGACGTCCGGGCCGGTCCGGCGCTGGCCGAACAGCAGCTGCTCGGGCGACGTCGCCTCGGTCACCTTGGCGCCCGGGGGCGGCGTGAAGGTGAAGGCGGAGTCGGGCTGGGCCCCGAAGGAGACGCTGCTGAAGGCGACGTCGAGCGCCGGTGTCCCCGCGTCCTTGGCCAGCACCTGCACTTCCAGGGGCAGGCTGGTGGCGGCGTCGACGTCGATCACGACGTCGGCCACCAGCGTCGTGCTGGAGGTGGGGGACAGGACCAGCTCGTAGGCGTCGCGGCCGGCGACCGTGGCTGTGCCCCGCACGAACACTCGGGTCGTCGGGTCGAGGTTGGCCAGCAGCTCCTTGGCCACTGCGTCGGGCGTGGGCTCCACGCCGTTGTCGGGAGCGGCGGTGGCGTCACCGCTGTCGGCCGACGAGGCCAGGTGGGCCACCGACTGGTCGCTGCTCTGCCACACCCACACCTGCGAGCCGTCGCTGATCACGTCGGTCTCGGCCAGCCCGTTGGGGATGGCCAGGTGGAACTTGCCGCCCGGGGCAGCCGACACCTTGATGGTCTGGGGGCTGAGCAGGGTGGTCAGCAGGTCGGAGCTGCCGGGAGCGAGGGAGCCGAGCGACGGCAGTCCGAGGTTCGTCTTGGTCTGCACCGTCCCCGAGAACGCGGGCAGGTCGGCGGCCACGGCCTTGGCGACCAGATCCTGGGCGCTGATCGCCGGGAGCACGGGGGCGGCGCCCGCGCCCGTGCCGATCAGGCCCGGTCCGAACCCGAAACCGGCGACGATGGCGAGGGCGACGGCCGGGGGCACCAGCCAGCGCAGGCGCTGACGGTTGACGGCGAGCGGCGGGGGTGGGGGCGGGAAATTCGTGCTCATGGGTTCCTATGAGACCACTCGGCCGTGAGAGCGGTGTGAGCCGTGGCGAAGAAGTTCCTAAGAAGGGTTCGCCGCCGCGCCGGCGGACGGGCAGCATGGGGCGGTGCGCATCCTGGTCGTCGACGACGAGCCGGCCGTGCGGGCGTCGCTGGCCCGGGTCCTCGACCAGGCGGGCTACCAGGTGAGCCTGGCCGCCGACGGCCGGGAGGCCCTGCACCAGGTCGCGCTCGACCCGCCCGACGCGGTGGTCCTGGACGTGGTGATGCCCGGACTGGACGGGATCGAGGTCACCCGCTCGCTCCGTTCGGCGCGCGACCGCACCCCCGTCCTGCTCCTGACCGCCCGGGCCGAGGTTTCGGACCGGGTCCGCGGGCTCGACGCCGGGGCCGACGACTACTTGACCAAGCCGTTCGCCCTCGACGAGCTGCTGGCCCGCCTGCGGGCCCTCCTGCGCCGCAACGCCGACACCGACGCCGACGAGGTCGAGCTGACGTTCGACGACCTGTGCCTGGATCCCCGTCGCCACCAGGCCTGGCGCGCCGGCCGGGAGCTGGGCCTGACCCGGACCGAGTTCTCCCTGCTCCGGCTCTTCCTCGACCACCCGGGGCTCGTCCTGACCCGATCGGTGATCTACGAGCGGGTCTGGGGCTACGACTTCGGGCCGTCGTCGAACTCGCTCGACGTCTACGTCGGCTACCTGCGGCGCAAGACCGAGGCGGACGGTGAACGCCGGCTGCTGCACACCGTGCGCGGCGTCGGCTTCGTCCTTCGTCGCCCGTGAGCCCGTGACCCGGTGACCCTGCGGGCCCGGCTCACCCTGGTGGCGGCCGGGGCGGTCGCGGTGGTCCTGCTCGTCGCCGGGATCGTCGTCTACCTGACGGTCGCCGCCGGGACCCGGGGCCAGGTCGACGACTCCCTTCGCCGTCTGGCCGCGGGCCAGAACGGCGGCGCCACCCTGGCCTCGGGGACCGCCGGCCCGGCGAGCGACGGGCAGGTGGTCGACATCGCCGGCCACGTGACCCCGCTCGGGCCCGACAGCCTCACCCTGCCCGACGTCACCCGGGCCGCGACCGTGGCGGCCGGCCGGGCGCCTGCGTTCTTCGACGACGTCCGGCTCAGCGGTGGCCATCTGCGCATCTACGTCGCCCGCCTTTCGCCGGACCACGCCGTGGTCCTGGCCCAGCCCCTCGACCGGGTCGACGACCTCCTTCGCCGGCTTCGCCAGGTGCTGATCGTCGTGGTGGCCGGGGGGGTGGCCGTGGCCCTCGCCGTGGGGTGGGTGGTGGCCCGATCGGCGCTGGCGCCGGTGCGCCGGCTGCGGGTGGCGGCGCGGGAGGTCGCCACCTCCGGAGACCCCGAGCGCGTGGTGCCCGTGGAAGGCAACGACGAGCTGGCCGACCTGGCTGCGTCGTTCAACGAGATGCTGGTCGCCCTGCGGCGGTCCCTGGCCGCCCAGCGCCAGCTCGTGGCCGATGCCTCGCACGAGCTCCGCACGCCCCTCACCAGCCTGCGGGCCAACGTCGACTTCCTGCGCAACGACCCCGCCCTCGCCGGGCGGGCCGCGGTGCTCGACGACGTGGGGCGGGAGCTGGAGGACCTGAGCGGCCTCGTCACCGACCTGGTCGACCTGGCCCGGATCGAGTCGACCACGGATGCGCCGAGCGAGGTCCGCCTCGACGAGGTGGTCGCCGCGGTCGTGAGCCGGACCGAACGTCGTTGGCCGGACGTCGCCTTCACCGCCCGCCTGGCGCCGACCGTCGTGCTGGCCCTGCCGGGCCAGCTCGAGCGGGCCCTGGCCAACCTCCTGGACAACGCGGCGGCATGGGGTGGGCCCGGCCAGCCCGTGGAGGTCGACGTGGCCGGCGGCGAGGTGGTGGTGCGCGACCACGGCCCCGGCATCCCGCCGGGCGACCTGCCCCACGTGTTCGAGCGCTTCTACCGGGCCGCCGGTGCCCGCGGCCGGCCCGGCTCGGGCCTCGGGTTGGCCATCGTGCAGCAGGCGGCGATCGCATCGGGGGGGTCGGTCACGGCCGAGAGCCCGGCCGACGGCGGCACCCGCATGCGCCTGCGACTGCCCGTCGTCGACATTCGTACGTGAATCCCAGGCGCACCACAGGTTGCGGGCGCAAGCTCGCTCCGGGCCCTCCGCGGGCCGACCGAGAAGGAGGATGTTGCTGATGCGAAGAAATGTCGCCGCCGCGGCGATGGCAGGAGCCCTGGTCGTGGGAGGCGCCACCGGCGCCTACCTGTTCGGCCCGACCCTGGCCGGGGCCCAGACCACCACGACCACGCCCGGCGGGGGCCAGAACGGTTCCAGCTTCCATTCGAACGAGGACCCGGCCCACGAGGCCAACGAGACGCCGGAGCAGGAGGCCGCCGAGGACTCGGGCCAGTTCCGGGGTGGCCACGGCGGCGGTCACGGTCCGAACGAGGACCCCACCCACGAGGCCAACGAGACGCCTGAGCAGGAGGCCGCGGAGAACGCCGGCGGCGGTCCTGCCCACGCCGGCACCGGCCCGGCCACCGGCTCGGCGCCGACGGCGCCCTCGGCCACCACGTCGGGCGCGAGGCTCAGCTTCCGCCACCCGTAGACAGCCGCTCGAGGGGGAGCCTGCGCCGACTGCCAACGGCGCGGGCTCCTCTCCTCGGCACCCCGACCGAAGGCCGCAGCCCTGCCGCCTCGACCGTCGCGAGCGCTTCAGGCGACCAGCGCCCAGCCGCGGGTCCGGTCCCATCGGGGTAGGAGCGCGACCCGACCTAGGTTGGGCTCCTTGGAACGCGCACGAGCCGCCCTGGTCCAGCGCGGGGAATTCGACTGGGCCACCGGGGGGTTTGCCTGGTGAGCGATGGGAAGGTTCCAGGGACCAGGCCAGGGCGACAAGTCGTGGCCCGCTCACAGGACACTCTCAGGTGAATCTCAACAACCAGGCGCTTACTCAGTACAGAAGGGTCGGGAGGACCGACCGACACCGCGTCGTTCGAAGGAGCACACCGTGAGCGAGAGTTCTGCATCGGCCCCGCTCGAGGGACCCGGGGGAACCTGGACCGGCGGCACGGCCGCCACCGCAACGCTTCCGCCCGGTATGGAGTGGGACATTCCGACGTCCTCCGGCGGCGGCACCGGCGGTGCCCCGCCCGACTGGGGCCTGGGCGGATCGTCGACCCCCCCGCCCCGCCAGCCGGTCCACGGCCTCACAGCGGCGTTCGTCGCCGTCGCCGTGGCCGTGGCCGCGTTCCTCGCCGCCGGGCCGCTGCACTCCCGCATCACCGCCCCGACGTCGACCCCCGGCGTCACCGTGCCGGTGGGGCCGTTCCGGGGCAACGGGAACACCACCTCGCAGTCGCAGCCGCCCCCGACCTCCTCCTCGGCGACCGCCAACCTCTCGGCCGCGGACATCTCGACGATCGCGGCGAAGGTCGACAAGGGCGTCGTCGACATCGACACCGAGCTCGGCTTCCAGAACGGCCAGGCCGCCGGCACGGGGATGATCCTCACCGCCAACGGTGAGATCCTGACCAACAACCACGTCATCGACGGCGCCACCAAGATCACCGTCACGGTGATCGACACGGGCAAGAGCTACACCGCCAAGGTCGTCGGGACCGACCCGACGGACGACGTCGCCGTCATCCAGCTGCAGAACGCCTCCGGGCTGAAGCCGATCACCACGGCCAAGGCCTCCACCGTCTCGATCGGCGACCCGGTCGTCGCCGTCGGCAACGCCGGCGGCCTGGGCGGCACCCCCAGCGTGGCCGCCGGCAGCGTCGTGGCCCTGAACCAGACCATCACCGCCACGGACGACAACGGGGCCAACGCCGAGCGCTTGACCGACCTCATCCAGGTCGACGCCGCCATCGAGGCCGGTGACTCCGGCGGCCCGCTGGCCAACGCCTCCGGCGACGTGATCGGGATGGACTCGGCGGCCGAGGTCAGCGGGGCCCGCTTCCGGTCCGACAGCACGGCCGGGTACGCCATCACCATCGAGAAGGCGATCTCCGTCGCCCAGCAGATCGAGTCCGGCAAGGCGACCAGCACGATCCACATCGGCCTCCCCGCCTTCCTCGGCGTGCAGATCGCAGGCACCGGCACGGGGAACGGCAACGGCCGGAGCCGCAACACCGCGCCGAGCACGGCCGGTGCGCTGATCGCCGGTGTCGAGCAGGGGACGCCGGCCGACGACATCGGCCTCGCCACCGGTGACACGATCACGTCGGTCAACGGCCAGGCCGTCACCTCGGCGTCGGGCCTGACGACGGCGCTGAGCGGCAGTCACCCCGGCGACCAGGTGACCATCGGCTGGACGGACGCTTCCGGCGGCCAGCACTCGGCCAAGGCCACGCTGACCACCGGCCCCGCCGACTAGGACGAGCACCGATCCCTGGCGGCTGGCCGCCGCCAGGGAAACGACAGAGATGGTCAGGGCGGGCGGACGGGTGCGGACCCGACCGCCCGCTCCGGCGCGTCAGGCCGGCACGACGTCGAGGCGTCGGTCGAACACCCGCTCGAACAGCTCCCGCTTGCGGCGGGCGCCCCACAACTCGATCGAGATGTCGCCCCCGGCCTTGACCAGCAGCTGGGCCCGGGACCCGTCGAGCACCACGTCGATGCCCCCGACGGCCCCGACCCGCCCCCGGTCGAGCCCGTCGGCGACCCGCAGCAGGGCGGCGAGGCGGACGACCCGCTCCCGCGCCTCGCGGTCGAGCGACGCAAACGGCTCGTGGGACGGCTTGGGCCCTCCACCGCGGTGGGCCCGGGCCAGGGCGGCGGTGAAGTCGACCTCGTGGGGGGCGAACCCCCGCAGGCGCCCGTTCTCGATCAGGTAGGCGCTGTGCTTGTGGTGGGACTCGGTCGACACGTGCTCGCCGATGTCGTGCAGGAGGGAGGCGTGCTCGAGGAGCTCCCGGTCCTCGGGGCCCAGCCCGTGCAGGGTCGACGTCTGGTCGAACAGGTCCAGGGCCAGGCGGGCGGTCTGGCGGCCGTGGACCTCGTCCCAGTTGCAGCGCCGGGCCAGATGGAGGACCGAGCTGAGCCGGATGGCCCCGGGGTCGCCGGACCAGTCCGACGCCTCGTGGCGGGGGATGGCGTCGAGCACGATGCCCTCGCGCAGGGCCCACTCGCTCACCGTCATGAGGTCGAAGCCGAACAGCTCCATGGCCGTGAGGAGCAGGGTGGTCCCGGCCGGGATGATGTCGGCCCGCTTGGCTTCCAACCCCGGCATGCGGGCCCGGTCGGCCGCCCGCATGCCCAGCAGCTCCTCGTGCAGCGGCACCAGCTCGTCGCGGCTGAAGGTGAACTGGTTGACCGAGCGGGGAACGCTTCCGGTGCGCCGGGCGGCCACCATGGAGGCCAGGTCGAGGAACGTGCCGCTGCTGCCCACGGTCATGGCCGGGTGGAGGCCGGCGATCTGATCGGCCAGGGGGGCCAGCGTGCTCGTGACCCGCTTCTCCAGGCGACGGACGTCGTCGTCGGTGAGCGGGTCGCCGGTGACCAGCTCGGCCGTCAGTCGGGCCACGCCCAGGGGCACGCTCCACAGGCCCCGGAGCCGGCTGCGGTCGCCGACCATCAGCTCGAGGCTGCCGCCGCCCAGGTCCAGGCAGAGGGCGGGGCCGGGATCGATGACCACGCTGGCCCGGACGGCCTCGAAGATCAGGCGGGCCTCCTCGTGGCCGTTGATGACCCGGACCTTGACTCCCGCCTCGGCGGCCATCCGGTCGACCACCTCTCCGCCGTTCTCCGCCTCCCGCAGGGCACTGGTGGCGTAGGCGTGGATCTCGTCGCTGCCGGCCCCGACGGCCACCTTGCGGAACCGGTCGACGGTGGCCACGGCCCGGTCGGCCAGCGCCTGCGGGATCCGCCCTTCCCGGCCGACGGCATCGCCGAGGCGAAGCATGTCCTTCTCACGGACGAGAGGGACGAACGAACCGTCGGCGTGGGCGTCGACCACCAGCAGGTGGAACGAGTTGGAACCGAGGTCGAAGGCGGCGATGCGCATGCCGTTCGACCCTACGTCGGGCGAGTCGGTGCCACGCGGTCGCTCGGCGACGTGGTCGGCCACAGGGTTCACCTGGCCTTCCTTTCCAGGAAACCGGCCGAACATGTTGGTTCCGTATGGTCACGGCATGGATTCGGCCGTCGTTCCCCGGGACCACTTCCGGGCGTCCATCCTCCTGGTGCTGATCGAGGCCCCCGCCCACGGCTACGACCTGCCCACGCTGCTGGCCCCGCTGGGGCTCGGCCACGCCGACCGCGGCTTCGTCTACCGGGCCATGCGATCGATGGAGGGCGAGGGCCTGGTGGTGTCGGCGTGGGATCCGTCGCCCAACGGCCCGGCCCGTCGCACCTACCGGATCACCGAGGCCGGCACGCAGTGGGCGGCGGCGGCGTCGGCCGCCCTGCGGGAGGCCGACCGCCACATGGCCGGCTGGCTGAGCCGCTACCGCCAGCTCGTCCGCGCCGGCGGCCCCCAGTCGGTCTCGGGGGTTCCCGCCGCCAGCTGAACCCCGGGAGGAGCGCGCCGCGAACGGAGGCCGGGCCTTGTCGGCGGAGGGATGAACGGGGAGCGGAAAAGCGTTGGACATGCCATGAGAGGTGACCGTGTTGAGATCGTCATCGACGCCGGTGGCGAAGCCAGGACCTACGAGGTGCGGGCCACCCGCGCCGGGCGGCGCGTCGAGGTGCGGACCGGTCGAGGGGTCGTCGAGGTCAGCGAGCTGACCCGAGGCGGCACCCCGGTGCGCACGGCCAGGTTCATGGCCAGCCGGGTGCTGGCCCTGGTCGAGCACCCCTTCCAGGACGCGACAGCTCCTCTGGAGAAGGCCGCCTAGGTCCCGTTCGGCGGGTCCAGGTAGCGAGCGCCCACGACCCGTCCGCCCTCGACCGACAGGGCCCACGTCGACCCCTTTCGCATCGGGCGGTCGGCGGGCACGTCCACGCCGCAGGCGGCCAGGGCGTCGAGGATCTCGAAGACGACGTCGCCGTGGGTGCACAGGGCGACGTCGGTCGCGCCGTCGCCGGCCCCGGCGAGCGCGAGCACCAGGGCCGACGCTGCGCCGCCGGCCCCCTCGGCCAGGTCGTCGGTGGGCTCCACCGACAGCCCGTAGGCGGCGGCCAGCGGCTCGACCGTCTGGGTGCAGCGCAGGTAGGGGCTCGACAGGATCCGCCCGACCGTGAACTCCCGCAGCCGCCCCACCAGCCCTTCGGCCTGGACCAGCCCCCTGGGTGTCAGCGGGCGGACGTCGTCGGGACCGTCCCAGCGGTCGCGGTCGCCGGCGCGGGCATGTCGGACGACGAGGATGGCCACCGTCGCGCCCGCCCGGCTCAGCCGACCGCGTCGGCGAGGGCGCTCAGCAGCGACCGGTCACGGTCGTCTGTGAGGCGCTCCGCGGCTTCGCCCAGGGTGAGCCACCGCACCTCGGCGTGGGTCTCGCCCCTTTGCAGCTCGCCCTTGGGGAGCGACCAGTCGTCGTACCGGGGGCGGTGAACGAGCAGGACCGTCAGCTCGCCGCAGTTGCCGCCATCGTCTTCGCCAGGGCGCCACACGACCCCGCCCGCGGCCCGGACGACCTCGATGTCCGCAGCGGTCACATCCACGACCGAAGCTTGTCCGCGACGCCCGGTCCCATGCCCGGCTCAGCTGCGAGGCGCGGGAGCGGGCTCGGCGTCGGCGGGCCGCCGCCGCCGGGCCCGCTCGAAGGCCAGCTCCTGGAGCCGGAGGTGGGTGTTGACCCCTGCGTCCGACGGGACCTTGGCCCAGCTGCCGTCGCCATGGAGCGTCCACGCCAGCGTGTCGTCGGCCAGGTTCACATCGAGGATCTCCTGCAGGCGGGCTTGCAGGTCGGGGTCGTCGACCGGAGTCATGGCCTCGACCCGCCGGTCGAGGTTGCGGGGCATGAGGTCGGCCGAGCCGATGAAGTAGCGGCGCCGGTCCCGCGCTCCGAAGGCGAGGATGCGCGAGTGCTCGAGGAAGCGGCCGACGATGGACCGCACCCGGATGTTGTCCGAGAGCCCGGGTACGCCGGGCCGCAGACAGCAGATGCCGCGCACGATGAGATCGATGCGGACGCCGGCCTGTGACGCCCCGTAGAGCGCCTGGATGATGTCCGGGTCCGTCAGGCCGTTCAGTTTGAAGATCACCCGGCCATGGCGTCCGGCCCGTGCATGGTCAGCCTCTCGCTCCAGCAGCTCGTGGATCCGCCGGCGCAGCGCGACCGGCGCGACGATCAGGGTCGCGTAGTCCAGGGCGCTGGCATATCCGGTCAGGTAGTTGAACACGTTCGCCACGTCGTCGATGATGGCCGGACGGGTCGTCACCAGGCCGAGGTCGGTGAAGACCCGCGCGGTCGCGGCGTTGTAGTTACCGGTCGCGACATGGGCGTAGCGCCGGATGCCGTCGGCTTCCTTGCGGACGATCAGGCAGAGCTTGGCGTGCGTCTTGAGGTTGACCAGCCCGTAGACCACGTGCACGCCGGCTTCTTCGAGCCGCGTCG